>JAGIBE010000020.1 GCA_017744495.1 Caulobacter sp. | reverse complement strand
TTTCATCGCCGTCCATGTCGACGACGGGGTTGGCGACTTTAATCTTGGCCATTGCGGGGTCTTTCCTCTCGCGGTGGCGCGCCTGTGACTCTTTGGCGCACAGGGCCTGGGAGCGGCGCGGACGGCGTGCCTATAGACTGTTGCGGGCCGGGGGGAAAGCCGAGGTCGCCCCGAACCTGTGACGAAGCCGTTTTCGCGCGCTAAGTCCTTGATCTACGTGTAAATCCTTATTGAGGTTCTCGGGGTAAGAACGAGACGTGAAGAAGCGGGGAGCCATAGCCGACGTCACATCGCCGCTCGCGCGGCGTCTGCTGGCGATCGTCGCGATCCTATCCATCGCGGTGACGGGCATCGCCACGGCCGTGACCTTCGTCTTCGTCCAGCGCGCCGCCGCGCGCGCCCAGATCAGCCACCTGGCCGAATACGCCGCCGAGCGGGTGAAGACCGAGGACCGCCTGTTCTCCGACCTGGTGAAGGTGCACGAGGCCGCCTCCGACTCCCTGGCCCGACGTCTGGCGACGATCGACCCGGCCACGGTGGATCGCGAGTTCGACGCCCTGTTCCCGCGCTTCGGCGACGGCACCCGGCGCACGCCCGACGCGCTGTACGACGGCGGCATGGTGGCCGGGGACTACACCTACGGCATCGGCGGGTTCCTGCGCGACGGCGACAAGCTGACCCCGCAGCAGAAGGCGCTGTTCGTGGCGGCCGTCCAGGTGGTCTCGCACACCGGCGAGGCCGAGCTGAACCGTTACGACAACTTCTATTTCTTTACGCCCGACACCCGGTTGGTGATGTTCGGGCCCCGACGCGCTGACCGCCTGACCTATTACCGCCACAAGGCCCCGCCCACGTTCGACGTCAGCGGCGAGGAGATGACCCTGCTGACGCTGCCCCAGCAGAACCCGCAGCGGGTGATGAAGTGCACCAAGCTGCGCAAGCTGTTGTCGGACCCCAGCGGTCGCGGGCTGAACTCGGCCTGCATGACGCCCTTCGACTATCGCGGCCGGCAGGTGGGGGCTTGGGGCACCAGCCTGTCGCTGGATTCCTACCTGCTGCGGGCAGTCGAGGACGCGCTGCCGGGCGGGCGCAACATGATCGTCTCGTCGGACGGCGAGTTGATCGCCGCCCCTGGCTTGGCCAAGAACGGGGTCGTCGACGCCCAGACCTTGGTGCGCGCCCAGGCCGACGAACAGGTCGCCGACGTGGTCCGCCAGATCCGGGCGATCGGGGCCGATACCGGCGCTCTGCGCCACGGCGACCGGGTCATCGCCTACGGCCGGCTCAAGGAGCCGGACTGGTATTTCCTGATGAGCTTCCCGTCCGACGACCTGGTGTGGTCGGCGGTCAAGACGGCCTCGTGGGTGCTGCTGTTCGGAGTGCTGGGCGTGGTCGCCCAGGTGGCGCTGCTCTATCGTGTGATCCGCCTGACGGTCGAGCGGCCGCTACGGGTGCTGGCCGAGGCCCACCGCACCGGCGAGGTGGAGCAGGCCGAGCCGATCGAGAAACGCACTGATGAGATCGGCGCCCTGGCCCGCACCCTGCGCAGCCAGCGCGACGGCAATATCGAGCTTTTGCGCTCGCTGGAGGAACGGGTCGCCGAGCGCACCGCCGAGCTGGAGCGCGCCAACCAGGCCAAGTCGGTGTTCCTGGCCAACATGTCCCACGAGCTGCGCACGCCGCTGAACGGGGTCATCGCCATCGGCGACCGTCTGGCCGAGGAGGCCGATCCTGAGCGCCGTCGCGAGCTGGCCGCCCTGGTCACCTCGTCGGGCCGGCTGCTGGAGCAAGTGCTCAGCGACATCCTGGACGTCTCCAAGATCGAGGCCGGCCAGTTCGCCCTGACCCCCGCGCCGTTCGACCTGGCCACCCTGGTCGGCGGGGTGGCGGAGCTGCACCGCGCCTCGGCCGAGGCCAAGTCGCTCTTGTTCCGCTGGTCGATCGAGCCGGGCGTGGCGGGCAGCTATCTGGGCGACGCCGGCCGCATCAGCCAGATCCTCAACAACCTCTTGGCCAACGCGGTCAAGTTCACGGCCCTTGGCGAGGTGGCGCTGAGCGTCGAGCGCACCGTCGACGGCCTGAGCTTCGTCGTCAGCGACACCGGCGTGGGCTTCGACGACACCGTGCGTCAGCGGCTGTTCAAGCGCTTCGTCCAGGCCGATCAGTCGATCACCCGCCAGTTCGGCGGCACGGGCCTGGGCCTGTCGATCTGCGCGGCCCTGGCTGAGATGATGGGCGGCCGCATCGACGCCCGCGCCGTGCTGGGGAGAGGCGCGACCTTCCAGGTCGACTTGCCGCTGGAACGGGTCCGCGCCGTCGAGGACGAGGCGTCCGACGACGAGGAGGAGGTCTCCCTGGAGGGCCTGCGGGTGCTGGTCGCCGAGGACCATCCCACCAACCAGAAGGTGGTCGAGATCATCCTTCAGCCGTTCGACGTGGACCTGACCATGGTCGAGGACGGCCAGGCCGCGCTGGACGCCTTCGCTCCGGGCGTCTTCGACGTGGTCCTGATGGACATGCAAATGCCGGTGATGGACGGCCTGACCGCCACCCGGCTGATCCGTGAGCGCGAGGCGGCGGCCGAGGTCCCACCGGTGCTGCTGATCATGTTGACCGCCAACGCCATGGAAGAGCACATCACGGCCGCCAAAGCCGTCGGCGCGGACCTCCACCTCTCCAAGCCCGTCCGCCCGGCCCAACTGCTGGAAGCCATCGCCCAAGCGCGGATGACGCCGGCGGCGGAGTAGAGCGCGGTTATTTCGCCGCCTTGATCACCACCCGCCCCACATCGGCGATCGCCTTCTCCTGCTCGGCCAGGGGCAGGGGCGAGCCCGAGATGAAGACCACCACGGCGAACTTGCGGCCGTCCTTCAGGGTGTAGACGCCGATGTCGTTGACCACCGGGGTGAAGCCCTGGTCGGTGCGGGCCGTGCCAGGGACGTGGACCAGTTGGGCTCCGTCGGGCAGGGCGGCGCGCAGACGGGCCGGCCCAGCCGTGATCTGGCGGGTGATCCCGCCCAGCAGACGGCGGGAGTCGGTGTCAAGAAGTTCGGCTTGGTTCAGGGCCTCCAGGAACCGCAGCGCGCCCAAGGGCGTGGCGGTGTCACGCGGGTCGGCCAGATAGGTCTGGACGGCCTGGCGGCGCTCGAGCGGCGGGACCTGGTCGAGGGCGGCGCGGTAGGCGGCCTCGCCCTTCCAGCCGGCGCGGAACGAGGCCAGGCCCAGGCTGTCGGGCTGCAGCTGGCGCTCGTAGCGGTCGATGTCCAGGTTCATGACCTTGCGGCCCTGCAGCCAGGCGGTCACGGCGCCCGGACCGCCGACCCGTTTTAGCAGCACATCGGCGGCGGTATTGTCGCCGTCGCGGATGGCGCGCTCCAGCAACTCCTTGACGGTGTGGGTCGACGGACCCGTCCAGGCGTCGGCCAGGGGGCTGGGCGGTGGCGATAGGTCGACGTCCTCGATCAGCAGCAGGTCGTCCAGCTTCAGCAGCTTGTGTTCGACTTCGTTCATCACCGCCGCGCCCAGCGGGGCCTTGGCGACGTTCTGCAGGGGAAAGCGCCGCTCGCCGTTGAACGAGATGATCTGGCCGGTGCTGAGATCCTCCAGACCCACGCCCAATTGGCCCGGGGCGACGCGGTCGGCGATGGGCTGGAACTGGGCGGTCAGCTTCTGGCGGTCGAACAGCGGGTCCCTCTGGCCCAGCATCGGCGGCTCGCCGCAGCCGGCCAGCGTCAGGATCAGAAAGAGAGCGGCGAGGGCGCGGAACATGACGGTCTCGGTTAGCTTCAGCGGGACCTAAACGCGCGAACTCCGATCGTGGGGCTTGCGCCGCGCGGCGGTCCGGCGGCAAAGGGTGGCGATGACCGAGAAGCATTCCCCGCCCTGCGTGATCCTGCACCAGCCGCAACTGGCCGAAAACATCGGGGCGGTCGCTCGGGTTATGGCCAATTTCGGCCTGTCGGACCTGCGCCTGGTCAAGCCGCGCGACGGCTGGCCGCAGGAGCGCGCCTGGGCCAGCGCCTCGGGCGCCAACTGGCCGCTGGACGACGCCAAGGTGTTCGACCGGCTGGAAGACGCCATCGCCGACCTGAAGCTGGTCTTCGCCACCACGGCCCGTCCGCGCGAGACCCGCCTGCCGGTCTACACCCCGCGCGAAGCCGCCGGCCACCTGGCGGCCGACGTCGCCCAAGGCTTCCCGGTGGGCCTGCTGTTCGGTGGCGAGCGCGCCGGGCTGGAGACCGACGACATCGCCCTGTGCCAAGCTATCGTCTCGATCCCGATCGACGAGCGCTTCCGCTCGCTGAACCTGGCCCAGGCGGTTTCGATCAACGCCTACGAATGGAAGATGACCGTCGATGACCGGCCGTGGTCGCGATTCGAGTACAACGTCGCCGAGCCGGCCGACCAGTCGAGCCTGCTGGGTCTCTACGGCCAACTCGAGGACGAGCTGGAGAAGGCCGGTTTCTACCATCCGCCCGAGAAGAAGCCGTCGATGGTCCGCAACCTGCGCGCCCCGCTGGCGAGGGCCCGGCTGACCGAGCAGGAGGTGCGCACCTTCCGCGGCGTGGTCACCGCCCTGTCGCGGGGACGGGGCCGCGTGCTGGCCAAGCTGGCCGAGCAGAAGGCGCGGAAAGCCGCCGAAACTTCCGTTACGGAAGGCGAAGAAGGCTCCGAAACCTAAGCGGAACCAAAGTCCCCCTGGCCACGTTGCGGGCGTGAACGGCCATTGTCGGATGGCCGACAGGGAGGACATTCCAGTGATCAACGGTCTTCGGACCTGGCTCGCCATGGGCGTGGCCGGGAGCGTGATGGCCTGCGCCTCGAGCGCGGCGGCGGGGGCGTTCTACATCCAAGAGCAGTCGGTGAAGGGCGCGGGCCGCGCCTTTTCCGGCGAGGTCACCGACACCGGCGCGGAGTCGATGTTGTGGAATCCGGCGGCCATCGGCCGGCTGGAGGGCAAGGAGGTCTATTCCGGTCTCTTCGGCGTCAAGGTCGACGGCACGGTGACCGACGAGGGCTCGACCCTGCAGCGGCCCACCCTGAACGTCCCATCGGCGCTGGGCACACCCATTCCGGGCTTGCCGGGCGGGGTCACGGGCTTGCTCAGCGGCGTGCTGCCCGGCCTGACCAACGGGGTGCTGATCCCCACCCTGAACAGTCTGCCCAACATCGCGCTCCTCCCGCCCCAACCGGTGGGCGGCAACCCCGTGGCTAAGGACCCGATCCCCAAGTCGGTCGTGCCCAACTTCGCCTTCGCGATGCCGGTCACCGACCGGATCGCGGTGGGCATCGGCATCAACGCCCCGTTCAACGCCATCACCACCTATGACGGCGACAGCTGGGTGCGCTACGGCGCGATCAAGTCGCGGTTCCTGAACATCAACATGCAGACCGCCGTGTCGATGCGGGTCACGAACTGGCTGAACGTCGGGGTGGGCGGCAATGTCGACTATTTCGACGCCACCTTCAGCCAGATGGCCCCTGACCTGATCGCCCCGTTCCCGGACGGCAAGATCGAGGTCAAGGGCAGCGACACCCGCTTCGGCTGGAACGCCGGAGCCCAGCTGCGTCCGGCAAAGTGGGCGACGATCGGGGCCAGCTACCGTTCGGGCTACAAGCACCACCTGGACGGCGACGTGACCATCTACGGCTTCCAGGGACCGTTCGCCTTGGTCACCAGCAAGCAGGAAGCCACCACCAATTTCGATCTGCCGTGGATCGCCACCGGCGGCGTCACCGTGCGTCCGATGCAGCGCTTGGCCCTGCACGCCCAGGTCCAGCGCTTCGGCTGGAGCGACTTCGACAATGTCCGCGTCGATCTAAAGGGCGCGGGCCAGCTGCTGCCCGGCGCGCTGCTGCCCAAGTCGATCACGGTCCACGAGTTCTACAACGACACCACCAATGTGGCGGTCGGCGCGGACTTCGCGGTCACCGACTGGCTGACCGTGCGGGCCGGCGCCCAGAAGGATCCGACCCCCACCAACGACCTCTATCGCGATCCGCGCGTGCCGGACGGCGACCGCAAGCTCTACAGCGTGGGCACGACCATCACGCCCAAGCCGGGCATGCACTTCGACCTCAGCGCCGCCTACATCAAGCTGAAGGACAGCGCGATCCATAGCGACCAGGTGCTGTACGACGGCACGGCCTTCCCGATGAACCTGTCGCTGCGCGGCCGGTCCGAGGGCAAGGGGCTGGTGATCGGCGGCGGGGCGCGGTTCACCTTCTAGGCGGACTTGCGGCCGCACGACTTCCGGCGTCTTCTCCTCTCAAACAGATGTTGGGGGAGGGGCGGCATGAACCGTCGACAACTGCTGAGCGCCGGCGCGGCCGGCTTCGTCACGATGGGCGGGACGGCTTTCGCCCAGGGCTTCCAGATTTCGCCCGCAGCCGAGGCCTGGCTTTATGCTCTGCCGCTGATCGAGATGGCCACGACGCGCGCGCGCATGCTCAAGGCGCCCGGCGCGGCGATCAACAAGCTGACCCATAGCCGGTCGATGAGCGACCATACGTTCAGAGCGGTGACAACGCCCAACAACGACACGCTCTATTCGACGGCCTTCCTCGACCTGACCCAGGGGCCGGCCACCCTGATCGTCCCGCCGACCGGTGACCGCTACTGGTCGGCGGCGATCATGGACATGTTCACCAACAACAACGCCGTGCTGGGCTTGCGCACGGTGGGCGGGGAGGGCGGAACCTTTACGCTCGTAGGGCCGGGTCAGCCGTCCAAAGGCCCCAATCCGGTGCGGGTGGCCACGCCGCACGCCTGGCTGCTGATCCGCACCCTGGTGACGGACCAGGCCGACCTGTCGGCCGCGCACAAGGTGCAGGACGGCTTCGTGCTGACGGCGCCCAAGGCGCCGTCGCCGCCCGCCTATCCAACGCGTGACGCCGAGCCCGCTGTCTATTTCGAGGTCGCCCGGGCGTTGCTGGCCGAGGAGGGGTTCCCGGCGACCGATCTGGCCTTCCTGCGCCGGGCGCGCGGTCTCCTGACGCCGCCGTTCGAGCCGCGCAGCGGGGTTCGGCTGATCTCGGCCCAGGACAAGGCCATGGCGGCCGGCGCCGACCAGGCCCGGATGATCGCCCAGTTCGCCAAGGGGCGGCAGATCTTCACCAACGGCTGGGCCTATCCTCGTCCCAATCTCGGCGACTACGGCCAGGATTACATCTACCGCGCCATCGTCGCCCTGATGGGGCTGGGGGCGCTGCCGGTGGCCGAGGCCATGTACATGAAGGCGGCGGGCGACGACGGCTCGGGGCTGTTCAACGGCGACGGGCTCTATCGCCTCAGCATGCCCGCCGACGTGCCGGTGGACGCCTTCTGGTCGCTGTCGATGTACGAGGCCACGCCCGACGGCCAGTTCTTCTTCACCGACAACCCGATCAAGCGCTACGCGATCGGCGACCGCACGCCGGGGCTCAAGCGCGAGGCCGATGGCTCGGTGACCCTGTGGATCGGCCGGACCGACCCCGGCGGCGAGCGTTCCGCCAACTGGCTGCCCGCGCCGAAGTCAGGCCCGTTCGGCCTGTACCTGCGAACCTACCTGCCCAAGACCGAGCTGCTGGACGGCCGGTTTCGGTTCAAGCCGGTGGAGAAGGCCTAGCCTTCCCATTGGAAGACCCGCTCCAGCGCGACGCCAAACACCTGGGCGATCCGGAAGGCCGCCTCCAGTGAGGGCGAGTACTTGCCCTGCTCGATGGCGGCGATCGTCTGGCGGGTCATGCCGATCCGGGCGGCGAGGTCGGCCTGGGTCATCTCGCCGTGCTCGAAGCGCAGGCGGCGGATGTCGTTCCTGATGGGCGGCGGGGCGGGCATCAGCCGGCTCGCCGGTAGCCGAGGATGATGCCGCCGTGCCGGGCCAGCTCCGACACCGCCAGGGCCAGGATCACCGCCTGGGCCATCAGGGTCTTGTCGAAGAAATAGACTGTCACCGCCGCGCCCATCGCCGCCACCTGCAGCACGTAGAAGGCCCGGGTGGAGGCGGTCAGATCGATCAGCCGCTCGCGCTCGTCCTGCGGCCCGCGCGGCTCGCGGTTCAGCGCCGAGATGGCGATCTGCAGACCCACCTGCAGCACCACCAGCACGAAGATGCAGGTGGTCAGCGGGCCGGCGAAACTGAGCAGCCGGCCGCTCGCCGCCGCCTGGCCCACATAGGCGAAATAGGCTCCGTAGACCACGAGGGTCGTCCAGAACGAAATCCACGCACTCTTTTCCCGCAAGGCCATGATCGGCTCCCGTGATGTAAAATATTTCTAACTCCATGTGCGCTTGTCACGTCGTTATGTCAATAATTTTTGACATTAAAGCGTGACGCGGGACTCGCCCGCGCGGCGAAGCCTTGGCAAGGTGCCGCCGACTCGAACCTTGGAGACCGTCAGATGAAAACCCGCGCCGCCGTCGCCTTCGCCGCCAAGCAGCCGCTGGAAATCGTCGAAGTCGATCTCGAAGGCCCCAAGGCCGGCGAGGTGATGATCGAGATCAAGGCCACGGGCGTGTGCCACACCGACGCCTACACGCTGGACGGCCTGGACAGCGAGGGTCTGTTCCCCTCGATCCTGGGCCACGAGGGCGCGGGCGTGGTGGTCGAGGTGGGCGCGGGCGTCACCAGCCTGGCGGTCGGCGACCACGTGATCCCGCTCTACACGCCCGAATGCCGCCAGTGCAAAAGCTGCCTCAGCGGCAAGACCAACCTCTGCACGGCCATCCGCGCCACCCAGGGCAAGGGCTTGATGCCGGACGGCACCAGCCGCTTCTCTTACAAGGGGCAGACCATCCACCACTACATGGGCTGTTCGACCTTCTCGAACTACACGGTCTTGCCCGAGATCGCCGTCGCCCGCATCCGCAAGGACGCCCCGTTCAAGACCGCCTGCTACTGCGGCTGCGGCGTGACCACCGGTGTTGGAGCCGTGACCAACACCGCCAAGGTCGAGCCGGGCGCCAACGCCATCGTCTTCGGCCTGGGCGGCATCGGCCTGAACGTCATCCAGGGCCTGAAGCTGGTGGGCGCCAACATGATCGTCGGCGTCGACCTCAACCCGGCGCGCGAGGAGTGGGGCCGCAAGTTCGGCATGACCCACTTCGTCAATCCCAAGGACGTGCAGGGCGATCTGGTCGCCCACCTGGTGGCCCTGACCGACGGCGGCGCCGACTACACTTTCGACGCCACCGGCAACACGGGCGTGATGCGCACGGCGCTGGAAGCCTGCCACCGCGGCTGGGGCGAGAGCATCATCATCGGCGTGGCCGAGGCGGGGAAGGAGATTTCCACCCGTCCGTTCCAGCTGGTCACTGGCCGGGTCTGGAAGGGCACGGCCTTCGGCGGCGCGCGCGGCCGCACCGACACCCCCAAGATCGTCGACTGGTACATGGACGGGAAGATCCAGATCGACCCGATGATCACCCATGTCCTGCCGCTGGAAGACATCAACAAGGCCTTCGACCTGATGCACGCCGGCGAGAGCATTCGGACGGTGGTGACGTTCTAAGGGGGGCCGGTATGCTGGCGCTGTCCGCCGTGACGTCCGACGCGCTTCGCGCAGTGGTCGCCGTAGCTGTCGCCGAAGGCAACGACGTGGCGACGGTCGCTCAATGGGAAAAGTCGCTCGTCGTCCACATGAAGCGCCCGCTGAGCGAAGGTCTGGCGGCCAGGGTTCGCACGGAACATCCTGGCCTGACCTACTATCGTCACGCGGGCGACCCTCACAATCCAGCCGACCGTGGCTTCACGGACGGCCAGTTCTCCGTGTCGTTCCCGATCGCAGGGTGAGACGATGGTCGAAATCTTGAACACCCACCGCACGCAGGGCGGGAC
>JAGIBE010000019.1 GCA_017744495.1 Caulobacter sp. | reverse complement strand
GGCCTTCAGGCTGGAGGCGTGGGCGACGCCGGCCAGGGCCAGCGAGGCGAAGAGGGCGGTGAGGGCCTGGGCGAACTTGGACGAGGACATGGGAGACTCCGCGCTAGCTGACGCTTCTCTAGCACGGCTTGACCAACCTAAAACTCCGCTCATCCCGGCGAATACCGGGACCCAGATCCCCTAGCGGCAAGGGTGATTTGGAGGGACTCGGCGCTCATGGCGTCAGCCTCGAAGCCATTCCATCTGGGTCCCGGCATTCGCCGGGATGAGCGGATGATTGGGGCAAAGAAAAAGGGCGGCGCCGTCGCCGGCGCCGCCCCTCAGTCAAAGCCTCCGGGGAGGAGGAGCTCTTAGAAGCTGGCGCGCAGGCCCAGCAGCACCTGACGGCCGGGGTAGTAGACGCTGTACGGCGCGTTGTCGTAGCCGAACGTGGTCCGCAGGGGCTCGTTGGTGATGTTCAGGGCGTCCAGGGTCAGGCGGAAGGCCTTGTCCATGAACGGCAGCTGGTAGCCGGCCGAAACGTCCAGCTGGCCGCGCGCCGCCGCCTTCAGCGGCACCTTGATGTTGTTCTGCGGAGCGTTGGCGGCGATCGACTCGTCGTTCCAGACGTAGTTCACGCTGAGCGACGCGCCGTGGCCTTCGTAGAAGCCCTGCAGGTTATAGCGCCAGGGCGCCACGCCCGTGGCCACCAGGCCGTCGTCCGAGCTCTGCTCCAGGCGGCTGACGTTGGCCGAGAAGCCCGCGCCGTGCACCAGGAAGTCCAGCGGCTGGACCCAGGTGACCTCGACGCCCTGGATCAGCAGCTTGTTGAGGTTGACCGGGCGGTTCAGCGTCACGGTGGCCACGGTCGGGCCGCCGCGCAGGTTCAGGGCCTGCTGCTGCGAGCTGTTCAGGTCGGAGAAGTTGATGCCCAGGGCCGTGAACGGCACGGTGGTCTGGGTGTTGGCCGTGAAGCCGTCGATGTCCTTGCGGAAGAAGGCGATCCCCACATAGCCGATGCCGCCGGTGTAGTACTCGCCGCCGATGTCGATGTTGTTGGAGGTGTAGGGCTTCAGGTCCGGATTGCCGGCGCTGGCGACCTGGGCCGAGATGTCCGAGAACGTCGTGCCCGGCAGCAGCAGGCCGGCGTCGGCGCGGGTCATCGTGCGCGAGGCCGAGGCCCGCAGCTTGATGTTCTCGGCCAAGTCGTAGGTCACGTTGGTCGACGGCAGGATGTCGTCGTACTTGGCGTTCATGGTCTGATCGACCAGGCCCGAAGCCACCTGGATCGGGCTGGTGACGGTCTGGTCGGTGTGGAAGTAGCGCAGGCCGACATTGACGGTCAGGTCACGGTCCAGCAGCGAGCCGCGGGCGTTGCCCTCGACATACGTGCCCCAGGTCTTCTCCTCGATGTCGCCGACCGAGCCGCCAGTCACCGCGCTGCGGGTCTCGGGAGCCGTGTCGCGGAAGTGGGCGTAGTTGGTCGCCTGCTTCAGCGCGTCCAGGTTGGTCATGATGTAGCTGGTGTAGCCCACGCCGCCCTTGGCCAGGTGGCCGAAGTCGTCGATGTTCAGGCGCTGCAGGTACTGGCCGACCTGGGCGTTGGTGACCAGGCCGGTCGTGCCGTCGCAGGTGGCGCCGCAGACGGCGGTCTGGAAGGCGGTCGAGTTGTCGAAGGCGCGGATCGAGCGGCTGGCCTCGTCATAGGCCACGCCGAACTTCACATTGGCCTGGTCGTCGCCGTAGCGGCCGTCGACGTGGGCGCCCTTGGTGGTGGTCTCGCGGGCGATATTCTGGACGTTCACGCGGTACCACTTCCAGCCCAGGTTCGGGTCGCCGAGGTCCTTGTTGGTGGTGATGATCGGCTGGCCGCTGTCGGAGGCCTGGTAATAGACCTCCAGGCCGCTTTCGCGCGGGGTCTGGAAGTCGAATTGCGGCTGCTCGCGGAAGAAGGTCGAGTGGCCGTAATTGACCTGGGCGTCGATCGTCAGCTTGTCGTTCGGCTGCCAGCGGGCGGTCGGGTTGATGTTATAGAACTTGGTCGTCTGGTCGAAGATGTCATTCTCGAGGAAGAAACTCGAATTGGCGAACGTGCCCGAGGTGACGATGTTGTTGCTGTCCACCGTCAGGTTGAACGGCACCATGCCGCCGGTCGAGGTCGGCGACGTGCCCGGACCCGAGTTGCGGACGTACCAGTTCATGTTCAGGCGCTGATAGTCGCGCTTGGACTTGGCCCACATGCCGTCGACGGCGAAGTGCCACTCATCGTTCGGCCGGTATTCCAGCGACAGCAGGGCCGACACGCGCGAGCGGTCGCCGATCGTCAGGCTGTTGCGGCCCAGGCGCGGGATCAGGGCGTTGCTCAGCTGGTTCAGGCTCAGGCCCGAGGTCGCGGCCAGGTCCACCGGCGCGCCGGGCGTCAGGCCGTGGCCGACATTGTTGGGCGCGGTCGAGGCGTAGAGGAAGCCGTCGCCGCCCGCCGGGGTGCCGGCGATGTTGCCGTCGGTGTAGCCGATGGTCTCGTAGCCGTCGACGCGGGTCTTGGTCTTGACGCCCGAGACGCCGAACAGCACGCCGAACTTGTCCCAGGTCTTGCTGGCGACGATCGCGCCGCGCGGGCTCAGGTCCTTGTTGCTGTCGGTGTACTGGCCTTGGGCGATCACCGTCAGGTGCTGGCCTTCGCGGTCGAACGGCCGGGCGCTGTGCAGGTTGACCGTGCCGGCGATGCCGCCTTCCAGAGTGCCGGCCTGCGGGCTCTTCGCGATGTCCAGGCGGGTGAACAGCTCGGACGGGAAGAAGTCGAGGTCGACCTCGCGGTTGGCGCTGCCGCCGTTGGTGCCGCCGTCCGAGGCCACGGCGATCTGGGTGTTGTTCAGCAGGACCTTGGAGAAGCTGGGGCCCAGGCCCCGGATCGAGACCTGCACGCCTTCGCCGTTGATGTCGCGGTTCAGGGTGACGCCGGGGATGCGGTTCAGGGTCTCGGCCAGGTTGGTGGCCGGCAGCTTGCCGATGTCCTCGGCGAAGATGGAGTCGCCGAAGGCCACGCTGTCGCGCTTGGCCATGGTGGCCTGCTGCAGGCTGCGGCGGATGCCGGTGACGATGACTTCCTCGACCGCGGTGTTGTCGTCGGCGGGGGCGGCCGCCGCCGGGGCCGGGACGGCCGGGGCGGCGTCTTGGGCATGGGCCGAGGTCGCGGCCAGGCCGGCCAGGGCGGTGGCGGCCAGAAGCGCCGCGCGGGGGTTGAATCGGGTCATGTTTCACTCCTGGTCCGCCGGGGGAGCGGCGGACCTTCTTGTCCTTGGGTCTTGCGGTTTTTGATCAGCGGTAGCGGTAGAGTTTCACCCGCTGGATCTGGAACTGGTCCGGAGGCAGCCGGATGTGCCGCCCCTGGTGGGTCTGGTCGCCGTTCAGGGTGCGGCCCGGGACCCAGCGGCCCTGGGCGTCGAACACGCCCTCGACGGCGCTGTCGATGCCGGCGATGGGCGGACCATTGCCGGCGCCCCCGAAGGTCACCACCAGGCCGCGTCCGGCCATCAGGTATTCCTCGGGTCCGATCTGGATGATCAGGCCGCCGTGGCCGGCGGTCTTCTGGTCGGCCTTGGGGGTCCAAGGATCGACGAAGCCGACGGTGAACCTGTAGTCGCCGATGGTCTGGGTCACGGACTGGTCCAGCACCGTGCCGTCCTCCAGCACGCGCGGCTTGAAGCCGGACATCTTGCCTTGGCCCTGGGCCGCCAGGATCGCCGGGGTCAGCTGGCGCAGCAGGTCGTAGGCCTGGGTGACGGCCTCCTGGTCCTTGCCCTCGGCCGTTTCGACCTGGAAGGGCGAGAAGCCGAACGCGTCCAGCTTGCCGATCGCGTAGAAGGCGTTGGCCGGCGTCTCGGGCGCGCCGACATTGTTGGCTTCCGGGATGAACAGCGAATTGTCGCGGCGCTTGTAGCGGCCGGCCAGGTCGTTGAAATTCGGGAAGTAGATGTCGGGCGAGATCAGGTCGAGGCTGGGCGCGCCGGTCTTCCAGACGTCGATCAGATGCGGCAGCGGACCGCCGCTGGGATATTCACCGGGCGCCTTGCCCGTGCGGTTCAGGGCCACGTTGACGTACATCGGCAGCGGATAAGCCGCCTTGCCCGCGCGGGTCACCGCGTCGGTGTAGCGGGCGTAGGACCAGGCGGTGAACACCTCCTGCCCGGCCTCGGCGTCGCCGAAAACCTCCGCCCATGTCCCGGAGGTCTTGGAGCCGTGCGCCTGCCACAGGGCGCGCAGCTCGGGCTCGATGGTCTCACCGCCGTTCGCCAGTTTCCGCAGCAGCTCGGCCGGGACCGGGCCGGCCCAGGCGGCATCGGCTTCCGGGCCCCACTCGCGGGCGGTCGGCAGCATGCCGATCTCGTTCTCGACCTGGACCATCAGCACCGTGCCCTTGGCGTCCACCGCCTTCAGGTGGGCCAGCAGGGCGGCGTAGGCCTTGGCGTCGGCGTCGCGGGTGTTGGCCGAGAAGGCCGACAGGATCTCCTGGCTGACGCCGTTGGCCGCCTTGGCGCGCGGGAACCGGTCCTGGTCGCGCTTCACCCACGACGGGACGTAAGTGGACATGCTGTTCTTCCAGGCCCCGAACCACAGGATCACCAGGTGCATGTCCTGGGCGCGGGCGTCCTTCAGCAGGCCGTCGACGCTGGAGAAATCGTAGGTCCCCTCCTTCGGCTCGATCAGCTCCCACGACACGGGGGCGAGCACGGTGTTGAGGTTCATGGCCTTCAGCTTGGGCCAGTACTTGGCCATGTAGGCCTGGCTGGAGGCGCTGGAATTGCCCAGCTCGCCGCCCAGGACCAGCAGCGGCTTGCCGTCGACCACCAGGCGCTGAGCCGAGCCCTGGGTTTCCAGGCGGGGCATGTCGGCGAAAGCGGCCTGACTCAACAGGATCGAAGCCGCCAGGCCGAGGGCCAGGCGCGACGCGCCCTGCCGACACGACCGACGAATTCGACGCTGAAGGGGTCCCTGGTTCACGCGCTTCCCCGCTCCGGTTCGGCGTACTGACGCGCCGTGACCGATGATACCGCTAACACATCTGATATAAGGTCTGACCTGTCAATCTCGATAATCGGTATTTGTCAGGCCAATTTCTGGAAGCTGGGCGGCATTCTCGACGGCGTCGTGAAAAACGGAGCCGTACGGCGCTCTCGGCGGAACCGGCACGTGCATCACGCCGGCCCAACAGCCCGGGAGACGCCTCTCAATCCCTTAATATTCCGGCGTTACGTCAATATTCTACAGGCAACCCGCAGCGATTTCTGAAGGCTCCGTCAACCGCGTTACACGCGACGCCTTCCGATCAGGTTCGCGGAGGCGGCCTTAGGCGCGCGGCGTTTCAGCTTCGTTTCCGCAACGTATTGGTAAGACCACATTTACGCCATGTTCGAGAGAACAACCGTCAGCCAAGCTTGGCTGCTGAGGTGGTCAGACCTTTAAGCCGAACTTGGATCAGACCGTGACGGTCCGCAGCGGGACCAGGCCTGCGTCGGTCTCCAGCCGCAGGCGATAGTCGCCGGGTCGCAGGAACAGCGTCGCCGAGGCCGCGCCGGGGGCCAGCACCTGCTGGTCGGCCGGGATGGCCAGGTCCGGCTCGATGGCGTGGATCGCCTGGAGGATCACCGTCGCGTCGCGAGGGCCTGGAACGGCGACCTCCAACCGGCGTCGCATGGGCTCCGCGGCCAGCCAGCCGGGCCGTCCGGCGACATCGGCCAGGGGCGGGTGGAACACCGCCAGGTCCGCTCCGGCCGCACGCGCGCCGACCCAGCCTTCCGCCCCGCGCACGACGATGGAGTCGGCCGGCTTGAAGCGCTCCAGCACCACCCTGGTCAGCGCCGGGTCAGGACCGTGCGGTCCGAACGAGCCGGTATAGGCCTGCGACACGCACAGCGGATCGACGCCCGCCTTGTCGCGCAATTGGGCGGCGAACCACAGCAGGCCCCGATGGTCGGGCGTCTTGCGCAGGTGGGCGTAACCGCAATGGACCAGGACCCGGGCGTTCGGATTCGGCGTCAGCACATTGGCGATGAAGTTCTCGGCCTGGGCCGGTTCGCGCCGCGCGATGGCGGCCGCACCGGTCTCGCCCTTCTGACGCTGGTCCTGCCGCTGCTCGTAGGGGGCCAGGCGATAACCCAGTTCGGCAGCCTCGCGCACCGCCTCGCCATAGACCGGGTCGTGGAGGTAGTAGCCGAAGCTGGGGTTCAGAGCCGCCCCGGCCTTGTAGGTCCGCACGTCCGGCGCGCCCGGCCCAGGGGCGTTGAGGAAGTCCTCGGCGGCCAGGATCTCGAAGCCGAGCGGTCTCAAGGCCCGCAGCAGGCAGGCCAGGAACCAGCGATGGCGCGAGGCGACATGGGCTTCGTTGAGCATGACCACCCGGCGATCGCGCGCCGCCTCGACGATCGCGGCCACGGCGTCCTGGGCGGTCGCCTCGGAGTCCAGCGACAGGTCGTCCGGCGGGCCTTTGCCGGCGGAGGCCAGGGCGACCGTCTCGTCGCCGATGAAGGACGCTAGCTGCTGCAGGCTCGGATCGTCCGGCGTGGCCTGGATCGCCTTGCGGATCGGCAGGTAGCGGCCGCTCAGGAACAGGCTCGTCGAGGGGCTGGGCGCCGGGGCTTGCGGCGCCTGCCCCCAGGCCAGGCCGGGCAGCGCCCCCGCCGCCGCCAGTCCGGCAGCCATGTCCCTGCGCGTCACGCCCATCGCCCGCCCTCTTGCTCGATCGGCAAAAGCTCAACTCAAGATTGCGGCGATCGCAAGTCCGGCCGCCCTACCGCACCGGGCAGGCGACCCACTGGTAGGCTCGGGCCATGATCCCGCCGTCGGCGCGGACCAGGAGCAGGCCGCTGGCCTCCAAACCTCCGTCGCTGACCGTGGCGCACCCGCCCTGGTCGATGCGGCGCGAGACGTCGTGCTTGCGGTCGGCCTTGTAGGTCCCGTCGGGCTGGACCCAGATGTCGGCGAACGAATAGCGGATCCCGCTGCCCTCGCCGATCCGCGTGCCCAGGCCGTAGGGGCGGTCCAGGATCAGCGCCTCGCCCTTGCCGATGCCGCGCGCCTTCATCCAGCGGATCACCTCGGAGAAGCAGGCGTCGCCCAGCAGCTGCTCGCCGCGCTCGGCGCAGCCCGGGCGGTTGCCGAACACCACCGGCAGGGTCGGGCCATAGGCCTCGTAGGTCGCGGTCGGCGGCGGGGCGGGCGGCGCGCCGCAGCCAGCCACCGCGCGCTCGTGCACCCGGTCGCCGGGCTCGACCTCGAAGTCGACCGGCGTGGTCAGGCCGCAGCCGGCCGGGGCCGACAGGTGCGACTTGTCGAACCAGCGCTTGTCGGCCTTGAAGCCGGCCTTCCCCTTGCGCTTGAGCACATACTGCTCGGTCTCCTTGCTGGTCAGCACCTGGCCGGGCGCGGTCAGGCGCTTGGCGCCGATCACGTCCAGCTCCTTCAGGGCCGGCTGGGAGGCCAGAACGCCGATGCCGGCTTCGAAGCAGACGCCGTCGCGCAGGACCGCGTCGCGCGGACAGTCAGGACGCGGGGCGGCCAGCTGCCGGGGCGTCCCGCGCACCGCGACCAGGCCGGTGGCCGGCCAGCGGTCGCCCGGCTCGCCCGCCCCAATGGGAGGCAGGATCGGCGGCCGCCGCGGGCCGCCGTAGCCGACCGGGGGCGGCGGACCACCGCATGAGGCGGTCTGGACCTCACGCGCCACCAGCTGCCCGTCGCGCAGGTCGAGCCGGTAGTCGACGCCCCGGCCGATGGAGAAGCAGTCGCGCGGCACGCGGACCTGGGAGCTGGGCAGATCGACCGGCGTCACCACCGGCCCGCCGGCGCCCAGCGACACGTCGTAAAGGCGGAAGTCGCGGCCCAGTTGGCCGGAGATCACCGCCCCCGCCCCGCCCTCGACGCCGCGGCCGGTCAAGGCCCGGTCGGCGGTCGCGCCGCGCGCCTTCATCCCGGCCAACACGCGGTCGAGGCAGGCGCCGTCCGGCAGGGCCAGGGGCTTGGGGCATTTCGGATTGGGCGTCGCCACCGACAGCGTCGCGCCCAACACGTCGCGCAGCTCGCCATAGACCGGGCCGTTGATCAGCCGCATGTCCGGCGTCTGCGCCGAGGCCGCGCCCGCGACGGCGAATAAGGCGAGGGCCGCGAGGCCCGCGCTGAACTTCACGCTGATCATGCTCGTTACTCCCCCCAAGAAGCCGGCAAGCAACCGACGAGGCCGTCCGACCCGGCCGATACAACCTTAACCATGGAAACGCACCTGCCGCCACCTGCCGCCAGACTGCTGCCATTCGCTGTCAGCAGGCCCCCTAGCCTTCCAGCCCCCGCGGACCTACCTTCAAGCCATGGCCCGATCCTCCACGACCGACAACGGCGGCGTCTCAGACGTCTCCGCGAAGTTCATCCATGACGTCGCCCTCGACGCCGAGGTCGAGGCCGCGTCCATGCCCATGCTGTGGCAGCCCCACCGCCCCGCGCGGCCGGAGAAGTCGGAAGGCGGCAAGAAGTTCAAGCTGGTCAGCGACTACCAGCCCGCCGGCGACCAGCCGACCGCCATCGCCGAGCTGGTCGAGGGCCTGAACAACCGCGAGAACGACCAGGTGCTGCTGGGCGTCACCGGCTCGGGCAAGACCTTCACCATGGCCAAGGTCATCGAGGCCACCCAGCGCCCGGCCCTGATCCTGGCCCCGAACAAGACCCTGGCCGCCCAGCTCTACAGCGAGATGAAGGGCTTCTTCCCCGACAACGCGGTCGAGTACTTCGTCAGCTACTACGACTACTACCAGCCGGAAGCCTACGTCCCGCGCACCGACACCTACATAGAGAAGGACAGCTCGATCAACGAGCAGATCGACCGCATGCGCCACTCGGCGACGCGGGCGATCCTGGAGCGCGACGACGTCATCGTGGTCGCCTCGGTCAGCTGCATCTACGGCATCGGCTCGGTCGAGACCTATACGGCCATGACCTTCACCCTGGAGGTGGGCCAGACCATCAACGAAAAGCAGATGATGGCCGACCTGGTCGCCCAGCAGTACAAGCGCAACGACCAGGCCTTCGAGCGCGGCACGTTCCGCCGTCGCGGCGACACCATCGAGATCTTCCCCGCCCACTACGAGGACCGCGCCTGGCGCGTCAGCCTGTTCGGCGACGAGGTCGAGGCGATCAGCGAGTTCGACCCGCTGACCGGCAAAAAGACCGGCGACCTGGAGATGATCAAGGTCTACGCCAACAGCCACCACGTCACCCCGCGCCCCACCCTGCGCCAGGCCATCGTCCAGATCCGCCAGGAGCTGAAGGAGCGCCTGGAGTGGCTGGTCGCCAACGGCAAGCTGCTGGAGGCCCAGCGCCTGGAGCAGCGGACCAATTTCGACCTCGAGATGATCGAGACCACCGGCTCCTGCGCCGGCATCGAGAACTACAGCCGCTACCTGTCGGGCCGCCGGCCGGGCGAGCCGCCGCCCACCTTCTTCGAATACATCCCCGACAACGCCCTGCTGTTCACCGACGAGAGCCACCAGACCGTTCCGCAGATCGGCGCCATGTACAAGGGCGACCGCAACCGCAAATGGACCCTGGCCGAGTACGGCTTCCGCCTACCATCCGCCTTGGACAACAGACCGCTCAAGTTCGAGGAGTGGGACGCCATGCGGCCGCAGTCGGTGCACGTCAGCGCCACCCCGGCCAAGTGGGAGCTGGAGCGGGCCGGCGGCGTCTTCGCCGAGCAGGTCATCCGCCCCACCGGCCTGATCGACCCGCCGGTCGAGGTCCGCCCCGTCTCCGCCAACGGCGCCAGCCAGGTGGACGACGTCGTCGACGAGATCCGCCAGACCAAGGCCAAGGGCTACCGCACCCTGGTCACCGTCCTGACCAAGAAGATGGCCGAGGACCTGACCGAATACCTGAACGAGCAGGGCATCGCCGTGCGCTACATGCACAGTGACGTCGACACCATGGAGCGGATCGAGATCATCCGCGACCTGCGCCTGGGCATGTTCGACGTGCTGGTGGGCATCAACCTGCTGCGCGAGGGCCTGGACATCCCCGAATGCGGCCTGGTCGCCATCCTCGACGCCGACAAGGAAGGCTTCCTGCGCTCGGAGACCTCCCTGATCCAGACCATCGGCCGCGCCGCCCGCAACGTCGACGGCAAGGTCATCCTCTACGCCGACCGGATCACCGGCAGCATGGAGCGGGCCATGGAGGAGACCGCCCGCCGCCGCGAGAAGCAGCACGCCTACAACCTCGAGCACGGCATCACGCCCGAGAGCGTCAAGCGCGACATCAAGGACATCCTCGACAGCCCCTACGAGCGCGGCGACCGCATCCTGGTGCCGATCGGCGGGATCGGCGACGGCAAGGACGCCAAGCCGTTCAGCGGCGACAACTTCAAGGCCGCGCTCAAGGACATGGAGGCGCGGATGCGCGAGGCGGCGGCGAACCTGGAGTTCGAGACGGCCGCGCGCCTGCGCGACGAGATCAAGCGGATGAAGCTGATGGATCTCGAGTTCGCCAACGAGGCGCTGACGGCGCCGGGCGAGGCGGTGGACAAGGCGATGCCCAAGCGGGTGCGGCAGGAGCTGCGGGCGGAGCAGGCGGAGGCGTTCCGGAAGGGGCGGTTGTAGGGGCTTAGGGAGGCCGTTGTATCGGTTACAGCCTCTTCAGTAC
>JAGIBE010000018.1 GCA_017744495.1 Caulobacter sp. | reverse complement strand
AAGGCGATGATGGGCACCGGCGAGGGCACCGGCGAAGACCGCGCCCTGATGGCCGCCCAGAACGCCATCGCCAACCCGCTGCTGGACGAAGTCTCGCTGAAGGGCGCCAAGGCCGTGCTGGTCAACGTGACCGGCGGCATGGACATGACCCTGCTGGAAGTCGATGAGGCCGCCAACGCGATCTCGGACCAGGTCGATCCGGAAGCCAACATCATCTTCGGCGCGGCCTTCGACCCGTCGCTGGACGGCGTGATCCGCGTGTCGGTGGTCGCCACCGGCATGGACGGCGCCTCGATCGCCCAGATCGAACCCAAGCCCGTCTCGCGCAACACCTCGGCCCAGCCGTTGATCGCCGAGACCTCGCGTCCCGCGCCGCAGCCGGCTCCGGCCGCCGCTCCCACCGTGGCCGAGACCGGCCGCCCGGGCATGCGCTACGAGCCGCGCCCGATCGAGCGTCCCGCCGCGGCTCCGGCCCCGGTCGCCTCGTACGCGCCGGAACCGGTCTATGAAGAACCCGCCCCGATCGTCGAAGCCCAGGAAGACCTGCACTTCGAAGAGCCGGTGATCGAAGAGCCCCGCGTGACCGCTCCGGCCCCGCGCGTGACCCGCATCGTCGACCCGCTGGTCGCCGACGCCGCCGAGGTCGAGGAAGAGCCGCTGTACAGCGAGACCTACGAGGACCGGCGCGCCCAGAAGTCGGGCGGCTGGATGAGCCTGTTCGGTGGCGGTCGCCAGCAGCGCTACGAGCAGCAACCGGCTCAGCAGCAGCAACCGCAACGCGGCTCGGCCCGCCCGCAGCTGCAGCCGCTGGAACAGCCGACCACGGACGAAGGCGAGGATCTGGAGATCCCCTCGTTCCTGCGCCGCCTGGCCAACTGAAGAGCTCGATAAGTTTAGTAGCGTACCTGTAAGCGTAACCGAGACCTCCGGCGCGAGAGCGCCGGGGGTTTTGCTTTGGACGGCCTAGTGGGTCTTGGCCGCGGCGTCGGCGGCGGCGTCGGTCTTGCGTTCCGCGGTGGCGACCGCGTCGGAGGTGTTGTCCGCGGCCCGATCAGCGGCGGCGGCCGTCTTGTCAGCCGCCTTGTCGGTCGCGGCGGCGGTGTTGGCCGCGGCGGCGTTGGCGTTGTTGGCGGTGTCCTGGGCGGCGGAAGCGGCGGCCGCCCCCGCTTGATCGGCGGCGGCGCCGGCGTGGTCCTCGGTCTTCTGCGAGCAGGCCATCAGCGTCAGGCTGGCGATCGAAGCGGAAATCAGCAGGGCGGTGCGCATGGGTCTCTCCGTGTTGGCGGGACATTCGTCCTCGCGATGTCCAAGTCCCGGATTGGCTTGGAGGGTGCAGGCCGGAGCCTGAGGGCCAAACGCCCGACCGCGCCCAAGGCTCCGTTTCTCTCGCGACCAGTGTCGCTCGGCCCGCAATCGCGCTAGACCTTGGCACGTCCTGCCGACTTTCCCGAGAACCCGGTCACGATGAACCTCACTCGCGCCGATCGGAAGATCCTGGAGATCCTCCAGCAGGACAGCTCGATCACGAACGTCGAGCTGGCCGAACGGGTCGGCCTGTCGCCCAGTCCGTGCCTTCGGCGGGTCAAGCAGCTGGAGGCCTCGGGCCTGATCTCCGGCTATGTGGCCTTGCTGGATCGGCGCAAGGCGCGGCTGGACCTGCTGGCCTATGTCGAGGTCCAGGTCGACCGCCACAGCGAGACCGCCGCCGAGGCCTTCGCCGAGGCCGTGCGCCGTGAGCCGATGGTGGTGGGCTGCCACGCCATGACCGGCGGCTACGATTACCTGCTGCGCGTGGTCGCCCCGAATTTGGACGCCTATGCCGAGTTCACGATGAAGCGCCTGCTGAAGATGCCGGCGGTCAAGGACATCCGCTCCTCGTTCGTGCTGGAGACGATCAAGGATGCGACGGCCTTGCCGCTGGACTATCTCGAATAGGTTTTTCCCGCCCTAGCTCGGCAAGGTCACTGGCGCCGGCTCGATGGTCCAGGTGTCGGGGCTGGTGCTGGTGGTGATCCAGCTGCTTTGCCCCCACCGAGTGTCGCGGGTCAGGCCCTGCGGTTGGAACTGGTTGTTGATCAAGACCACCTGGTCGCCGTAGCAGAGCGGCTGGCCGGGCCGGCTTTTGTTCTGGATCGTCCAGGTCTGGTAGGGCAGGTACTGCCCGTCGAAATAGGGCGTGTAGTAGTAGCAGTCGTGGGAGTCGTTCCAGGCTCCCAGGGCGTTGGCCGCCCACAGGCCCGCCTCCCGCGAGATCAGGTAGGTCTGAGCCTGGTCGGGCACCTGGCCCGAGACGTTGGGGGCCGGGGTCACGAAGCTCAGCGGCGCGTGCGTTCCTTCTCCCAGGGTGGGGAATAGGGCGGCGACGCCGACGTCGACGCACATGCTCATGACCCCGCTGGACACGCTCGGCATCGTCACCTTGCCCGCCGATTGGAAGGCCGTCAGGTGGTGGCCGTTCTTGTTCAGCAGGAGGAAGTTGTCGCCGTAGTTCACCGGATCGCCGGTGTTGTGGTTCTTGTCCATGAAGCCGAGGTTCGCCGCGTCGGTGCGGGGCTGGCTGAGCGTCATGACGTTGTCGAAGGTCGGAGCCGCTTCCGCGCGGGAGCCGAAATCCGGCAGGTTCTCGGAGCCGCCCAGCAGCTTAAGCGCCGTGGCGATCATCGAGGTGTGGTCGTAGGGCGTCTCGGTCGGTGAGCGGAACACCGTACCCGCCTGAACATAGGGCGAGATCACGATGGTGGGCACGCGGCCGCCGAAGCGGTCGAAGTTGAAGTTGTTCTGAGTGGCCAGGGGCGGCGGCGTTCCCGCGCCCCACGGCGGCTGGGCCAGGCCCTGCTGAAGGCCCGTCGTCTCGTGGTCGAATGTGCCCACGAACTCGTCGAAGGTGATCAGGAACAGCGTCTTCTGCCACGCATCCTGGTGCGAGATCAGGCTGGTGTAGACGTCTTTCACGAACTGCTCGCCCACCAGCAGGTTGCTGGGCGGGTGGTAGTCGTTGCCCAGGGCGGTGATCAGGGCCTTGGGCAGGGACGACTGGCTGGCCATGGTGGTCTGCGAGATCGACCAGTAGGGTTCGATATAGCTGAAGGCCGGCAGGTTTCCGGCCTGGGCCAGCTTGTGGAACTGGTCCAGCGACTGGAACTTGCTGCTGGCGTTGCTGATGTTCTGGATCTGGGGGAACAGTCGCCAAGTGTAGCAGGACCCCAACTGGCCGTTGGTCAGCGACTGCATGTAGCCGACATAGGGCTGCAGGGCCTTCCAGGCGGCCAGCACCGCGACCCCGACCGTTGGAGCAAGGACCGCCAGGACTGTCGCCAGTGTCTGGCCGTATTGCAGCAGGGTGGAGATCTTCTGCGGCAGGTAAGGGGCCTGCCAGAACACCGACCAGCCCCGGCCGGCCTTGTCCAGGGCGTTGAAGATGGTCGGCGCGTCGAAACGGTCGTCGCCGATCGACATGCCGAGCATCGACTCGATCGTCTTGGCGGGCGAATTGGGGTCCTCCAACTGGCCGTTGTTGACCAGGCCCAGCGAAGTGCCGCACATCAGGAAGGCGCGGTTGGGATTGGTCTGGGACGGGACCGAGGCGTACCAGGCGTCGCTGACCGCATAGGCCTGGGCCAGCTGGTTCAGCACCGGCAGCTGTTGGGGCGTGTAGCTCTGCATCACCTGGGGCGCGAGGCCAGGAATGTCGCCGACGTCGATGCCCAGGGCCGTCATGACGTTCACGAAGTCCTGCATGTAGCCCAGCATGTTCGCAGGGTCAGGCGGCGGGAACGTCTCGGTGTTGAAGAACTGCAGATTGACGTGCTCGAGCTCCTCGCCAGGATCCACGGTCGGCACGGTGAAACCCTGCGCGCCCTGGATCGGCGGGCTGGAGATTGACGGGTTGGTCGCCGTATTGACGAACTCGTTCAGGTTGACCGACTGTAGGCCGTCAAAGGTCGAGCTGGAGCCTTGCGGCAGCACCAGGGACGGGGCCCCGGTCTGGTAGGCCCATCCCAGCAGGCTGTCGAACGAACGGTTCTCCAGCATCAACACGACCACGTGGTCGATCTGCGGCGTCGACATGCAGTCCTCCCGATTTTGGACGAGCGCCCCCATGGGCCCGCGTCATTGCGTCCTGGAATTTAGCTGGCGATAATTTCTAGTATGACGCGATTTGAGGGGAGGTGATCGCGCGAGTCAAGCGGGGTCACGAAAGCTTCGTGGAAACTTAGAAGCGGCTAAGTGCTATAGCGTCGTCATATCGTGACGGAAAATTGTGATTTATAGGTGGAATATGACCTACCTTTCCCGATCTCTGAGCGTAATCGCCACGCTCTGACCCGTCGCCCGCGCTATCCTGACCCGGTTCTGCCCGGAGGAGCGCGGCGCATGCTGGTTGTCGATCAAAAGTCCCTGTCGCCCGCCCTGGTCTCGCCGGTGCGCCCTGCGCTCGAAGGCGTCAGCGCCTACAAGGCCGGCATGACCCTGGCCGAGGCCGGTCGCCTCGCCGGTCGCGCGGACCTGTCCAAGCTGGCCAGCAACGAGAACCTGCTGGGCTGCAGCCCTAAGGTCGCCGAGGCCGTGCAGGCGGCCCTGGCCAGCCCCGAGATCTATCCCGACCCCTATTGCGAGACCCTGCGCGCCGCGATCGGCGCGCGGCTGGTCGTTGATCCGGCCCGGATCGTCATGACTCCGGGCTCGGAAGCCCTGATCGACTACCTGTTCCGCGCCGTGCTGCATCCCGGCGACAGCATCCTGCTGAGCTCGCCGACCTTCCCGGCCTACGAGATCTTCGGCCGCTGCGCCGAGGCGACCTTCATCGACGTGCCGCGCCTGGCCAATTTCGACCTCGACGTCGAGGCCTTCAAGGCCGAGGCCGCCAAGGGCCCCAAGCTGCTGGTGCTGTGCACCCCGAACAATCCGACCGGCAACGCCATGACCGGCGTCGAGATGGCCGAGATCCTGGCTGTCACCCCGCGTTCGACCGTGGTCTTCGTCGACGAGGCCTATCGTGAATATCACCAGGCCTTCGACACACTGGCGCTGCTGAGGGCCTGGGGCGGGACCTGGGTGGTTGGCCGCACGTTCTCCAAGGCCTACGGCCTGGCCGGCATGCGAGTGGGCTACGGAATCTGCTCGTCGGCCGAGCTGACCGGCTATCTGGACCGCATCCGCCCGCCGTTCAACGTCACCGCCATCAGCCAGGCCGCGGCCCTGGCCGCCTGGAACGACATCGAGCACCTGGAGCGCACGGTCTCTCTGACGATCGCTGAGCGTGGCAGGGTCGAGGCCGTCCTGGACGCCATGGGCGTGGAGCGCACCCAGAGCGCCGCCAACTTCGTCTTCCTGCGCAGCCCGGCGGGCGCCGAAGCGACCGCCACGCGTTTGTTGCGGGAAGGACTGATCATCCGTCCCACGCCGGTGCCCGGCGGCTGGGTGCGGATCACCATCGGCCGTCCCGCCGACAACGACCGCCTGATCGCCGCCCTGCCGGCCGCTCTCGCTCTCTGACCTTTCGGAGCCACGTCCATGAGCATCACCCCCGAAAATCCCCTGGGCCTAGACGGCTTCGCCTTCGTCGAGTTCACCAGCCCAGAGCCGGCCGCCATGAAGGCGCTGTTCGAGCAGATGGGTTTCGTCGCCGCCTCGACCCATCCGACCAGGGCCGTGACCCGGTACAAGCAGGGCCGCATCAACCTGCTGGTCAATGACGAGCCGACCGGCCAGGTCGCCGAGTTCCGCGCCGCCCATGGTCCCTCGGCCAACGGGATGGCTTTCACTGTCGAGAACGTCGAACAGGCCTATGCCGAGGCCCTGAAGCGCGGCGCAGTGGCGGCCGACGCTTCGGCCACCGTACTGGGCGAGGGCGCTCGGGTGCTGGAAGGCATCGGCGGCTCGATGCTGTACTTGGTTGAAGGCCCCAACGCGGTGTTCTCGACCTGGAACGCCGTGCCGGGCGCCGCCGAGGCGGAAGCCGCCAACAATGTGGGCTTGGACCTGCTGGACCACCTGACCCACAACGTTCGCCGGGGCCAGATGCGGACCTGGTCGACGTTCTATCGCGACGTCTTCGGCTTCGAGGAGCAGAAGTACTTCGACATCAAGGGCCAGGCGACCGGCCTGTTCAGCCAGGCGATGATCGCTCCCGACAAGGCCATCCGCATCCCGCTGAATGAAAGCCAGGACGACAAGAGCCAGATCGAGGAGTTCATCCGCCAGTACAACGGCGAGGGCATCCAGCACCTGGCCCTGACCACCGAGGACATCTACGACACCGTCGAGCGTCTGCGGGCCCGGGGCGTGAAGCTGCAGGACACGATCGAGACCTATTACGAGCTGGTCGACAAGCGCGTGCCCGGCCATGGCGAAGACCTCGAGCGCCTGAAGAAGAACCGTATCCTGCTGGACGGCAATGTCGGCGAGGAAGGCCTGCTGCTGCAGATCTTCACCGAGAACCTGTTCGGGCCGATCTTCTTCGAGATCATCCAGCGCAAAGGCAACCAGGGCTTTGGCAACGGCAACTTCCAGGCCCTGTTCGAGAGCATCGAGCTGGACCAGATCCGCCGCGGCGTGATCACGGTCGAGGCGTAACCTTCCGCTCGAATTGCTCTTCCGTGTCATCCCGGCCGGAGCGTAGCGTAGGGCCGGGACCCAGGGGGCTGGGCTGACGCGGTGCAGCCGCCCCTGGGTCCCGGAGAGCCTCTGCGAGGCTTCCGGGATGACAGCGACAATGATGGCCACAGGGTCACGGAAACGCGCATGGACCTGCAGTACCAATCCGGCTTCGGCAACCACTTCTCGACCGAGGCCGTGGCCAGCGCCTTGCCGGTCGGCCAGAATTCGCCGCAGAAGCCGCCGTTCGGGCTCTATGCCGAGCAGCTGTCGGGCACGGCCTTCACGGCCCCGCGCCACGAGAACCGCAGGAGCTGGCTCTATCGCCTGCGGCCCAGTGCGGGCCACGGACCCTATGCGCCCTACGTTCAGGACAGGCTGAAGAGCGCCCCGTTCGACGCCGCCGCCCCCACGCCCAACCGGCTGCGCTGGGACCCGATGGAGATCCCGACCGAGCCGACCGATTTCGTCGACGGCCTGGTGACGATCGGCGGCAACGGCGACGTGGCCACCCAGGCCGGCATGGCCGCGCACCTGTACCTGGCCAACCGCTCGATGATCGACCGGGTGTTCCAGAACGCCGATGGCGAACTCTTGATCGTGCCCCAGCAGGGGGAGCTGCACCTGGTTACGGAGTTCGGCCGGCTGGACGTCGCGCCCGGCGAGATCGTGGTGATCCCGCGCGGCGTGCGCTTCCGCGTCGAGATCGCGGGCCCGGTGCGCGGCTATGTCTGCGAGACCTACGGCGCGGCCTTCCGCCTGCCGGAGCTGGGGCCCATCGGCTCGAACGGCCTGGCCAACAGCCGCGACTTCCTCAGCCCCGTCGCCGCCTACGAGGACATCGATAAGTCCACAGAGGTGATCCAGAAATTCCAGGGCGGCCTCTGGACGGCGACCTGGGACCACAGCCCGCTCGACGTGGTGGCCTGGCATGGGAACCTCGCGCCCTACAAGTACGACCTGGCGCGATTCAACACGATCAATACGGTCAGCTTCGACCATCCCGACCCGTCGATCTTCACCGTGCTGACCGCGCCCAGCGAGGTCCCCGGCACGGCCAATGTGGATTTCGTGATCTTCCCGCCGCGCTGGATGGTGGCCGAGCACACGTTCCGCCCGCCCTGGTTCCACCGCAACGTGATGAGCGAGTTCATGGGGCTGGTGACCGGCGCCTACGACGCCAAGGCTGGCGGCTTCTCGCCCGGCGGGGCCAGCCTGCACAACGCCATGAGCGATCACGGCCCGGACGTGGCCAGCCACAAGGGCGCGACCGAGGCCGAGCTGAAGCCGCACAAGATCGACGGGACCATGGCCTTCATGTTCGAAAGCCGCTGGGTGATCCGCCCCACGAAATACGCTCTGGAGACTTCCGCGCTTCAGGCCGACTATGACGCGTGCTGGACGGGCTTCCCCAAGGCCAAGCTGCCTTAGAGAAGCAAGTCTGCCCTAGGTCAACAAAGCAAAGAGGAAGCGCCCATGAAGCTCGCGTCTCTGAAGGGCGGCCGCGACGGCCGGCTGGTGGTGGTCTCCAACGACCTGGCCTGGTTCACCGATGCCGGAACGATCGCCCCGACCCTGCAGGCGGCCCTCGACGACTGGGAGCGCTGTGGGCCGATGCTGGAGTCCCTGGCCAAGAGCGTCGAGGACGGCGGCGTGCCGCTGGAACGCTTCCATGAACATGACGCGGCCAGTCCCTTGCCGCGCGCTTATCAGTGGGTCGACGGCTCGGCCTATGTGAACCACGTCCAGCTGGTGCGGCAGGCGCGAGGCGCGGAGATGCCCGAGAGCTTCTGGACCGACCCGCTGATGTACCAGGGCGCATCGGACGGCTTCCTGGGTCCGCGCGACACCATCCCGCTGGCCGACGAGGCCTGGGGCTGCGACCTGGAGGGAGAGGTGGCGGTGATCACGGGCGACGTGCCGCTGGGCGCGAGCCGCGAGGAGGCCCTGGCGGCCATCCGGCTAGTCATGCTGGTCAACGACGTCTCCCTGCGCGCCCTGATCCCGGCCGAGCTGGCCAAGGGCTTCGGCTTCCTGCAGTCCAAGCCGGCCAGCGCCTTCTCGCCGGTCGCGGTGTCGGTCAACGCCCTGGGCGAGGCCTGGAAGGACGGCAAGCTGCACGGAGCCCTGCTGGTGGAGCTGAACGGCAAGGACTTTGGCAAGGCCGACGCCGGCGTCGACATGACCTTCGATTTCGGGACCCTGGTGGCCCACGCCGCCAGGACCCGCTCTCTGGTCGCCGGCACGATCGTCGGCTCGGGCACGGTCAGCAACCGCGACGCCGACGGCGGTCCGGGCAAGCCGGTCGGCGAGGGCGGGTTGGGTTATTCGTGCCTGGCCGAGGTGCGCACGGTCGAGACCCTCCAGACCGGCCATCCCAAGACCCCGTTCCTGAAGGCCGGCGACACTGTCCGCATCGAGATGAAGGACGCCAAGGGGCACACGATTTTCGGCGCGATCGAGCAGACGGTGGCCGGTTGAGCGAAGACGCTTCGGCTCCCGAGCTCTCCGGGCGGGTCTGGACGACGCCGGCGGGCGTCAAGCTAGGCCCGCTCGACCTGATCGCAGATCCCGGGGCGCGGAACTTCGTGCTGCAGATCGGCGACAAGCGTTTCCACGGCTTCGTGGTGCGGCGGGGCGGGGAGGCGTTCGGCTATGTCGACCGCTGCCCGCACGCCGGCCTGCCCCTGGCCCAGGTGCTGGACCACTACCTGACCGAGGACGGCGCGCTGATCGCCTGTTCCTGGCACGGGGCGCTGTTCGAGCTGAATACGGGCGCCTGCGTCGGCGGCCCTTGCGTGGGCGCGAAGCTGACGCCCTGGCCGGTGCGGGTCGAGGACGGGCGGATCCTCACGGCGTAGAGCCGTCTGCACCGAACCTGCACGGCCTTTTCCCGATCTCTGGAACCCTCGGCCACGATCACGCGGCCCTCGGCCTCTAGACCTGTGTGGGCAGTTCAGGAGCCGACCGATGCCTTTCGACCAGATCCAGGTGCGCGACTACGCCGTGGTGATCCACGCCGGCAACGACGAATGGACTTGGCAGGTGATGGATTTCGACGCCCGCATCGCGGCCCAGGGCGGCGCGCCCGATCGCGAGAGCGCCTGGCGCAGCGGCATGTTCGCGGCCGAGGCGGTAGGGGCGTTCGCCCGGATCGGCCGTCGGGCCTAGGATTTCGCGCAAGGGCCAAGCGCAGGCAAAAGAAAGGCCGCCTTCTACAGGAGAAGAAGACGGCCGGAAGTCGCATAGGAGGAAACGCCCAGAGGGCTAGGATCTGTATAGCGCAACGCTCTCTCCGTGACAACGTTGTCATGAAATTTTTTCCGGCAGCGCTGAAAACCTTGATTTCCTTGGGCCTGCGGCCTTGGCGGGGGCGGGGCGTATCGCCAAGTTTCGAAGCCTTGCCCGCAGAGGAAAGTCGCCCCGTGAGTCTGACCCTACGTCTCGCCGTCCCTGAAGACCTGCCCGCCCTGCGGGAGCTGATGAACGCCTCTATCGGCGAACTTCAGAAGTCGTTCCTTGGTCCCGACGAAGTGGCGGCCTCGTTCGACATCATGGGTCTGGACAGCCAGTTGGTGACCGACGGGACCTATTTCGTGGTGGAGGACGATGGGCAATTGGCCGGCTGCGGCGGCTGGAGCCGGCGGGCCACCCTGTTCGGCGGCGACCATTCGGCCGGTCGCGACGCCGCCCTTCTGGATCCCGATCGTGACCCGGCTCGGGTTCGGGCCATGTACACCCATCCCGACCATGTGCGCAAAGGCGTGGGCCGGCTGATCCTGGAAGCCTGCGAGACGGCTGCGGCGGGGGAGGGTTTCACGCGCTGTGAACTGGCCGGGACCATGGCCGGCGAGCCGCTGTACCGGGCCTGCGGCTACCACGAGATCGAACGGTTCACGGCGCCGACCTCCAGGGGGGGCCAAGTGCCGCTCGTTCGGATGGGCAAGACCCTTTCACAGGTGGCCCAATAGAAAAGGGCGGGTCCGAGGACCCGCCCTTCCTAAGCTACTGACGCTACTAACTCGGCTGGTCCGATTAACGGAACAGGCTCAGGATCGAACCGGTCGACTGGTTGGCGATCGACAGCGCCTGGATGCCCAGCTGCTGCTTGGTTTGCAGCGACTGCAGCTTGGCGCTTTCCTTGGCCA
>JAGIBE010000017.1 GCA_017744495.1 Caulobacter sp. | reverse complement strand
CGTCATCACCGGCACCATCAAGGCCAACTTCCCGACCCGGATCAGCTTCCAGGTCACGTCGAAGATCGACGCCCGCACCATCCTGGGCGAGCAGGGCGCCGAGCAGCTGCTGGGCCAGGGCGACATGCTCTACATGGCCGGCGGCGGCCGCATCCAGCGCCTGCACGGCCCGTTCGTCAGCGACGGCGAGGTCGAGGCGGTGGCCAAGTTCCTGCGCGACCAGGGCATCCCCAACTATCTGGAAGAGGTCACCGCCGGCGGCGACGAGGAGCAGGAAGAGGCCATCGAGGGCGCGTTCTCGGGCGAGGGCGGAGCCAACGACCTTTACGACCACGCGGTGGCGGTGGTCACCCGCGACCGCAAGGCCTCGACCAGCTACATCCAGCGCCGCCTGCAGATCGGCTACAACCGCGCCGCCTCGCTGATGGAACGGATGGAGAAGGAGGGCGTGGTCGGTCCCGCCAACCACGCCGGCAAGCGCGAGATCCTGGCCCCGCCGCCGCCTCCGATGTAAGGCGCAACCTCGGCCGTCGCGCGGCGTTTCTCCACGCCCCAACCTGAACGGCGCTTCATCGGAGCGCCGGAAAATGGTCGCGCCAGAGCCTTTCGCTCGTCGCACCAGCAGGGCAAAGGTTAGGGGTTAGGAGATCGCATGACCGACACGACCCGCCGCCTGATCCTCGCCGCCGGACTGAGTCTGGCCGCCGCCCCGGCCTTGGCGGCCCAACCGCCGGCCGCCAAGCTCTCGGCCGACGACCAGGCCCTGGTCGACAAGGCCACGGCCTATATCCAGGCCCTCGGCTCGGCCAAGGGCCGGTTCGTCCAGACCGACGCGCGCGGGACCCAGACCCAGGGCGACTTCTACCTGCAGCGCCCGGGCAAGGCCCGCTTCGCCTATGACGGCCCGACGGGCCTGCTGGTCGTGTCGAACGGCAGCAGCGTCAACATCTTCGACCCGCGCCTGAAGACCTTCGAGAGCTATCCGCTGAGCCGCACGCCGCTGGTGCTGCTGCTGGCCCGTGAGGTGCGACTGGACCGCGGCGTGACCATCACCGGCGTGCGCAAGCTGGCGGACGGCTTCACGATCAACGCCGTCGACGCCAAGCGCCAGACCCTGGGCCGCATCGCCCTGGACTTCAGCAACGCCCCCGCCCTGATCGGCTGGACGGTCACCGACGCCAAGGGCGGCGAGACCCGCGTGCGCCTGGTCGACTTCCAGAAGACGGCCGACCTGGACCCGAAACTGTTCGTCCTGCATGACCCGCGTCGCAAGGTCGGCAAGCCCTAGTTGTATTTTGGCCGTTTGACGCGCTGAAATGCGACAATTTCACAACATGCAAGATGTTAACGCGATTGTTCTTGACTTAGATTTTCGCCGTGGCAGATTTAACACGCATGGCGAAGAGCGCCCGACCCGCCCTTCGCAACCGTGCCGGACCTATCCCCTCCCGGCGGCGGCATGAGAGACCCGACTTTCGCCCAGAGGCTTCGGCCTCTGGGCGTTTTTCATTGTGATTTGGCGCCCAGACACCACGGTGTCTGGGCGTTTTTCGTTGTGGTCGCCCCTTCCGAAGCCCTAGAGGAGCGACATGCGCCTCCGTATCGCCACCTGGAACGTCAATTCCGTCCGCCTGCGCGCCGAACAGGCCGCCCGCTTCGTCGACGAGCAGGCGCCGGACGTGCTCTGCATGCAGGAGATCAAGTGCCAGGAGGGGGAATTCCCCCGCGAGGCCTTCGTCGCCATGGGCCTGCCGCACATCAAGATCATGGGCCAGAAGGGCTGGCACGGCGTAGCCATCGCCTCGCGCCTGCCGCTGGAGGATGCGCCGGCCCTCAACGCCTGCCGTGAGGGCCACGCCCGCTGCGTCTCGGCCAAGGTGGCCGGCGTCGAGATCCATAACTTCTACATCCCGGCCGGCGGCGACGTGCCGGACCGCGCGCTGAACCCGAAGTTCGACCACAAGCTGGACTTCTACGAGACCCTGACCGCCGAGATGAAGCGCCGCGACCCCAGGGCGCCGCTGATCCTGACCGGCGACCTGAACGTGGCCCCCGGCGAGAACGACGTCTGGAGCCACCGCCAGATGTCCAAGATCGTCAGTCACACGCCCGTCGAGCTGGAAGCCTTCAGCAAGCTGGTGACCTCGATGGATTTCCTCGACCTGCCGCGCCTGGCTGTGCCCGAGCCTCAGAAACTGTTCAGCTGGTGGAGCTACCGCGCCGCCGACTTTCGCAAGTCCAACCGCGGCCTGCGCCTGGACCACATCCTGGCCAGTCCCGGCCTGCGCGACGCCGCGATCGTCGACGGCAAGGTCTCGTCGAAGGTCCACGACACGGTGCGCGAGTGGGAGCGGCCTAGCGACCACGCCCCGGTGACGGCGGATTTGAAGGTTTAGGGTTCTTCCAGAGCTTTCCTTTTTCACCGTCATCCCGGGCCTTGTGCCCGGGACCCCTGGTTCAGCTTGCATGCGAAGTGCAATGGCGCGCCAGCGCGCCACCCTCCCGCACCTGCGGCGGACGGAGGGGTCCCGGGCACAAGGCCCGGGATGACAGTTGGATGGGGGCTGGCTGATATAGCTGAGCTTAACCCAACAACGTCCGTACGCTCTCCGCATCCTCCTCCGTCGCCGGATTGTAGACCACCAGTCCCAGGTCGGGCCGGCCGTCGACCGCGAAGGCGGAATATTCGAAGGCGATTGGGCCCAGGACTGGGTGACGCAGGCGTTTGACGCCCTCGCCGTAGTGGCGCACGTCGTTCTCGCGCCATAGCCGGGCGAACTCCGGACTGCTGGCGCTGAGATCCTCGACCAAAGCCTGGACCTCGGCCGTCGCCCCGGCCCGCGCCGCGTCGGCTCGGAAGACGGCGACCACGAACCGCGCCATGCTGTCCCAATCGAACTGCGCCTCGCGCACCCGCGGATTGCCGAAGATCTGGCGCAGGATGTTGCGCTCTTCCGGCGGCAGGGCGCCGTAGTCGGTCAGCACTGCGGCGGCGGCCTTGTTCCAGGCCACCACGTCCCAGGTGGCGGTGCGGATCAGGGCGGGGCTGACCTCGAACGCGTCCAGCACCCGTTGCAGGCGGGGCGTGACGCCCTCGGACTTGGCGTAGCGCACCTCGGGCGGGCGACCCAGGCCGAGCAGGAACAGGTGCTCGCGCTCGACGTCGGTCAGCAGCAGGGCGCGGGCGATGCGGTCCAGCACGTCGGCCGAGGGCGCGCCGCCGCGTCCCTGCTCCAGCCAGGTGTACCAGGTGGCGCTGATATTGGCCCGCTGGGCGACTTCCTCGCGCCGCAGGCCGGGCGTGCGGCGGCGACCCGCGGGCAGGCCGAAGTCGGCGGGATTCAGCCTGGCGCGGCGACCTTTCAGATAGGTCGCCAGCGAATCCTGAGCGGTGGGCGTCCCGATCCTGTTAGTCATTATACCCTGATAATCTCTCGTCTTTTACCGGCATAGTATAAGCGCCAAATGGGCCCGGTTGAACATCGGAGAGTTCCCATGCGTGTTTTCGTCACCGGCGCCACCGGCTTCGTCGGCTCCGCCGTCGCCCAGGACCTGATCGCCGCCGGCCACCAGGTGCTGGGCCTGACGCGGTCCGAAACCGGCGCCCGCCTGCTCGAGGCGGCCGGAGCCGAGGTCCATCAGGGCTCGCTGGAGGACACCGACAGCTTGGCGCGGGGCGCCGCGGCGGCCGACGGGGTGATCCACACCGCCTTCAACCACGACTTCTCGCGGTTCGTGGAGAACTGCGCCGAGGATCGCCGAGCGATCGAGGCGATGGGCGCTGCGCTGGAGGGCACGACCAAGCCGCTGCTGGTCACCTCGGGGACTTTGATGCTGACCGAAGGCGGCCGCCTGGCGACTGAGGACGATCTGATGCCCGCCAACCCGAGCCATCCACGCCAGTCCGAAGCAGCCGCCTCAGCCTTGGCGGCGCGCGGAATCAAGGCTTCGATCGTGCGGCTGCCCCCGTCGGTCCACGGACGGGGCGACCATGGCTTCGTGCCGCTCCTGATCAACCTGGCCCGCGAGAAGGGCGTGGCCGCCTATATCGGCGACGGCTCCAACCGCTGGTCGGCCGTGCACCGCTTCGACGCCGCGCCGGTCTATCGCCTGGCCCTGGAGCGCGGCGAGGGCGGGGCGCGCTATCACGCGATCGACGAAGGGGCCGTGCCGTTCAAGGACATCGCCGCCGCGATCGGCGCCGGGCTGGGCGTGCCTGTAGTCAGCCTCCCGCCGCAGGAAGCCGCCGACCACTTCGGCTGGTTCATCCGCTTCGCCGGGGCCGACTCGCCGACGTCGAGCGCCTGGACGCGAGAGGTGCTGGGGTGGTCGCCGAAGCAGCCGGGGTTGCTCGAAGACATGAGGGACGCGGGATATTTCAGGTGATGGGGACGCGCACTCATTCTCGGGCGTTGCCGACTTCACGCTGAGTTCAGGGTGAGTGCGTGTCCCCCCGTTTCGGCCGCTGAGTTCGGGGCTAGTTCTATGGCGCTGTGGGTGAAGCAGGGGACACACACTCACCCTAGACTCGGCGGATCAGCCCGCGAAGACGGTGCAATGAGTGTGCATCCCCGTCATTGTGGCGGGCAAACCATTGAAATCCTGACGCTAAATCTTTATTCCCAGCACCCATTCCCGGTCACCGCATAATCATCCCACCTCGTCGCATGGAGAGGGCGCATGGCCAGCGACCAGATGCGGCGGCGGGGGGCGATCGAGCGGGACTGGGCTGGAGGGGGTTACTTCAGCGTGTCCGGGGACTCCCATCGTTGGGGAGCCCGCCCGCCGTCGGCGTCGGTGGGGATCGGCGTGCGTGTCTTGATGATCCGCGTCCCCCATCGCCGGACCTCGCCGGAAACGGCGAACCGGTTTCCCGGCTAGGCCTGAACAGGGCCGCCTACCGGGTCGCTGGCGGATAACGATGGCGCGGAGCGATCGGGCTTCGTCGAAACGGTACACACAACTCACACTCCGGACGTCGTCCGGCGCTCCGCGTCCCTTTCCAACTCACAGCGAGAGATCGCGTGAGGCGGCGAAGCCATGCCCTCCCCAGTCCCGTCTGTGGGGAGGGATAGACAAAGGAGCCTTCGAATGACCCAGCCCCGCGCCAAGCGCATCCGCCGCAAACGCCAGCGTCCCGTTCGCTGCGCCCAGCCCACGCCCGAGCGGAAGGCCTGGGTCATCGCGGAGATCAAGCGGCGGCTGGGCGTGTTCGATCCGAATCCTCCCCCGCCGTTCGCGCCACCGGCCGGGGATCGGAATTGAGGGATCAGCCCTCGGCCGCCACGACCCCGACGCCGAACTGGATCCAGACGGCCTTGTCCTTGAGGTTCTTCTTGACGAACGCCGCATGAATTTCGCGCTCGGCCTCGGTGGACCGAGGCGCCAGCGGTCGGGTCCGCGCGCCGTACGCGCCCGCGCGAGCGACCGAGACGGCGTTGACGGCGATCACCTGGGTCAGCTCCAGGGCCCGTTCCTTGCCGCCCTGCAGTTCGAGATAGACCTCGGCCAGCAGGTGGGCGTCGATCAGGGCCCCGTGCTTGTCGCGACTGTCGAGGCTGATCTTGAACCGCTTACACAGCGCGTCCAGCGAGTTGTACATACCCGGGAAGCGCTTCTTGGCCATGGCCAAGGTGTCGACCCAATTGCTTTCGTGGATCGGGGCGCGGCCGCACTTCTCCAGCTCGAAATTGACGAAGCTGCGGTCGAAGGCGGCGTTGTGAGCGATCACGGGCGAGTCGCCGACGAACTCCAGGAACCGGTCGGCGATCTCCTCGAACTTCGGCTTGCCCTTCAGGAAAGCGCTGGACAGGCCGTGCACCTTCTCGGCCTCGGCCGGCATGTCGCGCAGCGGGTCGCAATATTCGTGGAACGACCGCCCCGTGGGCATGTAGTCGACCACCTCGATGCAGCCGATTTCGACCAGACGGTCGCCGGTCTTGGGGTCGAAGCCGGTGGTTTCGGTATCGAGGATGATTTCCCGCGCCATGGGATTTTAATGGGCCGCTTCGCCGTCGCCAGCAAGCGGGGCGGCGGCGCGAAGACGCGACAGGAGGTCGCGAACCTGTTGACGGGCGACGTCCAGCCCCTGACCGGTGTCGATCACGAAGTCAGCGCGGGTGCGCTTCTCGGCGTCTGGGGTCTGGCGGGCCAGGATCGCCTCGAACTTGGCGACGTCCATGCCAGGCCGAGCCAAAACCCTTTCGCGCTGAACCTCGGCCGGGGCCGAGACCACCACCACCTTGTCGACCTTCTTCTCGCCGCCGGTTTCGAACAGCAGGGGGATATCGAGCACCACGATGTCGGCGCCCTTGGCCTCAGCGTCCTCGAAGAAGCCGATCCGGTGGGCGCCGACCAGCGGGTGGACGATGGACTCCAGCACGGCCAGCGCCTCGGAGTTTCCCATCACCGCCGCGCTCAGCCTGGCGCGGTCGATCGCGCCGTCGACCACCACGCCCGGAAAGGCCGCCTCGACCGGGGCCACCGCCGCGCCGCCGCTGGCGTAGAGGGCGTGGACCGCCGCGTCGGAATCGTAGACCGGCACGCCCGCCTCGACGAACATCGCCGAGGTCGTCGATTTGCCCATGCCGATCGAACCGGTCAGGCCCAGGACGATCATGCATCACCCTTGGCTTTTGGGGCCTCGCCCAGCTGGGCCAGCGCCAGGGCCCGGACGTCGACATCTTCCGGCGGGGCGACGCCGAAAAAGGCTTCGAAGCTGGGGACGGCCTGGCGCAGCAACATCTCCAGCCCATCCACCGTCCGGCGACCGGCCGCCTGCGCCCGTTGCAGGAACTCCGTGCGCAGGGGCTTGTAGACCATGTCGACGACCACGGCGTTCTTCGGCGTCAGCGCCAGGTTCGCGGCGGGACCCGCTCCGCCGCCCAGACCCAGCGAGGTGGCGTTGATCACCAGGCCGGCCTGGGCGAGCAGGGCGTCCAGCTCGTCCTCCGACGCGGCCTCGACCACCCCGCCGATGGAGATGGCGATGGCTTCCGCTCGGGCGAAGGTGCGGTTGACGATGCTGACCTTAGGCGCGCCGGCCAAGGCCAGGGCGGCGGCCGCGCCTCGGGCCGCCCCACCGGCGCCCAGGATCACCACCGGCGAGATGGCGATATCGAAGCCCGGCGCCTGGACGGCGATGGCGCCGATCAGTCCAGGGCCGTCGGTGTTGTCGGCGGTGATCGTCCCGTCGGGTTCGAAGATCAGCAGATTGGCGGCGCCCGCCAGCTTGGCCAGGTCGCTGCAGCGGTCGGCGCAGGCCAGCGCCTGCTCCTTGAAGGGGATGGTGACGTTCAGGCCCCGGATCGCCCCACTACGCAGGCCTTCGACGAAGGTCTCGAAATTGTCCTCGCCCGGCCCGAATGGAACGTACGCGGCGTTCAGCCCGACGGCCGCGATCCAGGCGTTGTGGATCACCGGGCTCATCGAGTGGCGGATCGGCTGGCCGCAGACGCCGGCGACAGTCGCGGCTCCCGTAACGCTCATGCCTCGAGGGCTCCATGCAGCCTGAGAAAGTCGAACAGACCCACGACGGGCAGACCCAAGATGGCGAAATAGTCGCCGTCGACGCGGTCGAACATCTGCACGCCCTCGCCTTCGAGGAAGTAGCAGCCCACGGACGAGAGGACGTCGGGCGCGTTGCGCTCCAGATAGCCGTCCAGCCAGGCGTCGCTGAAATTCCGGACCGACAGGCGCGGGGTTTCCACGACCCGCCAGATCGGCCGGCCGTCGCGGGCCACGACCACGGCCGAGTGCAGCTTGTGGATCTTGCCGCGCAGCTGGAGCAGCCGCTCGCGGGCGGCCTCGACGGTGTCGACCTTGTCGAACAGCTGGCCGTCCAGGTCGAGGGTCTGGTCCGAGCCGATCACCAGACCGGGGCGCTTGGTCGAGACCTTGAACGCCTTCAGCTCGGCCAGGGCGTCGGCGATGTCGCGCGGCGCGGCGCCCTCGGCCAGCAGTCCGGCCTTGGCGGCGTCCTCGTCGACGCCGGGACTGACCGCCGTGAAGGCGACGCCGGCGTTGCGCAGGATCGCTTGGCGGGTCGCGCTGGTGGACGCCAATGTCACGGGGGTGAGCGTCACGGGGGTGGAGGTCGATGAGCTCATCCCAAGACCTCGACCTGGCCGCGGCCGCCCGACAGCAGGTTGATGATCGCCGCCGCCGTCTCCTCGACCGACCGGCGGGTGACGTCGATGATCGGCCAGCCCTGACGCTCGAACAGCCGGCGGGCGGCGATGATCTCCTGCCGCACGGCGTCGGTGTCGATATAGTCGCTCTCGCGGCTTTCCTTCAGCGACAGCAGGCGGTTGCGGCGGATCTGGATCAGCCGCTCGGGCGTAGTCATCAGGCCGACGATCAGGGTGTTCTTGAGCGTGAACAGCTCTTCGGGCGGGTCGCGGCCCGGCACCAGCGGCACATTGGCGGCGCGCACGCCGCGGTGGGCCAGATAGATGCAGGTCGGGGTCTTCGAGGTGCGCGACACGCCGACCAGGATCACGTCGGCCTGGGTTAGGTCCTGCCCGCCCTGGCCGTCGTCGTGGGCGATGGCGTAGTCCAGCGCCTCGATCCGGTCGAAATAGTCGTTGTTCAGCGCGTGCTGGGCGCCGACCCGGGTCGAAATCCGCGCACCCAGATAACGCGACATGGCGCTGACCACGGGGTCGAGGGCAGCGATGCACGGCATCTCCAGCCGACGGCAGCCTTCTTCCAGCGCCGCGCGCAGGCCGGGGTCGATGATGGTGTGCATGACCACGCCCGGCGCGCCGGCGATCTCCTCCAGCGCCCGGTCGAGTTGGCGCGTGGAACGCACCAGCGCGTAGATGTGTTCAATGGGCAGGATGTCGGTGAAACGCGCGCAGACGGCTCTCGCCATGGCGTTCAAGGTCTCGCCCGTGGAGTCCGACACCAGATGGATATGGAAGTAGGTCGCGAAGCGCGGCGCGGCTCTTTCACCCTCAGGGGCGGAGGCTTCCTGTGGATCATCTGTTAAGGTTTGCTTAACCAATGGCTTGGCCTCTGGGGATGAGCGGGGGTGAATCCCGGCCCGTTACGCCGCGTCGAACTGACCCTGTGTTAAACGGTCGCATTGATGCCGGACAATCCCCAGTCTCGGATCACCTCCACAGCCGGTGTGTTTCCGATTCCCCCAGAACGGGGATGAGCGAACGCTCATGGTTACGGCGCCGTTCACCATCTTAACGTTTCATTAGCAATTACGAAGCGCTAGCGGACTATCCCCAAAGTTCACAGGCGCGAGCCCACATGTGGGTCACGTTGGGACGGATTTCGGATGGACGGGGGGCGTGGTGCGCCGCACGCGGGTTTTCCCCGTTTGGCACTTGCCCTCCATCTCCTACAATCTTCCTTAAAATCTTCTTAAAGAGAGAAGGAAGAAGGGAAGAAGGCCTCCGGGGAGATACGGGCTTGAGCCCACGGGCCTGACGGGATTTAAGGCCAGCATGACCACGTCCCAGAAGCCCAAGCTCCTTTCCGTCCTGGATGGCCAGAAGGCCGAACGTCCGCCCGTCTGGTTCATGCGGCAGGCGGGACGTTATCTGCCGGAGTATCGGGCCGTTCGCGCCACCGAGCCGACCTTCATCGATTTCTGCCTGAACCCGGAGAAGGCCGCCGAGGTCACGCTCCAGCCCTTGCGGCGGTTCCCGTTCGACGCGGCCATCGTCTTCGCCGACATCCTGCTGATCCCCCAGGCCCTGGGCCAAAAGGTCTGGTTCGAGGCAGGCGAGGGGCCCAAGCTGGGCGAACTGCCGTCGATCGAGTCCATGCGCGATCTGACGGGCCAGGCCGGCCAGGCTCTGGGCGCGGTGGGCGAGACCCTGAGCCGCGTGCGGTCGGAGATGGACCCCGAACGGACCCTGATCGGTTTCGCCGGCGCGCCCTGGACCGTGGCGACCTACATGATCGAGGGCGGTTCCAGCGATCGCTCCGGCGCGCGGACCTTCGCCTACCAGCAGACCGACAAGCTGGACGCCCTGATCCAGGTGCTGGTCGATGCCACGATCGACTACTTGGCCATGCAGGCGGCGTCGGGCGCCCAGGTGCTGAAGCTGTTCGAGAGCTGGGCCGAGGGGCTGTCGGAGCCGCTGTTCGACCGCCTGGTGACCAAGCCGCACACCGCCATCATCGAAGGGCTTCGGGCCAAGGGCGTGACCGCGCCGATCATCGGCTTCCCGCGCGGCGCCGGAACCCTGGTCGAGACCTACGCCAGGGTCGCGCCGGTCCAGGGCGTGGCGCTGGACACCCAGGCCTCCGCGGCGCTGGGCCAGTCGATCCAGAAGACCAAGGCCATTCAAGGCGCGCTCGACCCCCTGCTGCTGCGGGCCGGGGGCGACGCCCTGATCGAGCGGGTCGACCAGATGCTGGAACAGTGGGGACAGGGCCCCTACATCTTCAATCTGGGTCACGGCATCCTGCCCGACACGCCGATCGCCCACGTCGAGGCGGTGCTGTCGCGAGTGACCGGCAAGTGACGACCGTGAAGGCGCAGAGGCGGAAGATCGCCGTCGTCCTGTTCAATCTGGGCGGACCCGACGGGCCGGACGCTGTGCGGCCGTTCCTGTTCAACCTGTTCCGCGACCCGGCGATCATCGGCCTGCCGGCGCCGCTGCGCTATCCGATCGCCGCCCTGATCGCCGGAACCCGCGCCAAACTGGCCAAGGAGAACTACGCGTTGATGGGCGGCGGTTCGCCCCTGCTGCCCGAAACGGAAAAGCAGGCGACGGCGCTGGAGGCCGATCTGGCCACGCGCTTCCCTGACGCCGAGACCCGATGCTTCGTGGCCATGCGCTACTGGAAGCCGCTGACCGATCAGACCGCCAAGGCCGTAAAGGCCTTCGCGCCGGACGAGGTCGTGCTGCTGCCGCTCTATCCGCAGTACTCGACCACCACGACCGGCTCGTCTCTGAAGGCCTGGAAGCGCGCCTACCGCAAGGGTCCGGGCCGGGTGTCGACGATCTGCTGCTATCCGGTGGACGACGATCTGGTTCAGGCGCATGCCGACCTTATCCGGGCCGCCTACGACAAGGCCGGACGTCCCGGCCCGGCGCGCTTGCTGTTCTCGGCTCACGGCCTGCCGGAGAAGGTGGTCCTGGCCGGAGACCCTTATCAGCAACAGGTCGAAGCCACGGCCGCGGCGGTGGCCGCCAAGCTGGGCGAAGGCTGGGATTGGCGGGTGACCTATCAGAGCCGGGTCGGACCGATGAGGTGGATCGGCCCCTCGACCGAGGATGAGATCCGCGCCGCCGGCGAGCAGGGCCTGGCCCTGGTGGTGACGCCCATCGCCTTCGTCTCCGAGCACATCGAGACCCTGGTCGAGCTGGACCACGAGTATCGCGAAGTGGCGTTCAAGGCGGGCTGCCCTGTCTACGTGCGGGTGCCGGCGCTCGGCGTCGCGCCGCAGTTTATCCGTGGACTGGGTCGCGCGGTCCAAGACGCGGTGGCCGCACCGGATCGACTGGTCACGGCCTGCGCCCGGCGTTGCGGCGGTGATCGGAGCCAATGTCCGAACAAACAAGGAGTTTCGGCGTGATGGATTTCCTGGCCGGTCATTTCGACCTGATCCGCGGCCTGCACATCATCTTCGTGATGGCTTGGATCGCCGGCATGCTGATCCTGCCGCGCCTGTTCGTCTATCACATGAAGACCGAGCCGGGGTCGGAGATGGACGCGGTCTTCAAGCTGGCCGAGCTGCGCACCCTGCGGATCATCATCAACCCGGCGATGATCCTGGCCCTGCTGATGGGCCTGCTGCTGGCGATGATCGACACCCAGCGTCTGGGCCACGACTTTTTCCTGAAGCCTTGGGCCCTCACCAAGATCGCGGCTCTGATCTTCCTGTTCGCCTGGCACGGCTTCGTCTCCAAGGCTCGCCGGCAGTTCGCCGCCGGGACCAACACCCGCTCGGAGAAGTTCTGGCGGATGACCAACGAATTGCCCTTCTTGGCGGCGATCGTGATCGTGCTGTCGGTGACGACCAAGTTCCTGGGCCACTGACCTTACGGCGGCTCCGCTTGACCGGCGGGGCCGCTTGTGGTTCCCATCCCAGACAGACAGGTCGCCTGCGGCCTGTTCCCGCCTCTTACGGACCGGCGCTCGTCCTGACGCGCCCCGGAGCTCCAGCTTCGCCGAGAGCTTCGAAGGTCTGTCCCCCGATCGATACGCGCCGTCGTCATGGCGCGATCCGCTCGCCGCCTCACCGCGACGAGTCCGTTTTAGAACCAAGGCCCGGCTCGCGACCTCGCGGGCCGAGCGACGTTGAGTGTCACTATGACCGACCAAACCGATAACCCCCAAGACACCCCCGAGCTGGAGCCCGTCGTCGACACGACGGTCGAGCCGGCCATCGAGATTTCCGCCAACGGCGATGACGCCGGCGACGAGGACTCCGAGGTCAGCGCCGCTGTGGCCGCCATGGGCCTGACGCGCATGTCGCTCCAGGAGCTGAAGGAGAAGTCGCCCGCCGACCTGCTGGCCTTCGCCGAGACCTTCGAGGTCGAGAACGCCAACTCCATGCGCAAGCAGGACATGATGTTCGCGATCCTGAAGACCCTCGCCGAGGAAGGCGTGGAGATCTTCGGCTCGGGCACCATGGAAGTGGTGCAGGACGGCTTCGGCTTCCTGCGCTCGCCGGAAGCCAACTACCTTCCGGGTCCGGACGATATCTATGTGTCGCCTTCGCAGATCCGCAAGTTCGGCCTGCGCACCGGCGACAGCGTCGAGGGCGCGATCCGCTCGCCGCGCGAAGGCGAGCGCTACTTCGCCCTGACCAGCGTCTCGAAGATCAACTTCGAGAGTCCGGACAATGTCCGCCACAAGGTACACTTCGATAACCTGACGCCGCTCTATCCCGAAGAGCGGCTGAACATGGAACTGCCCGATCCGACCATCAAGGATCGCTCGGGCCGGGTTATCGACATCGTCGCGCCGCTGGGCAAGGGCCAGCGCTGCCTGATCGTCGCCCCGCCGCGCGTCGGCAAGACGGTGATGCTGCAGAACATCGCCAAGTCGATCGAGACCAACCACCCCGAGTGCTATCTGATCGTCCTGCTGATCGACGAGCGTCCGGAAGAAGTCACCGACATGCAGCGCACGGTGAAGGGCGAGGTCATCGCCTCGACCTTCGATGAGCCGGCGACCCGTCACGTGCAGGTGGCCGAGATGGTGATCGAAAAGGCCAAGCGCCTGGTCGAGCACAAGCGTGACGTCGTCATCCTGCTGGATTCGGTCACTCGTCTGGGCCGGGCCTACAACACCACCGTCCCGTCGTCGGGCAAGGTGCTGACCGGCGGTGTCGACGCCAACGCCCTGCAGCGCCCGAAGCGCTTCTTCGGCGCGGCGCGCAACGTGGAGGAGGGCGGTTCGCTCTCGATCATCGCCACCGCCCTGATCGACACCGGCAGCCGGATGGACGAAGTGATCTTCGAAGAGTTCAAGGGCACTGGTAACTCGGAAATCGTCCTGGATCGCAAGGTCGCGGACAAGCGCATCTTCCCGGCCATCGACGTGCTCAAGTCGGGCACCCGCAAGGAAGAGCTCATCACGCCGCGCGACCAGCTGCAGAAGACCTACGTCCTGCGCCGCATTCTCAACCCGATGGGCGCCTCGGACGCCATCGAGTTCCTGCTGGAGAAAATGCGCCAGTCGAAGACCAACGGAGATTTCTTCCAGAGCATGAACACTTAAGCTTGGTGTTTCACGTGAAACACGAAGGGCGGCTGGATCACTCCAGCCGCCCTTTTGTTTTCGTCCCTCCCCGCAGGGAGGTGTCGATGAAGCCGACTGAGGGGAAGTCGCGCCTACGGGATCAGCAGCGTCGCTCCGGTCGTCCGTCGACCCTCCAGCGCTTCATGCGCCGCACGGGCCTCGGCGAGCGGAAAGGTCTGGCCGATCTCGATCTTCACCGCGCCGGACCCCAACACGGCGAACAGGGCCGCCGCGCTGTCGTCCAGTTCCTGCGTCGTGGCGATGTAGTCGAACAGGCGAGGGCGGGTGACGTAGAGCGACTTGCCCGACAGCTCCAGCGGAGCGAACGGCGGCACGGGTCCCGAAGCGTTACCGAAGGTGGCCAGTACGCCGCGTCGGCCCAGGCTCTTGAAGCTGGCCTCGAAGGTGTCCTTGCCGACCCCGTCATAAGCCACGGCCACGCCTCGGCCGCCCGTGATCTCGGCGACCCGAGCCGCGACGTCTTCTTCGCCGTAGAGGATCACGTGGTCGGCGCCCAGGTCGCGGGCGATGGCCGCCTTGGCCTGCGAGCCGACCGTGGCGATCACCGTCGCGCCGAGCGCCTTGGCCCATTGCACCAGCAGCGAGCCGACGCCGCCGGCCGCCGCGTGGACCAGCACGGTCTGACCGGGTTCGACCTTGTGGCAGCGGCGGACCAGGAACTCAGCGGTCATGCCCTTGAGGAGGACCGCCGCTGCGGTCTCAAGGCTGACGCCGTCCGGCACCTTCACGGCGCGGTCGGCCGGAACGACCGCCGCCTCGGCGTAGGCCCCGAGCGTTCCATTGTAGGCGACGCGATCGCCGGCCTTGAACCGGGCGACGCCTTCGCCGACGACCTCGACCACGCCCGCCGCTTCCAGCCCGAGGACGGCCGGCATTTTCATGGGGTAGAGACCGCCCCGGTGATAGGTGTCGATGAAGTTCAGGCCGACTGCCTGATGGCGAACCAGGATCTGGCCCGGACCGGGCGAGGGGATGGGCAGGTCGACCGCCTCGAGCACCTCGGGGCCGCCGATCCGGACGGCTTGTATGGCCAGCATGACCGTCAGCCCAGGTTGGACTTGAAGAAGGTCAGACTGCGTCCGCCCGCTTTGGCCGCATCGCCGGCGTCATAGTGCGCGCCGCCGACCCGGGCGAAGGCGTGGTCACGGCCGGGATAGGTGTGGATCTCGATCTGCGGGTGATCCTTCAGCGCGGCCAGGATCACCTTCTGGGCTTCCTTCGGCACGAATTGATCTTCTTCGGCGATATGGATCAGCAGCGGCTTGGCCAGCTTTTCGGCCTCGGCCACGTACTTCTCGATGCCCACGCCGTAGTAGGCGACGGCCGCATCGACGTCGGTACGCGTGGCGGTCAGGAAGGCCAGCAGGCCGCCCAGGCAGAAGCCGACGGCCCCGACCTTACCGTTTACGCCCGGCAGTTCGCGGACAGCGGCCACAGTGGCGGCAATGTCGGAAACGCCGTTATCGACGTCGAAAGCGTTGTAGAGTTCAAAGGCCCGCTTCCACTCGGCCTCGCTCTGGTCGGTGATGTCGATGCCCGGCTCGATCCTCCAGAACAGGTCGGGGCAGACGGCAATGAAGCCCTGGCCGGCCAGGCCGTCGCAGATGTCGCGCATCACCTTGTTGACGCCGAATATCTCCTGGATGACGACCACGGCCGGCGCGGGGTCTGCCGCCAAAGCTGCTTGGGGGCGCGCCACATAGGCGGAGAAGCTGCCGTCCGGGGTGGTGATCGTGAGGGTCTCGCTCATTGGGCTCTCCGTATCTTGTGGCGTCGATGGGACTTTCGACCGAAGCGCTCTAACGTGAGCCGAGACGGTCGCGGGCATAACAATATCGTGCCCCCACGGCAGGGAACCCCAGATCATGAAGATGACCATTGAGATTGACTGCACGCCGGTAGAGGCCCGCGCCTTCCTGGGCCTGCCCGATGTGAGCGCCCTGAACGACCACCTGGTCAAGGAGATGCAGGACCGCATGACCGCCAACATGGCCATGCTGGCGCCGGAGGAGCTGATGAAGAACTGGATGGCGTTCGGGGCCGGGGCTCAGGATCAATTCCGCAAGCTGATGACGGCGGCGGCGGGCGCGGCGGTCAGCGGCATGGGCGGCAAGTCCGAATGAATGAGACGATCTACGCGCCGGCCACGGGAGCGGGCAGGGCGGCTGTGGCGGTGGTCCGGGTTTCCGGGCCGCGCTCGGCGGACGCCGTCCGCGCCTTGGCCGGCGACCTCCCCAAGCCGCGCCGCGCCGCCCTGCGCCAGCTGACCTACAAAGGCGTCGCCCTGGATGACGCCCTGGTTCTCTGGTTCCGGGGACCGGCGAGTTATACGGGGGAGGACGCGGCGGAGTTCCACGTGCAA
>JAGIBE010000016.1 GCA_017744495.1 Caulobacter sp. | reverse complement strand
TGTATTTGAAGGGCTAGCGGCTACCGCTTCTTCTTCTTGGCCGCCGCCTTACCCTTGGCCGAACCCTTGCCCTTCGTGGCCGCGGCTTTGCCCTTCTTGCCCTTGGCGGTGGTCGCCTTGCCCTTGCCGGCCTTCTTGGCGGCGGCCGCGCACTTGGCCTTGGCGGCCTTCAGAGCCTTGCCGGTCTTGCCCCTGGTCGGACAGGCGGCGGTTTTGGCGGGCGCCTCGGCCGTGGCGCGTGGGGCGGCGGGACGCGGCGCGCCCCAGATCACCGGGCCCCGGCCGACGGGGACGTAGCCCGCAGGCAGGGTGGCCTGGGCCACGCGGCGGGCGACGACCGGAGTCTCGACGCCGTTTTCGTTGAGCTTTCCGGTCCACGCGCCATCGCTGCGCGCCGTCAGGTCCAGGGTCGCCAGCTGGCCGGGCTTGGGCGAGAACCGCGCCAGGAAGCCGCCGTACGAGCGGTCGACGAAATCGATCAGGCCGGTGGAGCCCACCGTCCCTGGGCGACGGACGTCGCGCCAGGCGCCTTCCAGTCCGTCCAGGCCGCCGACCTTGTCGACCAGTTGCAGCCGGTAGAGCGTCGTCCCGTCCGGTCCGTCGATCGACCATCCGCCGTCCAGCGGACCCTGCAGGCCCTGGGCGGCCAGGATCGAGCCCTTGACCCGCAGATCGTAGGCCTCAGCCTGGGGAATGTAGCCGCCCTGGGGAATGGCCTGGTTGGGGTTGATCTCGTCGGGATCGCGCTCGGGAATGGGCAGGATGGTCGGCTTGTGCGGCGCGACCTGCGCCGGGGGCGCGGTCTCTTCCTCGTCGGTGGTCTGCGGACCGCTCTGGGCGATCAGGTCTGCCAGCGGATCGACCGCCTGGTCGGCCGAGATCGGCGCGTCGGCGGCCGGCGGCGCGGGCACGACGGGAACGGCCTGAGCCTGGGCGGGGGCGGGGGCCGGGGCCGCCTGCGGCGGGGGCGCGGCCGCCTCCTGGGCCCAAACACTTTCGGAAAAGCCGGGAGCGGCGGAGAAGACCAGCAGGGAGATCAGGAGCGCGCGCATGAAGCTTTCGATCTAGGCGGCGGAGCGTTCGGCGATGGCGGCGGCCACCGCCACCAGCCGTTCGGCCTGAACCAGGTGCAGGCGCTCGGCCATCTTGCCCTCGACCCGCAAGGCGCCCTTGCCGGCGTTCTCGGGGGCGGCGAAGGCGGCGATCACCGCCCGGCTCCAGGCGATCTCGTCGGCGCTGGGCGAGAAGACACGGTTGCAGATGTCCAGGTGCTTGGGGTGGATCAGGGTCTTGCCGTCGAAGCCGAAATCGACGGCCTGGCCGCAGACCTCCTCCAGGGCGCCCAGGTCCTCGATGTCGTTGTGCACCCCGTCCAGAACGGTCAGGCCGTGGGCCCGGGCCGCGGCCACCGACAGCGACAGGATCGGCAGGAAAGCCTCGCGCCCCGGCGTCTGGCGCGCCCGCATCTCCTTGGCCAGGTCGTTGACCCCCATCACCCAGCCGGTCAGGCGGGTGGTCTTGGCGGCGGCGGCGATCTCCCACAGGTGGAAGAGGGCCTTGCAGGTCTCGATCATGGTCCAGAGCTTGGTGTGGATCGGTGCGGCGTGCAGGGCGGCCTGGTAGGCGTAGACGTCGGCGGCGTCGTTGACCTTCGGCACCAGCACCGCGTCCGGGCCCGCCTCGGCGGCGGCCTTCAGGTCGGCCTCGCCCCAGGGGGTGTCCAGGCCGTTAGTGCGGATCACGATCTCGCGCGGGCCGAAGCCGCCGGCCTTGACCGCCGCCACGGCGGCCTCGCGGGCGGCGTCCTTCATGTCGGGCGCGACGGCGTCCTCCAGGTCCAGGATGATCACGTCGGCGTCCAGCGTGCGCGCCTTCTCCACCGCCTTGGCGTTGGAGGCGGGCATGTAGAGGGCGCTGCGGCGGGGCCGGGCGGGATCGGACATGGGGCTCCCTGGGTCTTGTTTTCCTTCTTAAGCATCTGAACGACGCCGCCGGAAGTCGTCACACGCGCTGGCGGCGGAACACTGTCCAGATTCTCCAGAACGGGGTTAAGCTGGCGGCATGAGCACACGCTACGACGACAACGCCAAGAACGTGCTGGGCCAGGAGCTGCAGCCTTGCTCGCTGAACCCCGTGACCGGCTTCTACCGCAACGGCTGCTGCGAGACGGGGCCGCACGACCTGGGCCTGCACACGGTCTGTGCGGTGATGACCGAGGAGTTCCTGGCCTTCTCGGCGGCGGCCGGCAACGACCTGTCGACCCCGCGTCCGGAATACGCCTTCCGGGGCCTGGTCCCCGGCGACCGCTGGTGCCTGTGCGCCGGCCGCTGGAAGGAGGCGCTGGACGCCGGCGTCGCGCCGCAGGTGGTGCTGGAGGCCACGCACGAGGAGATGCTGGCGGTGGTCCCGCTGGGCGTCCTGAAGGACCACGCCGTCGCCTAGTCGAGCGGCTTCAGCTCGCCCAGCATCGTCGGGATCAGCTCCGACACCGTCGGGTGGATGTGCACCGCGCGCTGGATCACCGTGTAGGGCGCCTTGGCGTACATCAGGTCGACCATGCCGTGGATGGCCTCGTCGCCGTTCAGGCCGAGGATCGCGGCGCCGAGGATCGCCTTGGTCTCGGCGTCGACCACCACCTTCATGAAGCCTTGCGTCTCGCCCTTCTCGACCGCCCGGCCGACGCGGGTCATCGGGCGCTTGCCCACCAGCAGGGGCCGGCCCGTGGCGCGGGCCTCGGCCTCGGTCATGCCGACGCGGCCCAAGGGCGGGTCGATGAACAGGCCATAGCAGGTGATGCGGTCGGTCACCTTGCGCGGATCGTTATCCAGCAGGTTGGCGGCCACGATCTCGAAGTCGTTGTAGGCCGTGTGGGTGAAGGCCCCTCGCCCATTGCAGTCGCCCATGGCCCAGACGCCGGGATTGGTCGTCTTCAGCTGGTCGTCGACCACCACATAGCCGCGCTTATCGAGTTCGACGCCTGCCTTGTCCAGGCCCAGGTCATCGGTGTTGGGCTTGCGGCCGATGGCCAGCAGGACGTGCGAGCCGGTGACCTGCGGCGCGCCCTCCTGGCAGGTGACGTGGACGCAGACGCCCTCCGGCGCGGGCGCGAAGCTGATGCACTCGGCGTTGGTGCGCACCGCCACGCCCTCGGCTTCAAGGATCTCGCGCACGGCGTCGGAAATCTCCGAATCCTCGCGGCCGATCAGGCGCGGGCCCATCTCGACGACGGTCACCTCGGCGCCGAACCGCCGGTACATCTGGGCGAACTCCAGGCCGATATAGCTGCCGCCGACGATGACCAAGTGCTTGGGCAGCGCCTCGACCTCCATCATCCCGACATTGGTCAGGTAGCGGATGTCGTCCAACCCCGGCATCGGCGGGGCATTGGCGCGGCCGCCGACGTTCAGGAAGATCTTCGGCGCCGTCAGCAGCTCGTCGCCCACGCGAACGGTGTCTGGGCCCTCAAAGCGGGCGTGGCCACGGAAGACCGTGCAGCCGTTCATGCCGCCCAGCCAGGTCTCGAGATTGCCCCGGGCGTTCAGGGTCACGGTCCGGGCGCGGTCGTGGACGCGCTTCATGTCGACGCCGACTTCACCACCCAGCGTGACGCCGAAGTCGGCCGACCGCCGCGCCAGATGGGCGGCGTAGGCGCTGGCCACGAGGGTCTTGGTCGGCATGCAACCGGTGTTGACGCAGGTGCCGCCGAAGTCCTTGCGCTCGACCACGGCCACGGTCCAGCCGGCGTCGGTCAGCCGTCCGGCCAGGGAGGGTCCGGCCTGGCCGGCGCCGATGATGATGGCGTCGAACGCGCGGGTCACTCTGATGTCCTTACTTGGTGGCGATGACGATCAGGACCGCGCCGCCGATCGCGACCACGTCCTCGATCAGGGCGGCCGGTAGGTCCTTGCCGAACGCCTTGGCTAGGCGGGCGCGGACATCGGCCCCGCCCAGGGTCCCGATCACCGCCCCGATCGCCCCGGCGATCGCGCCGCCGATCCAGGCGCCGCCCAACAGGCCGATGGCCGCGCCGCTGAAAGCGCCGGTCAGGATGCGGGTCCCGAACTGGACGGGGACCTTGCGGCTGGGGGTCTTGGGCAATTGATCGCCTACCAGCTCGACCGCGGCCAGCAGGGTGAAGACGCCGACGGCGATCGGATTGCCCAGCCAGGCCAGGGACGTGCCCTGCAGCGGGATCAGGCCCAGATGCGCGCCCCAGGCGACGGCGGCCGGGGCGGTCAGGGCGCGCAGGCCAGCGACCACGCCGATCAGCAGGGCGAACAGGTAGAGCGACATGCGGGTCTCCGGCTGGGTCGAGCGCCACCGTGATCAGGCGCGAGCCGCAAGCAAACCGCAAGGGTCAACGACGTTCTTGGACTTTTGCGCTCCGCTCGCTTGCGGAACTCAGCCCAGCGGGAACTCCGCCTCCAACCGGTAGACCGAGCCGTGCTTGGTCTGCCAGCTGGAATAGAGGCCGAACCGGTCCACCCGGAACGGCGGCGAGCGCAGCAGGTTGTGGCCCTGGATCCAGGCGGCGACCTCGGGGACCGGCGGGCGCTTCAGATAGGCCAGGGTGACGTGCGGACGGTAGGCGCGGGTCTCGGGCTTGAGCCCGGCCCGGCGCGCGGCGGCTTCGTTGGCGTTATGCAGATGGGTCAGCTCGGGGCTGTCCTCGACCCCGGCCCAGACGGCGTGGATGTCCTCGCCCTCGCCGAAATGGCCCGCCCCGGCCATGCGCAGGTCGAAGGCCGGCGCCTTGATCTTGGCCAGCTCTTCGGCCAGGTCGTCGCCGTCAGGCTCGGGCACGTCGCCGATGAAGCGCAGGGTGATGTGGAAGGCCTCGACCGGCCGCCACTTGGCGCCGTCGATGCCGTACTGGCGCGGAACCAGATCCTCGCCAAGGTCGAGAGGGATGGCGATGGCGGTGAACAGGCGGATCATGGGGTTGGTTCTAGCTGATCCTCCCCCTGTGGGGGAGGTGTCGGCGAAGCCGACGGTGGGGGGAGTGATCGGCAAGTGGCCACAATCTGGATCGACGATCCGAATATTCCCCCCAACCGGCCTTCGGCCGCCTCCCCCATAGGGGGAGGATTTACGGACAGGGGTTCGGCTGCAGGGCGTGCAGCGCATTGACCGCCTTTTCAAGCTCCTCGGTCCAGGTCAGGTCGAAGGCGGCGATGTCGGTCTTCAGCTGGTCCATCGAGGTGGCGCCGATGATGGTGGCGGTCACGAACTCGCGCGTGTCGCAGAACTTCAGGGCCAGCTGGGCCGGGTCGAGGCCGAAATGGGCGGCCAGGTCCACATAGCCGCGGATCGCCGGCTCGGCGCCGGGGCCCTCGTAGCGCTGCATGCGATTGTAGAGCGCCTTGCGCGAGCCTTCCGGCAGCCTGCCGTCCAGGTATTTGCCGGTCAGCTGGCCCTGGGCCAGGGGCGAATAGGCCAACAGGCCCACCTGCTCGCGCATGGCGATCTCGGCCAGGCCGTATTCGAAGGTGCGGTTGGCCAGGTGGTAGGCGTTCTGGATCGAGGCGATGCGCGGCAAACCGCGCGTCTCGCTCTCGGCCAGGAAGCGCATCACGCCCCAGGGGAACTCGTTGGAGACGCCGATCGACCGGATCGTCCCTTTCTTCACATGGGCGTCCAGCGCCTCGAGGATGTCGCCGAACGCCTCGAAGTCCTGCTCGTAGTCCTTGAAGGTCTGGCCGCCGAAAACCCGCACCGGGCGGTCGGGCCAGTGCAGCTGGTAGAGGTCCAGATAGTCGGTCCGCAGGCGCTTGAGAGACTGCTCGACGGCGTAGTCGATCTGGACCTTGGTCTGGCGGGTGGGGCCGCCATCCGGGCGCATCCACGACAGGCCGCCGAACGCCGCGCCCCGGCCGGCCACCTTGGAGGCCAGGACGATCTCCTGGCGCTTGCCGGTCTTCTCCAGCCACGAGCCGATATAGCGCTCGGTATTGCCCTGGGTCTCCGGGCTGGGCGGGCTGGAATACATCTCGGCGGTGTCCCAGAAGGTCACGCCCTGTTCGAGCGCGTAGTCCATCTGTTCGTGGGCCTCGGCTTCGCTGTTCTGCGAGCCCCAGGTCATGGTGCCCAGGCAGCAGCGCGAAACCCGGATGCCGGTCCGGCCGAGTTCGACGTAGTCCATGTGATCCCCATCGAGATTGCTCGAACCCTGAATAGGGCCAGCCGCGCGCCGCAGAAAGCGCAACATCTTGCATGATCCTGGCGCGGCCCCGATATTCGGGGGGCGTCCGACACGGGCGTGATCTTTTTCGAAGGGCTTTACCCTCATGAGCGACTTCAACCGCGGCTACGCGCGCTCGATCCCCGCGGATCGCGCCGACATGTCGGTTGACGCCGGCCTGCGTAGTTTCATGCTCGGCGTCTACAACAAGGTGGCGTTGGGTCTCCTGCTGTCCGCCGGCCTGGCCTGGCTGACCAGCTATTATGAGCCGGTCCGCAGCCTGCTCTACGTGATCACCGCCGATGGCCGCATCGGCTTCACCGGCCTGGGCATGGCGCTGCGCTTTGCGCCCCTGGTGATGATGCTGGTGGCGATGTTCGCCATGCGCAACCCGACCGCTCGTTCGGCCGGCGCGCTCTACTGGGCGATCGTCGCCTCGATCGGCGCGGGCCTGGGCCTGTGGCTGCTGATCTACAACGTCCAGTCGGTGTTCTCGACCTTCCTGATCACCGCCATCGCCTTCGGCGGCCTCAGCCTGTTCGGCTACACCACCAAGCGCGACCTGACGGGCTTTGGCAGCTTCCTGCTGATCGGCCTGATCGGCCTGGTGGTGGCTTCACTGGCCCAGATGTTCCTGCACCTGCCGGGCCTGAGCTTCATCATCAGCATTGTCGGCGTGCTCATCTTCGCCGGCCTGATCGCCTACGACACCCAGAACCTGAAGATGAGCTACTACCATATGGGCGGCGACCAGCAGTCGATGGCCGTGGCCACCAACTACGGCGCGCTGAACCTCTATCTGAACTTCATCAACCTGTTCCAATTCCTGCTCAGCATCTTCGGCAGCCGCCGATAAGCGCTGGTCCAGGACCGGAGACGAGCCCCGGCGGGAAACCGCTGGGGCTTTTCTTTATCGAAGCGCTTTCGAGCGAAGTGGAAGCCGGTTCGCGTGAAGAAAGCGCGCCAAGGCAGACTCTAGAGCCGGTGGCGAAGTCGGCGCAGGCGGAACGCCAGGAGCACGATCAGCACGCCCAGGGCGATGGCCCACAGGCCGATCAGCCAGGCCAGGGCCACCGCCCCCGCCCTCGGAGCCAGGATCACGCCCACCCCGAACAGCACCGAGATCGCCCCCGAGCCGATCAGGGTCCATTCGTTGTCGATGACCTTGCGCAGGCGCACCGCGCCGATGATCTCGAACAGGCCGCGCGCCACGGCCGAGGCCCCGATCAGGATGATCAGCAGTATCGCCGTCAGGTGCGGCCAGGCCAGGGCGGCCACGCCCGCCACGATGTTGGCCAGGCCGATCACCACCAGCCACCACCGCGGGATCCAGCCGCCGCCGCGCACCGCCTCGGCCAAGGCGAAGACCCCGTCGCTGAGCGCATAGACCGCGTAGAGGATCACCAGGATCATCAGGGTCAGGTGCGGCCACAGCAGGGCCAGGGACCCGAACAGGATCGCCGCCAGACCCCTTGCCAGCACCAGCTGCCAGGTGCGCGCCAGGAGATGGGCGACGGAAAGGGGTTCGGCGATCATGCGGTGCTCCTGATCAGGCCCGCTGGGGCTCGGTCAGATGCAAACGCCGGTTTCGGTGTGATCCGCTCAGGCGGTCAATCGACGACCTTGAACCGGCCCTTGTCGAAGAAGCGCAGCACCTGGTCGAGCTCGTGGCCGCGGCGCAGGGTCAGGCCGCCCTGGCCGATCACCGCCCACTCGCCCTGCTTGCGGGCCAGGGCCGGGCGCTTCTCGATGCGGTAGAGCGGAGCCTCGGCCGCGTGGCGGAACACCGAGAACACCGCGTGGTCGCTTTGCCCGGCCATGCCGTAGTCGCGCCACTCCCCGGCCGCGACCATTCGGCCATAGAGCCGCAGGAGCTGGTCGATCTCCCGACGCTCGAAGAAGACGACACCGGTCTTGCCGGTGATGGGGGGGCTGGAATCCAGGGCCATCGACCGAATCCTAAACCCAAATCGGCCTCGTAGGCGAGCGCCGCCATGCGGGGGTCGTTCGGGTCGTTGCGGCCGCGCTACAGCCGCGCTCGATAATTTCCACCCTGTCGCGGCCGGACACGAAATGACCTTAATTTCGACCCTTGGCCGCCCGCTTGGCCCGCGATCTTGAGGGTGTCGGCTGATCGGACATCCTGCGGTTCAGGATCCTGAACAGCCCCCCCAGCCCCCTCGATCGTGGGCCGGTCGGCCGACAGACCACCCTCTAAGATATCGCTCGAGACCCCGTGTGGCGCCCCTCTCCACGCGGGGTTTTCGCGTGCGCGTCGTAGCGAGGCTTCGACACACGCCTGACACGGACCGCCGCGAAACGACCTTGATCGCGCCCTTCCGCCGCCCGTTTGGCTTGGCAAAACATCAAGGTCGGTCGATCGGACCTCGGGTCCGGACCCTGATTGCCCCCCAGCCCCCGATCCGAGCTCTGGTCGGCCGACGGACTAGACATTCCCCTCCCCTAAGAGGCCGCGCGGCGTCCCCTCCCCGCGCGGCTTTTCTTTTGGGTGAAGCGTGGCGAAGCCTATTTCTCGACGGGTTCCTGGAGCACGCCGATCACGCGGCCGCCCTTGGCGCCCTGGACCAGGATCACGGTCCTCAGCGCCTCGTCGCCGGCGGCGGGCATCCGGTAGATCCGGGGTCTGCCCGACCACGGACCCAGCCGGACCAGCTCGCGCACGACGTTGCGGTGGACCAGGGTCTGGCCGCGGTTGTCGCCGCGCTTGACGGCGATGTCCTGTTCGCGCGGATCGTAGCGCACCAGCCAGACCTCGCCGCCGCCGCGCGGGGCGGGCCCCGAACCGACCGCGACGCGGCGGCCGTCGGCCAGGAATTCCATGTCAGGCGGGTTGGCTGGGGCCTTGGCGGCGTCCTTGACCAGGGTCTCGACCGCCTCGGCCTTGGCCCCCGAGGCCTGCTGGCGCCCGGCCACCACCACCTGGGGGGTCGGCACGTCGCGCAGCGAGAACCGGGTGGCGTAGGCGCGCTGTCGGGCCGCGAAGGCCGGCTTGGCGAAGGTGTCGGTCCAGCCCAGATAGTCCCAGTAGTCGACCGAATAGGTCAGGGCCAGGACGCCCTTGTCGTCGGCCATGTCGGCGATGACCTGGTTGGCCTTGCCGCAAGACGAGCAACCCTGAGCCGTGAACAGTTCTACCACCACCGGCGGTTTCGCCGCGAGCGCGGGCGCGGCGGAAAATCCCGAAAGGGCGGTGAGGGCGAGGAAGAGCAGGGCCTGACGCATGTGCCGCGCATTTAGGCCAAGATCGCGGCGGATGGCCGTTCACGAGGCCGTGAACCCAGCTCCGGATAAAGAAAAAGCCGGGCCCCATCCTGCTTGAGGGGGAGCCCGGCTTCGTCTTTTCGTCTCTGGCGGGCTCTTAGTCGGCCTTGGCCAAGTTGCGCAGCACGTAGTTCAGCACGCCGCCGTTCCTGAAGTATTCAAGCTCGGTCGGGGTGTCGATGCGGCAGCGGACCGGGAAGCGGGCGATGCGGCCGTCGGTCGGGCGGTAGAGCTCGACGATCAGCTGCTTGCGCGGGGCCAGGTCCTGCAGGCCGCGGATCGAGACGATCTCCTCGCCCGTCAGTTCCAGCTTCTGCCAGCCTTCCTGGATGAACTGCAGCGGCAGCACGCCCATGCCGACCAGGTTCGAGCGGTGGATGCGCTCGAAGCTTTCGCAGATCACCGCGCGGACGCCCAGGAGCTTGGTGCCCTTGGCGGCCCAGTCGCGCGACGAGCCTGTGCCGTATTCCTTGCCGCCGAAGACCACGGCCGGACGGCCTTCCGCCTGGTACTTCATGGCCGCGTCGTAGATCGACATCACTTCGCCCGAGGGGAAGTGCTTGGTCACGCCGCCTTCGATGTCCGGGGTGATCTTGTTGCGGATGCGGATGTTGGCGAACGTGCCGCGCATCATCACCTGGTGGTTGCCGCGGCGGGCGCCGTAGCCGTTGAAGTCCAGCGGGTCGACGCCGTGCTCGATCAGGTATTGGCCGGCCGGGCTGGTCTTCTTGATCGAACCGGCCGGGCTGATGTGGTCGGTGGTGATCGAGTCGCCGAACACGGCCAGGACGCGGGCCTCCACGATGTCGGTGACCGGGGTGGGGGTCATCGACATGTTCGGGAAGTAGGGCGGGTTCTGGACGTAGGTGGAGTCGGCTTCCCAGGCGTAGGTCTGGCCGCCGGACACCTTGATGCCCTGCCAGTTCTTGTCGCCCTTGAAGACGTCGCCGTAGCGGCTGGCGAACATCTTTTCCGTCACCGACTTGCGCTGCAGGGCGGCGATGTCCTCGTTCGAGGGCCAGATGTCCTTCAGGTAGACGGGCTTGCCGCCCTTGCCTTCGCCGAGCGGCTCGCTGGTCAGGTCGATCTTCATCGAGCCCGCCAGGGCGTAGGCCACCACCAGCGGCGGCGAGGCCAGGTAGTTGGCGCGGACGTCGGGGTTCACGCGGCCTTCGAAATTGCGGTTGCCCGACAGCACCGAGCAGGCCACCAGGTCGGCCTCGTTGACGGCCTTGCTGATGTTTTCCGGCAGCGGGCCCGAGTTGCCGATGCAGGTGGTGCAGCCGTAGCCGACCAGGTTGAAGCCCAGGGCGTCGAGGTGCTTCTGCAGGCCGGCCTTGGCCAGGTAGTCGGTGACCACCTGCGACCCGGGAGCCAGCGAGGTTTTCACCCACGGCTTGACCTTCAGACCCTTGCCGACCGCGTTCTTGGCCAGCAGGCCGGCGGCGATCAGCACCGAGGGGTTGGAGGTGTTGGTGCACGAGGTGATGGCGGCGATGACCACGTCGCCGTGGCCGACGTCGAAGTTTTCACCCTCGACCGGCACGCGGGCGTTCGGGGTCTCGGCCTTGCCGAACTCGCCGGCCAGCGACTCGGCGAACTTCGAAGCGGCTTCGGTCAGCAGCACGCGGTCCTGCGGACGCTTCGGGCCGGCCAGCGACGGGAGTACGCTGGACAGGTCCAGTTCCAGGGTGTCGGTGAAGGTCGGCTCGGCGACGCCGGGCTCCCACCACAGGCCCTGTTCCTTGGCGTAGGCTTCCACCAGGGCGACGCGGGCCGCGTCGCGGCCGGTGCCCTTCAGATAGGCGATGGTCGAGGCGCTGATCGGGAAGAAGCCGCAGGTGGCGCCGTATTCCGGAGCCATGTTGGCGATGGTCGCCTGGTCTTCCAGGGTCAGGTTGGCCAGGGCGTCGCCGTAGAATTCGACGAACTTGCCGACCACGCCCTTCTTGCGCAGCATCTGGGTGACGGTCAGCACCAGGTCGGTGGCGGTCGCGC
>JAGIBE010000015.1 GCA_017744495.1 Caulobacter sp. | reverse complement strand
ATCCCGACCTTCATCGCCGGCAATCCGCGCTACTACGGCGTGACCTTCTCGCTGCGGCGCTAAGGGGCCGTCCTCGGGCTTGTCGCTGGACAGGCCTCATCATCCGCTGTTGTCTCCTCGGGCTGACGCACGAGAAGTCGCAAACGACACCGTGAGCCTTTCGGGGAGTTGAGCATGACCATCGACAGACGCCGGGCCTTGGCCCTCTTCGGCCTGGGCGGCGCGAGCGCGGCGGGCGAGGCGATGGCGGCCACGCCGCGCGCCGTGTTCGCCGGACGGGCCGAGTTCCTGCACGGCGCGGCCTCGGGCGATCCGCTGGACGACCGGGTGGTGCTGTGGACCCGGATCACCGCCGAGGCGACCACCGCCCCGATCCCCGTGCGCTGGGAGGTGGCGACCGATTCCCGCTTCAAGGCGATCGTCCGCAGGGGCGAGGTCCGGGCGACGGCGTCGCGCGACTACACGGTCAAGGTCGACGTCACCGGGCTACAGCCGGGGACCGACTACTTCTACCGCTTTCAATACCTGCGCAGCGGCAAGCCCTTCGGCAAGCCTGTCAGCGGCCGCACCCGCACCCTGCCCAAGGGGCCGGTCAAGGACGTGGTCCTGGCCGCGGTCACGTGCAGCCTCTATCCGAACGGCTACTTCAACGCCTACGACGCCGTCGCCAAGCTGCCGCGCGTCGATGCGGTGCTGCACCTGGGCGATTACATCTACGAATACGGCGCCGCGCCGGACGACTACGGCATGAACTCGCCCACGGCCAAGACCCGCGTGCCCGATCCGCCGCGCGAGCTCCTGACCCTGGCCGACTACCGCCGCCGCCACGCGCTCTACAAGACCGACCCGGCCCTGCAGGCCGCCCACGCCCGCGCGCCGTGGATCGTGGTGTGGGACGACCACGAGACCGCCGACAACAGCTGGATCGGCGGGGCCGAGAACCACCAGCCGGCGACCGAGGGCGACTGGGTCAAGCGCAAGACCGCCGCCATCAAGGCCTATTACGAGTGGATGCCGATCCGCGAGCCGGTGGCCGGGACCCTGCCCGAGGCCGCCTGGCGCCGCTTCCAGTTCGGCGACATTGCCACCCTCCTGATGACCGAGACCCGGCTGACGGCGCGCAGCCATCAGCTGGACTACGGCCGCGACTTGCCGATCATCGACGGCAAGCCCGACTTCGCCGCCTTCACCGCCAAGCTCAAGGACCCGGACCGCCGGATGATGGGCCAGGGCCAGGAGCAGTGGCTGGCCCGCGAGGTCGACGCCTCGATGCAGGCGAACACCGCCTGGCAGGTGCTGGGCAACCAGGTGGTCATGGCCCGGGTGGTTCCGCCCGACCTGAAGGCCGCCATGGGTGACCAGGCCTACGCCGCCCTGCTCGCCAAGCTGCCGGCCTATGTGGCTAAGCCGGTCGAGGAGAGCCGCGCCCTGGCCAAGGTCGGCGCGCCCGGCAACCTGGACGCTTGGGACGGCTATCCGGCCGACCGTTCGCGGGTCTACGACATCTTCAAGGCCAGCCGGGCGCGGCCGATCGTGCTGGCCGGCGACAGCCACGCCTTCTGGGCCAACGAGCTGTGGGACGACGCGGGGACCACCCGCGTGGCGGCCGAGTTCGGCGTCACCTCGGTGACCTCGCCCGGCTACAGCGACTACCTGCCCGGCGCGCCGCTGGGCGAGGCCTATGTCGCCGCCAACAAGGAGGTGAAGTTCACCGACCAGGGCGCCAAGGGCTTCCTGCTGCTGACCCTGGAGCGCGGCCGGGCGACGGGCGAGCTGATCGCGGTATCGACGATCCTGGACACCAAGTATGAGACCCGGGTGCTGAAGCGGTTCGTCGTGACGCCGGGCGACCAGGGCGGGGTGAAGGCGCTGGCGGAGGGGTGATCAAGTCCCTCCCCCTGTGGGGGAGGCGATCGCGAAGCGATCGGTGGGGGGAGTTTTAAGCTCGCCCGATCCGGGTTGCGGTCGTCGGCCGACCACTCCCCCTCCGGCCCTTCGGACCACCTCTCCCACAGGGGGAGGATTTACCGCCGCTCCAGCGCGATCCGCACGCCGAAGGCCACGAAAACGCCGCCGGTCACGCGGTCCAGCCAGCGGACCACGCCGGGCTTGCGCAGCGCCTTGGCGATCGGGGCGGTGGCCAGGATCAGGCCGCCGGCCCAGGCCAGGCCCATGACCACGTGGATCGTCGTCAGCAGCAGGCCGAACGCGGCGGGGTTGGCGCCGGTCGGGATGAACTGGGGCAGGAACGACACGTAGAACACCCCGACCTTGGGGTTCAGCAGGTTGTTCCACAGCCCCTTGGCCAGGGCCGCGCCCAGGTCGCCGCCCAAGACCTTGGACAGGGGAGGGGCCTCGCCCGCGCCGGTGTCGAAGCGCTCGCGCGGCTTCCTCAGCAGGTTGACGCCCAGCCACACCAGATAGGCCGCGCCCGCCCACTTCAGGACCGTGTAGGCCGTGTTCGAGGCGACCAGCAGGGCCCCGGCCCCGAACGCCGCCGCCGCGCCCCAGACCAGGCAGCCCAGGCCGATCCCCACCGACACCGCCGTGGCCCGCCGCCAGCCCTCGGCCGCGGCGGTGCGCAGGATCAAGGCGGTGTCCAGCCCCGGCGTGATGGTCAGGAGGCCAGCGGCGATCCCGAAGGCGATCAGGGCTTGGGCGGTGGTCATGCGACCTTGTCGGTGAACCTACCGGATCGTTCAAGGCCGTTGTATCGTCGCGCCGGTCGAGGTGGGGGATCTGCGGCATGGAAGTCCTGTTCGATGCGAGGGGGCCGCTCCCGCAGTTCGCCTTCTGGTGTCTCGCCATCGGTCTGGCGGCCCTGATCGTCGCGCTGATCGGGGCCAGGTCGCGCAAGCCGTCGGCGGCCGACGAGGCCTTTTCGGCGAAGATGCGCAACGGCGTCGCGGTCGTGGTCGGCTTGCTGATGCTGGGCGCCGGCGCCTGGCCGTTCGGCCTGGCGTTGAAGGCCCGCGCGGACTTCGCCGCCGGCCGCGTGGCGACGGTCCAGGGCTGCGCGTCGGGGTATGCCCGCATCGTCCATCCCGAGCGCCACAACGTCTCCGACACCTACGTTTCGGTAGGCGGCCGGGCCTTGCATTTCAATTCCAGCCCCTGGCTTCCGGGGTATCATGACGACCCCGCCACGGTGGGCGAGGGCCAGCGCCTGACGGCCTACATGGTCGGCGACCGCCTCGTGCGGCTGGAACGATTGTCCTCAGACTGCACGGGCTAGCGGCGCGTCTTCACGCGGTCTGCATAAGCGCTCGCCATCGCCTGGACGTCGATGGCGGACGCTCTGGCGATGAGAAGAGCCTCAGCCCTCCCGCTCGACCAGCGCCCCGTTCTCCCACACGCGGTAGAAGCACGACCGGGCGCCGGTGTGGCAGGCGCCCCCGTCCCCTTGCGGACGAACCTTGATCAGCACCGCGTCCTGGTCGCAGTCGATGCGCAGCTCGGTGACGATCTGCAGCTGGCCGCTGGTTTCGCCCTTCTTCCAGAGACTGTTTCGCGAGCGGCTGAAATAGTGGGCGATCCCGGTGTCGAGGGTCAGCTTCAGCGCCTCGTCGTTCATCCAGGCGAACATCAGGATCTCGCCCGTGTCGGCGTGCTGAGCGATGGCGGCGACCAGGCCGGCGGCGTCAAAACGCGGCGTGATGGCGGCGCCGTGCTCGAGCGCGGTCTTGTCGGCGGCGGGGGGGAAGATCGAGGCGGTCATGGCCGCACATATGGCGCCCCTTCGCCGGGCGTCAAAGCGTGGATCAAGGGACAAGTCGCGGCGCTGGACGCCTGGGTGCGTCCTTGGGCGCAGCGAGGGCGCCTGAACGGCTGGGCCTACGAGTTCCTGCTGTTCGGCCTGAAACAAGCCTGGGCCTGCCTGTTCGGCGGGCTGATGCTGGCCTTGATCGTCGGGACGGACCTGTGGTGGCCGACCGGCTCGCCGCTGGCGCGCTATGATTTCCTGGTCCTCGCCTCGGTCGCTATCCAGGTCTCGCTGCTGGCCTTGAAGCTGGAGCGCTGGGACGAGGCGGTGGTGATCCTGGTCTTCCATGTCGTCGGGACGGTCATGGAGGTGTTCAAAACCGCCCACGGTTCCTGGATCTATCCAGAGCCAGGCCTGCTGAAGATCGCCGGCGTGCCGCTGTTCAGCGGCTTCATGTACGCCTGCATCGGCAGCTACATCGCTCGCATCTGGCGACTAATGGACTTCCGGTTCGTGCGCTATCCGCCGATCTGGACTACCTGGATCCTGGCCGTCCTGGCCTATCTGAACTTCTTCACCCACCACTACGGCCCCGACATCCGGATGGGCCTGTTCATCGCCTCGGCCGTGCTGTTCGGCCGGACCTGGGTGGTCTTCACCGTGGACCGGACGCCGCGCCGCATGCCCCTGCTGGTCGGCTTCGTCCTGGTGGCTTTGTTCATCTGGTTCGCCGAGAACCTGGGCACCCTGGCGGGAGCCTGGGCCTATCCCAGCCAGCGCCACGGCTGGTCGATGGTGCCGGTCACGAAGCTGGGGGCCTGGTACCTGCTGATGCTGCTCAGCTACGTGCTGGTGACGGCGGTGCATGTTCCCGAGCCCTCCCCCTGTGGGGGAGGTGGCGCGAAGCGCCGGTGGGGGGCGTGATGGGGAGTCGACCGGCTACTCCCCCCTCCGTCGGCTGCGCCGACACCTCCCCCACAGGGGGAGGACCTAGGATCTTACATCTTCGCCTTCCAGATCGGCTTGCCATCCCCCGGCAGCCCCAGCCGCGCCCACTTCTCGCTGACCGTGTCGATCACCGCCTGGTCCATGCGGATCTCCTCGCCCCACTCGCGGCGGGTCTCGGGGGGCAGCTTGTCGGTGGCGTCCAGGCCGATCTTGCTGCCCAGGCCGCTCTCGGGGCTGGCGAAGTCGAGATAGTCGATGGGGGTGCTTTCGATCACCGTGATGTCCCGCGCCGGGTCCATCTTGGTGCTGATCGCCCACATCACGTCCTTCCAGTCGCGGGCGTTGATGTCGTGGTCCACGACGATCACCCACTTGGTGTACATGAACTGGCGCAGATAGCTCCAGACGCCCAGCATCACCCGCTTGGCGTGGCCCGGATAGGCCTTCTTCATCGACACCACGGCGATGCGATAGCTGCAGCCCTCGGGCGGCAGCCAGAAGTCGACGATCTCGGGGAACTGCTGGCGGATCAGCGGGATGAACACCTCGTTCAACGCTTCTCCGAGCACGGACGGTTCGTCCGGCGGCCGGCCGGTGAAGGTGGTCAGGTAGATCGGCTGCTTGCGCATGGTGATCGCCGTCACCTGGAAGACCGGGAACTTCTCGACGCTGTTGTAGTAGCCGGTGTGGTCGCCGTAGGGGCCCTCGTCGGCGTATTCGTCCAGCAGAACATGGCCTTCGATGACGATCTCGGCGTGGGCGGGGACCATCAGCGGCACGGTCTTGGCCGGGACCAGGTCGACCTTGGCGCCGCGCAGCAGGCCGGCGAACTGGTATTCGCTGAGAGTGTCGGGCACCGGCGTCACGGCCGCCAGGATGGTGCCGGGATCCGCCCCCAGCACGGCGCAGGCGGGCAGGGGTGCCTTGTTTCCCGCCTTCTTGTGGCGGGCGTAGTGCTGGGCCCCGCCGCGATGGGCCAGCCAGCGCATGATGCAGCGGTCCTTGCCCAGTACCTGCATGCGGTAGATGCCCAGGTTGAAGTCGTCCTCGCGGTCCTTGCCCGGACCCTTGGTGACCACCAGCGGCCAGGTGATCAGCGGCGCGGGCTCGCCCGGCCAGCAGGTCTGCACGGGCAGTTTGCTGAGGTCGATATCGTCCCCGGTCAGGACCACCTCTTGCACCGGGGCCTTCTTCACCGTTCCAGGCCGCATGGCCATGACCGTCTTGGCCAGGGGCAGCATGTCCAGGGCGTCTTTGAGGCCCTTGGGCGGGGCGGGCTGGCGCAGAAAGGCCAGCAGCTCGCCGACCTCGCGCAGCTCGCCCGCGGTGGTGCGCGGCTCGCCGCCCAGAGTGACGCCCATGGCCACGCGCTTGACGGTGCCGAACAGGTTGGCCAGGGCCGGCATGTCCGACCGCGTCCCGTCGGGCAGGATCACGTTCTCGAACAGCACCGCCGGACCGCCCGTGGCCAGCAGGCGCGTCTGGATCTCGGTCATCTCCAGCACGGTCGACACCGGCTCGGTCACCCGCACCAGTTCGCCCTTCGCCTCGAGGACGTCGATGAATTCGCGAAGGCTGCGGTAGGCCATGAAGTGCTCCTGAACGGCGCGGAACCTAGAGGCCGCTCCTCGCCCCCGCAAGGCGTCCGCGAGCTCGGCCCTAGGCGCCGGTCGCGCCACGTGTTCCTGTCCTTTCCAACAGCCAAGGTTGCAAGAGTCCGCCGATGACCGACATCCCGCTCGAACCCGTCGATTCTCGCGCCGTCCGCCGCGCGACGATCGCCCGCCTGGCCACGGGCCTGGCTCAGGGCCTGCTGCTGTACGGCCTGTTCAAGGCCGGCGAGGCCAAGGTCTGGCCGGCCACCCAGCGCGAGCTCTACGCGGCGCTGTGGATGGTGGTGCTGTTCGCGCCCTTCGTGGTGCTGGCCGGCGTCTCGGCCATGCGCCTGCGCAGCCTGGCGATTTGGAAGGCCGCAGCCGTCCTGGTCGTGGCGGGCCTGGCCGCTTACGGGGTCTGGAGCGCCGACGCCGACGCGCGAGGTGTCGACGCCCTCAAGCCCCAGACCTTCTTCGCCATCGCCGCCCTGCTGTTCATCGGCCATCACCTGGTCCAGCCTGCCGACATGGAGCGGCGGCGGATCGCCCGCTTCCCGACCTATTTCGACGTCACCTGGAAGCACGGGGTGCAGGGCGTGCTGTCGGCCGGCTTCACCGGCGCCTTCTGGCTGCTGCTGTTCCTGGCCTCGGCCCTGTTCAAGCTGATCGGGATCGACGCCATCGAGACGCTGATCCGGCAGGAGTGGTTCGCCTTCCCGGCCACCGCCGTGATGTTCGCCGCCGCCGTCCAGCTGACCGACGTGCGCGCCGCCCTGGTGCGCGGGGTGCGGACCGTGGCCCTGACCCTGCTGGCCTGGCTGCTCCCGCTGATGGCCCTGATCGCCGCGGCCTTCCTGCTGACCCTGCCGTTCACGGGGCTCGAGCCTCTGTGGAAAACCAAGAGCGCCACGGCCATCCTGCTGGTCGCCGACGCCTTCCTGATCCTGCTGACCAACGCCGCCTATCAGGACGGGACCGAGAAGACCGCGGTGGTGCTGAAATGGGCCGCGCGGTTGGCGGGCGTACTGCTGGTCCCGATCACGGCGCTGGCGGCCTACGGCCTGTCCCTCCGCATCGGCCAGTACGGCCTCAGCCCGGACCGTATCATCGCCGCCGCCTGCGTGCTGGTCGCGGCCGGCTACGCGGTCGGCTACACGATCGCCGCCGTGCGGCCGGGCGCCTGGATGAAGCCGCTGGAGACCACCAACATCGCCATGGCCTTCTTGGTGATCGCCGTGCTGCTGGCCCTGTTCACGCCGCTCGCCGACCCCCGGCGGCTGTCGGTGCAGGACCAGGTCAAGCGGCTGGAGAGCGGCAAGGTGAAGGCCGAGGCGTTCGACTTTGTCGCCCTGCGCTTCGACGACGGCCGCTACGGCCGGGAAGCGCTTGCGAAGCTGAAGGCCAGTCCAAATCCCGTCGTGCGCGCCAAGGTCGCCGAGGTCATGAAGTACAAGGCCCGCTGGGAGGTGGAATACGTTCCGCCGGTCGAGACCAAGTCCGACAATACGGCCTGGAACGCAGGGCAGTTGAAAGGCGTGATCGTCTATCCGAAGGGATCGGTGCTGCCCGACAGCTTCCAGCGGCAGTATCTCAAGCCGGGCGCCATGCGGATCCCGTTCTGCGAGCCCGGCGACCGCTGCGTGGCGCTTTTGAAGGACGTCGATGGCGCCGGTGAGCCCGAAGTGCTTATCACGGGGGAAGGCGGCGATGACAATCGCGTCGTCGTTTATCGTCTGCGGCCAGTCCAAAAGGACTGGGAGGAATACGGCTACTTCGTGCTGCCCAGCTGCAAGGGCACTAGCGCCAGCGAGATTTTCGCGTCCGGAGACCTCAAGGGCGTTCCGGCCTACATCAACGACCTCGAAATCCGAGGGCGGCGCTTCCACTTGTCGCTCGAGCAGACCAACTGCGGCTGGTATGAACCCGGCCAGGAAACGCTCGGGGCGGCCGATCCGGTGTGGGCGCAGAAGAGGTGAGCTGGGACGCGCCGAAGGCGATCGTGCTGCTTGCGGTCCTGGGCCTGTCGGCTTGCGGCGAGGTCTCGAACACCTTCGAGGTTCGGGTCCACGACCGCGCAGCGACTCGGGCCGAGCTGAGGCTCTGTGGCCTGGAAGTTCCCCTCGCCAGGGCTGGGAACCGCTTCGCCAGCGTCGCTCGCAGCGCGTGCGAGGGGGAGGGCGAGATCTTGGTGTTCTTCTCCGACCGGCCGCCGGTCAGCTGCCGGATCGGCTACGTTACGCTGGGCGCCGCGCAGGGCTTCCGCTTCGTCGTCAAGGACGGCACCTGCCAGTCGGTGTAGGCGGGGACACGCCCTTGCGGCGTGTCCTCAACGACTTGGCGGTGCGAACCCTAGGGACACGCCGCGAGGGCGCGTCCCCAACTAGCCTACGCCCTCCGACACCGCGTTCAGCCGCGCATAGACCCCGCCCGCCGCCTTCAGCTCGCCGTGGCGCCCTTCCTCGACCACCCGGCCGTTCTGGAAGACCAGGATGCGGTCGGCGCCGCGCACGGTCGACAGGCGGTGGGCGATGACGATCGTCGTGCGGCCGTGCATCAGGGCCTCGGCGGCCTCCTGCACCTGGCCCTCGGTCTCGACGTCGAGCGAGGAGGTGGCCTCGTCCATCACCAGGATCGGGGCGTCGGTCAGGAAGGCGCGGGCGATGGCCACGCGCTGGCGCTCGCCGCCGGACAGCTTGACGCCGCGTTCGCCCACCAGGGTGTCGTAACCCTGGGGCAGGCGCAGGATGAAGTCATGGGCGCGCGCCTTCTTGGCGGCGTTGACGATCTCTTCCTCGCTCGCGTTGGGACGGCCATAGGCGATGTTTTCCCGCAGACTGCGGTGGAACAGGGCGGGGTCCTGCGGCACCACGGCGATGGCGCGGCGCAGGCTGCCCTGGGTCACCTGGGCGACGTCCTGGCCGTCGATCACGATCCGCCCGCCTTGCAGGTCGTGCAGGCGCTGGACCAGCTTGACGAAGGTCGACTTGCCCGAGCCCGTCGGCCCGACCAGGGCCACGCGCTCGCCCGGGTCGATCTTCAGCGAGAAGTGGTCGTACAGCGGCGCGCCGGCCGCCTTGTAGCGGAAGGTCACGTCCTCGAAGGCGATGGCGCCGGGGCCCGGGACGAAGTCGGGCGCGCCGGGGGCGTCGGCGATCTGCGGGGCCAGGCCCTCCCAGGCCGCCAGGTCCTCGGTGTCGTCCAGGCCCTTCTGCAGCATGCGGATGTTCTCGCCCATGTTGCGCAGATAGCCGCTCATCAGCATGAAGGCGGTGATGGCGAAGGCGACGTCGCCGGGCGTGGCCCGGCCGGTCGACCAGGCGTGGATCATCGCCGCCGTCAGTCCGCCCTGCAGCAGCACCAGCAGCAGGTTCTGGCCCAGCCAGACATTGGTGAACTTGTGCCAGGTGACCATCACCGCCACCCGCCAGGCGGCGGTGATCTGGGCCACGCGGGCGCTCTCGCGGGCCTCGGCCCCGAAGCTCTTGACGGTGGGGTTGGAGGTCACGGCGTCGGCCAGGGTCCCGCCGATCCTGGAGTCCAGGGCGTTGGACTTCAGGTTGGCCGGGCGCACGTAGCGGGCGGTGACCACCAGGTTGACGGCGATATAGGCGGCGACGACCACCAGCGCGACGACCCCCGCCAGGGGCTGGCGCAGGAGCAGCATCACCGACAGCCCGACCAGCACGATCAGGCTGGGGGCCAGCCAGATGGTCACCGCGTCGGTGACGCTGTCATAGCCCCACATGGCGCGGGTCAGCTTGCGCACCGTGGCGCCGGCGAAGCTGTCGGCGTGCCAGTCGGACGAGAAGGCCTGGACGCGGGCGTAACCCTCGTTGGTCATCTCCTCCATGTTGCGGGCGGCCAGCGGAATCCAGAACCGCATGGCGATGTTGCGGATCAGCGAGAAGCCCAGATAGACGCCGACGAAGGCCGCCCAGGCGACCCAGGCCGCGTCGATGGCCGAGGGGCCCTTGGTCACGGTGTCGATCAGTCGACCCGAGGCCCAGGGCAGGGCCAGGTCGAAGCAGATCGCCAAGAGGGTCAGGGTGACGCCGGCCGCGAACAGGCCCTTCCGCCGCAACCAGAAGCGCGCGATGAAGCCCAACACCCGGGCGTTGCTCAGGGCGCGGCGGCGTCCGCCGGTTTCGTCCTCGTCGTCGGTGATGTCGGTCATGGTTGAGGGTAGATAGGCGCTCGCCGCCCTTGAGGCGAGCAGGCGTTCAAGTGCGCTTGGAGGTGTTGCCCCGGCGCCGCGCCCCGCCGAACGGTCGCCAGCGCAGGTACCAGCGGATGGCCGGGCCGATGATCGGGGTGCGCAGCAGCGGCCGCACCGCGTGGGGCCGGGTCTTCAGGAAGCACATCACCGCGCCGATCCAGAACACCGTGGTCGGCATGCCCGGCACGAAGGCCCCCACGGTCCCCGTCGCGAACAGCGCCACGCCCAGCCCGTCCAGCGCCCAGTGGACGGGACGCGACAGGCGCTTGCGGGACGGGCGGGAGGCGTCGGGGGTCATCCGGTGTGAATGTGGGGGAAGACGCGGGAAACGGAAAGGCGTGCTCGACCTCAGGGATTCGCCCGACCGAAAACAAGGGATTCCCTGATGGCTAAAGGAGCTTCGCCGGTCGCAATGTGCCGGCCGTCCAAAGTCCTGCTGGCGGGAGCCGAGGCCCATGAGGATCGATCGTCCGGCTACCCAGAGGATCGCCGTCGCGGCCTATCTCGCGGCCTTTCTGCTGGCTTGCCTGCTGACTCTCGCTTTCGCCCTGACCTTGCCGCTCGACCCGCCAATCTAGGCGAAGCGCAGGTGGCTCAACCGGTCGCCGCGCAGGCCCGCGCGGATGCGGCCGCCGAACTTCGTGCCCGAGGTCAGCCGCGCCACCATATCGACGTCGCCCGCTCGTCGGAAGGCCCGCGCCGAGGCGGTCCACAGGGCGGTGGTGACGGGGTGCGGCAGGGCGATCCCGGCGGCCAGGCCCAGGGCCAGCAGGGTCCAGGCTTCCAGGCGATCGATGACGTGGCTCATGGCGGAAACCTTTCGAAGGCGAAGGAGACGGGCCGCCGCGCTGGGGGGAGGGTTACGGCGGCCCGTCTCGGGCTGACGAACCGGCGGAGGGGGAAGCGCCGTTTCGTCGCAGCCAAATGTGATGCGTTCCATTCGATCAATCCAATTGATCGTTTTTCGGATCGAGATTGGAAGTCTCTATGGCGACGGTTCGTGGACGGTTGCGCGAGGCCGGAGGCGGGCGCTAAGCCTTGCCCATGAGTTCTCCCGACACCGTCATCCTGCCCGACGCCGCCGCCGGCAACTGGGTCGACCGCCACGCGCCGCCGGCCTTGCGGCCCTGGCTGAAGTTGGGACGGTTCGATCGGCCGGCGGGCATCTGGCTGCTGATGCTGCCGGGGTGGCAGGGTATCGCCC
>JAGIBE010000014.1 GCA_017744495.1 Caulobacter sp. | reverse complement strand
CACAACACACCATCACGGTCTCCGGGCGAAGCCCGGTCCGCTCCGCGCCTCCCCACCCACTCAGCGGCTTGCCGCGTGAGGCGGCGAAGCCTTGCCGGAAACTCGCCGGAATCGTCTGCTCCAACGCGTCGCTACTTGTCGTTCGCGCTTCGGCGTTCTACGCCGTCGGAACAGTTCTATCCGGGGATCTCCATGAAGCTTGCGTCCATCGCCGCCGTCCTGGCGCTCACCGCGGCCTCCGCCGCCAGCGCTCAGCAGGCCTCCGACTGGCGGACGCCCGATCCCGAGAACATCCTGGTGGTCGACACCAACAAGGGCCGGATCATCGTCGAGCTGTCGCCCGAGGTGGCGCCGAACCACGTGGCGCGGGTGCGCGAGCTGGCCAAGGCTCACTTCTACGACGGCCTGACCTTCTTCCGTGTCATCGACAGCTTCATGGCCCAGACCGGCGACCCCAAGAACGACGGCACCGGCGGCTCGGACAAGCCGAACCTGACCGCCGAGTTCCAGTTCCGCCGAGGCCCAGGCTATGTCCAGATCGGCAAGACCGGCTCGACCGAGATGGGCTTCGTCGACGCCATGCCGGTCTATAGCCAGAACAGCGCCCTGGCGGCGATGACCGCCGACGGCAAGGTGTCGGCCTGGGGCGCCTTCTGCCCCGGCGTGCTGGGCATGGCCCGCGCCAACGACCCCGACAGCGCCAACAGCCAGTTCTTCTTCATGCGCCAGCACTATCCCTCGCTGGAGAAGACCTACACGCCGTTCGCCCGCGCCCTGACCGGCATCGAGGCCATCCGCGCCATCAAGACCGGCGAGCCGGTGGCCGCGCCGCAGGACAAGATGACCACCGTCCGGGTGCTGTCCGACATCCCGGCCGCCCAGCGTCCCAGCATCCAGGTGATGGACACCCGCTCGGCGGCCTTCACGGCCCTTGTCGAGAAGAGGAAGGCCGAGATGGGCGGGGCGTTCGGACCGTGCGACGTCAATGTGCCGGTCCAGGTGAAATAGGTTCGGGCCAGCCGCCCAGGGGAAGCCAATGATCCGTCCACTGATCGCCTCCGTCGTCGCGCTGTCGGGGCTCGCCCTGGCCGGACAGGTCCAGGCCGAGTCGAATATCGCGCCGCCCAAAGCCGCCGACTGGCGGACTCCTGCCCCCGAGGACGTGGTGGTCATCGACACCAACAAGGGCCGGATCATCGTCGAACTGGTCCCCGAGGTCGCGCCCGGCCACGTGGCGCGCTTCCAGGAGCTGACCCGTACGGGCGTCTATGACGGCCGCACCTTCTTCCGGGTGATCGACCGCTTCATGGCCCAGACCGGCGATCCGGACGACACGGGGGAGGGCGGCACGAAGCTGCCCAACCTCAAGGCCGAGTTCACCTTCCGCCGCGACGCCGTGACGCCGTTCGTGGCCGCCGCTGCGCCCGCCGGAACCGAGGTCGGCGTCCTGAAGTCGCTGCCGGTCGTCAGCCAGGCCTGGAGCTGGGCCGAGGTGACCTCGGACAAGAAGGTCTCGGCCTGGGGGACCTACTGTCCCGGCGTGGTCGGCGAGGCGCGGGACGAGGATCCCAACTCGGCCAACAGCCAGTTCTTCCTGATGCGCCAGCCCTATCCGTCGCTGGACAAGCGCTACACCGCCTTCGGGCGGGTGCTGAGCGGGCTGGACGTCGTCCGGGCCATCAAGACGGGCGAGCCGGTCGAGAAGCCGCAGGACAAGATGGCCAAGGTGCGGCTGCTGTCCGACATCCCGGCGGCCGAACGTCCGACGGTCCGGGTGGTCGATCCGAACAGCGCCTGGTTCAAGACCGAGATCGCGCGTAAACGCACCCTTCGTGGTGCGGACTTCTCGGTTTGCGACCTCGATCTGCCCGTTGAAATCCGCTAGCCCGCGAACCGAGCTGTGACGATTGATCCGCGTCCGGGATGCAACCGGGCGGTTTCCCCCTTGTGGAAAGCGGGATAGAAGCCTTCCGACTCTTTTCCTCCCCCTCTCCAAGCTTAAGGGATGACCATGTCGGCCGACCTCGAAAACACCCTGATCCTGACCCTCGAGACCGGTCCGGTCACGATCAAGATGCGCCCCGACCTGGCCCCGGGCCACGTGGACCGCATCAAGGAACTGGTCCGCGAGGGCTTTTACGACGGCGTGGTTTTCCACCGCGTGATCCCGGGCTTCATGGCCCAAGGCGGCGACCCGACCGGCACCGGCCGCGGCGGTTCGGCCAAGCCGGACATCAAGGCCGAGTTCTCGAAGGAGCCGCACGTGCGCGGCGTCTGCTCGATGGCCCGCACCCCCGATCCGAACTCGGCCAACAGCCAATTCTTCATCGTGTTCGACGACGCCACCTTCCTGGACAACCAGTACACCGTCTGGGGCCAGGTGGTCGAAGGCATGGAGAACGTCGACGCCCTGCCGACCGGCGAACCGCCGCGCAACCCCGGCAAGATCCTCAGCGCCAAGATCGCCGCCGACGCCTGAGCGTCGCGGCCTTGAAGCTGAAGGGCCCCGGGAGACCGGGGCCTTTTTGCTGGGCGCTTATCGGGTGAGCGTAATGACCACGGCCCGATGATCCGAACCCAGCTTGGGACCGCGCTCGACCTTGACGGTCTTCCAGACCTTGCCGGCGTAGACATGGTCGATCGGCAGGATGGGGAACGGCGCGCTGGCCACGCGCGAGAACTCCCCGCTGGGCCAGCTGGCCAGGGCGCGCGTGCGCCGCTTGAGGCCCAGAGCCTTGTCCTGGCGACGCAGGCTCCACGACCAGGGGGTCGAGTTGAAGTCGCCGGTCAGGATCAGGCTGTCCTTCGGGAACGGCGACAGGGTCTTCACCAGCAGACGGCTTTGAGCCTGCTGCGGACCGCCGGGGAACGGCCAGATGAAGTGGGTGGCGGCCACCGTGAACGGCCCCTTCGGGTGATCCAGTGTCGCCCAGGCCCCAAACAGCGGCAGCTTGTCCTCCGTGAACGAGCGATGGGCCAGCAGGGGCCAGCGGCTGAAGATCCAGGTGTCGCAGCCGTGCCGGTCGCGGCAGGTCAGGTGGTTCGGATAGGCCTTCCCTAAGGCGCGAACGATCGGAAAGGCCGAGCCGCCGCCCTCCTCGATCATCACCACGTCGGCGTTCTGGGCCAGGATCCAGTCGGCGGTGGCCTTGGGATTGTTGTTTTCGCCCCAGACGTTGAACTGGATCAGCTTCACGGTCTGGCCGGGGATCGGTTTGGCCGGCCGATGCAGAGCCGAGAGGACTTCCGGCACGATCAGGACCGCGGTGGACAGCACGCCGACGGCGGCCAGACCCATGACGGCGCGTCGCTCGCCGTCACGCGCGAAGATGCAGGCCAGAGTCATCCCCGCTAGGCCCAGGACCAGCCAGACGGGCGCGACGTGGGTGAGGGCGTCGAGCTTGACGCTGAACGCGCCGCCCAGGCAGGCCAGGCCCATGACGGCCGCGACAAGTCCGAGCATGAGCGCGGTGCCGCGCAGGAACAGGTTGGCCAGGTGCAGGATCAGACGCATGATCTCGCCTTAGCACGACCGCATGACGACCGCGCCAGCCTTAGTCGCCGCCGAAATACATGAAGCTGACATTGCGAACTTGTTGGTCGCCGACCTGCAGGTCGCCCTTCAGCACCGGCTGCGGTTCCCCCGGCCCCTCGGCCTTGGCGGCCTTCAGCGCCTCCAGGTCGAAGGCGCCGGTGAAGGTCACCTGGCCCAGACGCGGATCGACGCCGTGGAAGCTGACCTGCCGCTCGTCTATCCGGTAGGCCGTCGGCATCACCCGCAGCGAAACGGTGTGATAGGTCTGGCCCAGCTCGTTCTCCGCCGTCGGGCTGGAGACATCGTCGAAGGCCAGGAAGATCGGCGCGAAGGTCGCGGGCCGCTTGCCGGCCTCCCAGTCCGCGAAGTCGCTGGCCTGGCCGATGTTCAGCGAAGTCAGTTTCAGGTCGCCCGACCGCACGTTCGCATCGGTGAAATAGTAGCCGAAGGCGTCCAGGTTCGGGGCGTGCGAGAAGGTCACCGGCGCGGCCGGCGTCGCGGCCGGGGCGGTCGACGGGGCAGGGGCCTTTTCGGGCGCCTTGGTCTCGGCGACCGGCTTGCAGGCGACCAGCAGCAGGCCCGCGCAGGCGACCAGCAGGCGGCGGATCGTGACGGTCATGGCTCCCCCCGTGGTTGCGTCGGTCTCCAGCATGGCCGCCGAAGGCCGCGTTTGTCCATCCGATGACACCTGCGCCGCCGCGCCTGGACGCTTGACCTCGTCGCCGCGCCGTGGCCTTGAAGCCGCCCCATGCGCCTATCCGATTTCGACTTCCACCTGCCCGACGAGGCGATCGCCCTGCGGCCGGCCGAGCCGCGGGATTCCGCGCGCCTGCTGGTCGTCCGCCCCGGCGAGGCCTTGGAAGACCGGATCGTCCGTGAGCTGCCCGACTTCCTGCGGCCGGGTGACGCCCTGGTCTTCAACGACACGCGGGTGATCCCCGCCCGGCTGATCGGGCGGCGCGCGGCGCGCGAGACCGGCGGCGGCGACGGATCGCCGGTGGCGGTCGAGGCCACCCTGCACAAGCGCGTCACCCCTGACCGCTGGATCGCCTTCATGCGTCCTGGCAAGCGCTTGAAGGAGGGCGACCGCATCGCCTTCGGCCACGACGCCGACCGCGCCTGTCAGCTGGGGATGCTGGACGCCACCGTGGTCGCCAAGCACGAGGGCGGCGAGATCGAGCTGGCCTTCGACCTCTCGGGCGTTGACCTGGATCTGGCCGTGGCCGCCCACGGCGAGATGCCGCTGCCGCCCTACATCGCCGCCAGGCGCGCCGAGGACGACCGCGACCGCGCCGACTACCAGACCGTCTACGCCCGCGAGGACGGCTCGGTGGCCGCGCCTACCGCCGGCCTGCACTTCACGCCGCAATTGCTTGAGGCGCTGAAGGAAAAGGGCGTCGGCCTGCACTTCGTCACCCTGCACGTCGGAGCGGGCACCTTCCTGCCGGTCAAGACCGACGTGATCGCCGAGCACCGGATGCACGCCGAGTTCGGTGAGGTGACGGCGGAGATCGCCGACGCCCTGAACGCCGTTCGCGCCGCCGGCGGCCGCATCGTCTGCGTCGGGACCACCTCGCTGCGCCTGCTGGAAAGCGCGACGGGGGAGGACGGGGTCGTGCGGCCGTTCGCTGACGAGACGGCGATCTTCATCACGCCCGGTTATCGCTTCCGCGCCGCGGACGTGCTGATGACCAACTTCCACCTGCCCAAGTCGACCCTGTTCATGCTGGTCAGCGCCTTCGCCGGCCGCGAGACCATGAAGGCGGCCTATGCGCACGCCATCGAGACTGGGTACCGCTTCTATTCCTACGGCGACGGCAGCCTGCTGTTCCGCGCTGAACCCGAGCAAGTCTGATGGCCGCTTTCCCTTTCGAGATCAAAGCCACGGACGGCGCGGCGCGCACGGGCGTGCTGAGGACCCCGCGCGGCGACGTCCGCACCCCGGCCTTCATGCCGGTGGGCACGGCCGCGACGGTCAAGGCGCTGATGGTCGACCAGGTCAAGGACACAGGCGCCGACATCATCCTGGGCAACACCTATCACCTGATGCTGCGGCCCACGGCCGAGCGGGTGAAGCGCCTGGGCGGGCTCCACAGGTTCATGCGTTGGGACAAGCCGATCCTGACCGACAGCGGCGGCTTCCAGGTCATGAGCCTGTCGGGGATCAGCAAGGTCACGGAAGAAGCCGTCACCTTCTCCAGTCATATCGACGGCTCCAAGCATGTCCTCTCACCCGAGCGGTCGATGGAGATCCAGGCCGATCTGCTGGGCAGCGACATCGTCATGCAGCTGGACGAGTGCGTGGCCTGGCCGGCCGAGGAGAAGCGGGCCCGCGAGGGCATGGAGCTGTCGGCCCGATGGGCCAAGCGCTCCAAGGCCGCCTTCGGGACGCGTGACGGCCAGGCTCTGTTCGGCATCCAGCAGGGTTCGACCTTCAGGGACCTGCGCCAGGAATCGTCCGAGCGTCTGCAGGAGATCGGCTTCGACGGCTACGCCCTGGGCGGCCTTGCGGTCGGGGAGGGGCACGAGGCCATGTGCGAGGTGCTGGACTACGCGCCCGGCATGCTGCCCCAGGATCGTCCGCGCTATCTGATGGGCGTGGGCAAGCCGATCGATCTGGTCGAGGCGGTCTATCGCGGCGTCGACATGTTCGACTGCGTCCTGCCCACCCGCTCGGGTCGCCATGGCCAGGCCTGGACCTGGGACGGCGCAATCAACATCAAGAACGCCCGCTACGCCGAAGACGAGGATCCGCTGGACCCCACCAGCGACTGCCCGGCCAGCCGCGACTATTCCAAGGCCTACCTGCGCCACCTGTTCAAGGCCGAGGAGATCCTGGGCCAGGTGCTGCTGTCCTGGCACAACATCGCTTTCTTCCAGGCCCTGACCGCCGCCATGCGCGCCGCGATCGCCGAGGGCCGGTTCGAACAGTTCCGCCGGGATTTCAGGGCGCGCCACCGGGGCGGATAGATCACGCCGACCGATAGACCTGCGCCACCGCGCCTCCCGGAAAGGCCTTCGAGCTGACCAGCTGGAGCGGCTTGGGCGCGGCGAGTTCGGAAAACAGCGGTTGGCCCCGGCCGAGCGCCATGGGAACCACGAGCAGGGCGAACTGATCGACCAGCCCCAAGGCGACGAGGTTGCGGGCGAAGCCGGCGCCGCCGTGCGCGATGATCGGCTTGCCGTCCTGGGCTTTCAGCGCCGCGACTTCCGTCGCCAGATCGCCGCTCGCCACATAGGCCTGGGCCCAGCTCTCCGCGCCGGGCTGCAGCGCGACGGGCTGCTCGCCCCCCGGCCGAGCGCGGGCGGCGTCGAGCGCGGCCGCTGTGCTCGCCGTTTCCAGGATCGCCGGCCCCTGTCGCGAGAAGACGGCCTTGGGGATCTGGTTCATCGACGCCGCGAACGGGTCGGTGGAGGTCTGCCAGTAGCCGGCCATGGCCTGGAAGCTGCGGCCGCCCATGATGTGCAGGCCGGCGTTCGATATGTATTCCACGCCCCAGGCCTTCGGCTCGGGATCAGCGCCGAACATCCATCGGTTCACGCCCTCCAGGTCGCTGACGAAGCCGTCGACCGACATGGACATCTTCAGGATCAGGTCTCTCACAGCTTCCTCCTCTCGCGCTCCTGAACCGAGGACGGGCCGGGTCGGCGACTTCCGACAGCCGGCGATTATTTTTCGGCGACGCCCAGGTCCCGGCCGCTGGAAGCTTCCATGGCTAGAGGTTTGTCGATGCTGAGCAAGCGCACTTGGGCTCCTTCATGGCGGACCCACGCGGCGATAGCCGGCGCTCTCCCTACCAAACCTTGTAGAACGGCTTTTTCTTTTTCTTGGCGGGCGGAGAAGCCGGTTGCTCGGCCGGTGCGTCAGCCGCAGACGCGTCCGCCGCCGGCGTTTCAACGACCGGGGTGTCGGCCGCCGGCTCGTCCTTCTGCCAGGGGAAGCGCTTCTCGACGATCGGCGCGGCGGGCTTGGCCAGGTGCTGTGGCGTCGCCGGAGGATTGCAGCCCCGGGCCTCGCCCAGCCCCTTCAGATAGGCGCGGCGGATCGCTCCGGAGGCGACCGCGTGTTGGACCAGGGTGTCGTGCTTTTCGGCGCCGCTGAGCTTGCGGACCCAGCCGCGCATCGGGATCAGATCCTGGGCGGCGCTGGCCATGGCGCCGAAAGCGGCGGAACCGGCCATCCGCTTGCCGCGATCCATCAGATCCTCGTTGTCCTCCGGCGGGCGCCGGTCGACGTCTTCGCCCAGGGCCAGGTCCAGCGGCGCGACCAGCATGATCAGCGTCTCGCAGGTGATCTTCTTGCCGGGAGGACGGGCGTAGGGATCGGCCATCGCCTCCAGCAGGACCGGTGGGATCTTGGTGCGCACGAGGTTCATGTCGCGCAACGGAGCCTGGGCCGCGCCCGTGATGCCGTCCTTGTTGGCCTCCGAGGTCGTCTGGATCTTCTGCGGCGGCGGCTCCGACTTGGACGCGCAGGCGGCCAACACGGGAACGGCGACGGCGAGAAGCACGAGACTGCGCATGGCGCGACCCTAAGCGCCAAAGTCCCGTTCGTCATCTCCCCGACAGTGTGAAAGCGCGCTTGCGACCTGAGCGCCCCCCGACTATGTTCCGCGCCGCTTCCACCGGCCACCCGCCGTGTCGATGCGGGCCGGTAGCTCAGTGGTAGAGCATTCGACTTTTAATCGAATGGTCCTGGGTTCGAATCCCAGCCGGCCCACCAACCTTCCCTCTGAAATGATTGAATAAATCTCCGCTTCGGCGGCGCTTTCCGGCGGCGGGGGCGCGATCTGGAAATGAGCCTTCGCGGCCGAGCCCACAGAGGGTTCGCCGCGGCGAGGAGCGGCCGGACGGCGAATCGAATCTCGCCGAGGCCGATCGACGTCGGACGCTCTCGCGTCGGGAAACAGGCGACACCGAAAGTTGAATCGTCTAGCTGTACCGATGGGGTTGTCTGGAGCGGGCGTTTGAGGGCCGGGGGGAGTGCGGATCACGGCGCTGCGTCGTCGGGTTTCGACGGCGCGTCGGACGCCTTCGCGCGCGCCCACGGCGCGCTGCTGCGCGGCAAGGATCTGCAGTTCGAGCCGACCGCGGCGCCTAAACCGCCCAACATCCCCGACTGGCTGCTGGCGATCGGCAAGGCCCTGGCGGCCCTCGCGCCCTATCTGGCTTACGTGTTCTGGGGCTGCCTGATCCTGGGCGCGGCGCTGATCCTCTATTTCGTGGCCCGCGAGCTGATCGCCACGCGCTGGCCCGGCTTCAAGGCCGACAAGGGGCCGAAGCTGCAGGACGACGGCTGGCGCCCCACGGCCGCCAAGGCCAGGACTCTGCTGGAGGACGCCGACAAGCTGGCCGCCGCCGGCCGCTTCGCCGAGGCCGTCCACCTGATCCTGTTCCGCAGCATCGAGGACATCGAAGGTAAGCGGCCGGACCTGATCAAGCCCGCCCTGACCAGCCGCGACATCGCCGAGCTGGACGGCGTGCCCGAACGGGTACGCCGCACCTTCAGCGATATCGCCCGGGTGGTCGAGCGCAGCTTCTTCGGCGGCCGGCCGGTCGGCGCCGACGAGTTCGCCACCTGCCGCCAAGCCTATGAGAGCTTCGCCTTCGCGGAGGCCTGGCGATGAGCGACGCCCAGGCCACTATCACTGTCGAAAGCCCGGCGGAGGGGGACCGGGGCCTGTTCTCGCCCAAGGTCGTGCTGGGCATGATCCTGGCCGGCGCGTTCGCTTTCTCGGCCTTCGTGGTGCTGTCGACCTACGCGCCGGACCTTCAGACGGGCGAGGATGGCCGGGCTCACGCCCTGTCCAAGTCGGCTGTGGGCTACAACGGCATGGTCCGGCTGCTGGGCAATCTGGGCGAGCCGGTGATCGTCAGCCGCCGCGACCTGAGGCGTGACGAGCCGGGCCTGATCATCTTCGCGCCGGACACCGGCGTCTCGCGCGACGCCTACGTCAAGGCCGCCCAGCTGTCGTCGCGCACCCTGGTCGTGCTGCCCAAGTGGCGCGGCGGCCAGGATCCCAAGCATCCCGGCTGGGTCATGGGGTTGGAGCCCCTGCGCCCGACCGACCAGGTCGGCCTGTTGAAGGCGATCGGCGTCCCGAAGGCGGTCATGGCGGTCGCCAAGGACACAGCGCCACGCCGCCTGGTCGGCGCGCCGGGCGGGCTGTTCGAGGGGATGTCGGTCGAGACGGGTCCGATCAAGAACCTGCAGAGCGTGTCCGGTCCGAACCTGACGCCGGTGCTGACCGACGCCCAGGGTCGTGTGGTTCTGGCCCGGCGGATGCCGACCGAGACCTACATTCTGGCCGATCCGGACCTGATCAATACGATGGGCCTGAAGGACATCCGCACGGCGAAGGCCGGGGTCGGCATGCTGCGGGTCCTGCGCGACGGCGCCGTCCCGAATGGCGGCTATCGGCCGAAGGACAGCAAGACCATCGCCTTCGACGTCACGCTGAACGGCTTTTCCCGGTCGCGCAGCGTGTTGAAGCTGGCCTTCGAGGCGCCGTTCGTCGGGGCCACCCTGTGTCTGGTCGCCGCTGCGGTGCTGATGGGACTGCACGCCGCCGCCCGGTTCCGCGCGGTGCGGCGCGGCGAGCGGGCCCTGGCGCTGGGCAAGGACGCCCTGATCGACAATTCCGCCGGCCTGATCCGCATGGCCAAGCGCGAGCCGGCCCTGGCCCCGCGCTACGCCGAGCTGCAGCGCGCCGCCGCCGTCAAGGCCCTGGGCGGGCTGCGGCCCGGCGGCTCGCGCCTGGAGGGTCAGGCCCTGACCGACTTCCTGGACCGCCAGGGCGAGCGCTTCGGCGCCGCCGACAGCGCCTCGCGCCTGGACGAGGAAACCCGAACGGTCCGTTCGCTCGGCGACCTGATGAAGGTGGCCGCCAAATGGCATCAGTGGAGACTGGAGATGACCCGTGAACGTGGCTGACGTGCAGGCGCTGGCCGGCAGGATCCGGAGCGAGACCGCTAAGGCCGTGGTCGGTCAGAACGACACCATCGACCTGATGCTGACGGCCCTGTTCGCCGGCGGCCACGTGCTGCTGGAAGGTCCGCCCGGCACGGCCAAGACCTTCCTGGCCCAGTGCTTCGCCCAGGCGGTGAACCTGCAGTTCGGCCGCATCCAGTTCACGCCCGACCTGATGCCGGGCGACATCCTGGGCGCCAACCTGTTCAACTTCCAGACCAGCGCCTTCACCCTGGTGAAGGGGCCGATCTTCTGCGAGCTGCTGCTGGCCGACGAGATCAACCGCACCCCGCCCAAGACCCAGGCGGCTCTGCTGGAAGCCATGCAGGAACGCAACGTCACGCTGGACGGCGAGCGCCACCCGCTCAGCGACCGCTTCATGGTGGTGGCCACCCAGAACCCGCTGGAGCAGCAGGGCACCTATCCGCTGCCCGAAGCCCAGCTGGACCGCTTCCTGTTCAAGCACGTGCTGGCCTATCCGAGCCTAGCCGAGGAGACCGCCATCGTCGCCGGCCACGGCGGACGCACCGGCCAGCCGTCGCCGGAGGGCTTCGGCGTCCAGCCGGCCGGCGACGCCGCGACGATCGCTGACGCCGTCGCGGCGGTGTCGAACGTGCGACTGACCGACGACATCGTCCGGTACATCGTCGGGGTGGTGCGGGCGACGCGCGAGACCGGCGAGCTCTCGGGCGGAGCCTCGCCGCGCTGTGCGGCCATGCTGGCCGTGGCGGCCCGGGCTCGCGCCGCCCTGGAGGGCCGCGACTACGTCATCCCCGACGACGTCAAGGCCCTGGCCCTGCCGGCCCTGCGCCACAGGGTGCTCCTGTCGCCGGCGGCCGAGATCGAGGGCCGCAAGGTCGATGACGTCGTGCGCGGCCTGGTCGACCAGGTCGAGGCGCCGCGTTGATCGTGAAAGCCTAGGGGCGAACCTTGCGGATCTATCCCACGGCGAGGGCGATCTTCCTGACGGTGCTGGGCGCGCCCCTGGCGCTGGCGGCGGCGCTCGTCTCCGCGCGCCTGTGGCTGATCGGGCCCGCCTGGATCGCCCTGGTCGCGGCCCTGCTGTTCCTCGACGCCCTGCTGGCGCCCGGCCGCCGCCGGATGCAGCTGAGTCTGACGGCGCCCGGCGCCATGGCCAGTGGCGCGACGAAGCCGGCCCTGCTGAAGGCGACCTTCCCGCGCGGCGTGGCCCCATGGAGCGTGGAGTTCGCGATCGACCTGGACGACCGCCTGGTCGCCGAGCCCGCCCACGGCCGGGCCCGGGTCCACGAGCGCCAGGCCGGCCTGCCCATGAGCCTGACCGCCGTCCGGCGCGGCGAGGGCAGGGTGCATCGCGTCTCCGCCCGCTGGCGGGGTCCGCTGTGCCTGATGTGGAAGCAGCGCGACGACAACCTGGAACAGGTCCTGCCGGTCACGCTGGACATCGCGGGCGTCAAGGAAGAGGCCCTGCGCCTGTTCTCCCGCGATCCGTCGGTGGGCCATCGCATCCAGCTGGACCTGGGCGGCGGCAGCGATTTCCACGCCCTGACCGACTTCCGCCCCGGCATGAACCGCCGGGCCATCGACTGGAAGCAATCGGCCCGTCACGGCGCGCTGCTGGCCAAGGAATTCCACGTCGAGCGCAACCACCACATCGTGGCGGCCATCGACACCGGCCGGCTGATGAGCCAGCCCCTGCTGGGCAAGCCCCGCCTGGACCACGCCCTGAACGCCACGCTGCTGCTGGCCTATGTCGGGCTGAAGATGGGCGACAAGGTCGGGCTGTTCGGCTTCGACGCCAGGCCGCACGTCTCCAGCGGCGTGACCTCGGGCCCCAACGCCTTCGGCGCCCTGCAGCGCCTGGCCGCCAAGATCGACTATTCGACCGAGGAGACCAACTACACCCTGGGCCTGACCCAGCTGTCGGGCCAGCTGTCGCGGCGCTCGCTGATCGTGGTGTTCACCGACATCGCCGACTCCACCAGCGCGGAGCTGATGCTCGAGAACGTCGGCCGTCTGCTGCGCCAGCATTTGGTGCTGTTCGTGATGATGCGCGACGAGGAGCTGGAGGCGATCGAGCGCAAGGCGCCCGCCGAGGCGGACGACGTGTCGCGCGCCGTGGTCGCCGCCTCGCTGCTGCGTGAGCGCGACCAGGTGGTCAGCCGCCTGCGCCGCATGGGTGTGGAGATCGTCGAGGCGCCGGCCGACCAGGTCGGGCCGGCCCTGCTGGCGAGCTATCTGGACCTCAAGCGCCGGGACCTGCTCTGATGGCCGAACTGCACCTGAAGAGCTACCGCTTCCGCGCCGAGCGCGAGGACGACTGGCGCCGGCTTGAGAAGCTGCTGGCCAAGGCCGGCAAGGGCTCGCCCCGGGCGCTGAGCGACGAGGAGCTGCTGGCCATGCCGGTGCTCTACCGCCAGGCGCTGTCATCGCTGTCGGTGGCCCGCGCCACCTCGCTGGACCAGGGCCTGGTCGTCTATCTGGAGAGCCTGAGCACCCGGGCCTATTTCCTGGTCTACGGCACGCGGTCGAACCTGGTTGAGCGGGTAGGGGGCTTCTTCGCCCACGCCTGGCCTCAGGCGGCCAGGGCCCTGTGGCGCGAGACCCTGGCCAGCTTCCTGCTGACCCTGGCCGGCGTGTTGGCGGCCTATTTCCTGACCCTGCACGACCCCGACTGGTTCAGCGCCTTCGTGCCGGGCGGCCTGGCCGACGGACGCGGTCCGGCCGCCTCGGTCGAGGCCATGCGAAGCACGCTCTACGACCACGGCGAGCATAAGGGCCTGTCGGTGTTCGCCGCCTTCCTGTTCACCCACAATTCCGGCGTGGCGCTGTTCGCCTTCGCGTTGGGCTTCGCCTTCTGCCTGCCGACCGCCATGCTCATGGCCTATAACGGCGCGACGCTCGGGGCCTTTCTGGCGGCGTTCGCGATGAAGGGCCTGGCCTTCCAGGCCGGCGGCTGGCTGGCCATCCACGGCGTCACCGAGATCTCGGCCGTGGTCCTGGCGGGCGCGGCGGGCTTGCGGATCGGCTGGACCCTGGCCTTCCCCGGCGATCTCAGCCGTCCGGCCGCCATGGCCCAGGCGGGGCGGCAGTCAGCCACCCTGATGGCCGGCGTCGTGGTCATGCTGTTCTGCGCGGGCATCCTGGAAGGCGTCGGGCGCCAGGTAATCCAGAACGACTGGGTTCGCTACGGGATCGGCCTGACCACCCTGGTGATGTGGCCGGCCTATCTGTACCTGCCGCGCCGTCGGAGCGTCGGGCCATGAAGTCGCCTCTCAAGAAACCCAGGGCCGCCGCCGCGCTCGCCATGCCCTATGATCCCGGCGTCCGCGTGGACAGTCGCGCCCGGTCGCTGATCACGCCCGAGGGCGTGGACCTGAAGTTGCGCCTGGGCGACGCCGGCGAGCGCGCGGCCGCCCTGCTGATCGACCTGGCCATCATGCTGGGCGTGCTGATCGCTTTCTTCCTGCTGGCCGCCCTGGCGATGATCGGCACGAAAGGCAAGGGCTGGGAGCTGGTCGGCACGCTGGGGCTGCTGGTCTTCTTCATCCTGCGCAACCTCTACTTCGTGCTGTTCGAGCTGACCCCCAGCGCGGCCACGCCGGGCAAGCGGGCCATGGGCGTACGGGTGGCGGCGCGCAACGGCGGCCGCCTGACCGCCGACGCCATATTCGCCCGTAACGCCATGCGCGAGATCGAGCTCTATCTGCCCCTCAGCTTCCTGGCCTCCAGCGGCGACAAGGTCAGCGCCTGGATCAACCTGGCGGGCTTGGTCTGGTGCGCGGTCTTCGTGCTGTTCCCGCTGTTCAACCGCGACCGCCTGCGGGTGGGCGACCTGGTGGCCGGCACCTGGGTGGTCAAGGCGCCGACCCGCAAGCTGGCGCCCGACCTGGTCGAGACCTCGCGCCCGGCCACCGAGCGCTTCAAGTTCACCATGGTCCAGCTGGACGCCTACGGGGTCAAGGAACTGCACGTGCTGGAGGACGTGCTGCGCCGCTACGAGAGCAAGACCATCGCCTTGGTCGCGGCTCGCATTCGCCTGAAGATCGGCTGGCAGGCCGCGCCCTACGAGTCGGACGGCGACTTCCTGGCGGCCTACTACGCGGCCCTGCGCGGCCGGCTTGAGTCGCACCTGCTGCTGGGCAAGCGCCGCAAGGACAAGCACGACAAGAGCTAGGCGAATACCGCCGCCAGGCTTTCGGCGGGCGTGCCTTCCTTGCTCCACCGCAGCTCGTAATAGATCGCGACGGCGAGGAGGGCGTTGGCGGCGCTCGTCAGGGTCTGCGTCACGGATCCGCCGATCGTGGTCACAAGGGAATTCCCCACGGCGCTGAAGGCCAGGGTCGCAAGCCAGCTCAGAAGCAGGCCGATCAGTCCGGCCGCCACGCAAAGCCCGAAAATCTCACCGCGCCGCTCGCCCGTCAGCTTGTTGCTGCGCCGGATCGCATCCATCACGCCGAGCCGTTCGGTCACCATGGCCGGAACCGCCACCATCCAGGCCAGGGAGAGGATGATCCCCGGAATGACCAGCAGGACGAAGCCGCCCATGATGCCCAGCGTGGTGACGAGGCCGAGCGCGATCACGGCCAGATAGTCCTGGAACGAGCCGAAGAAGCGATCGCCCGAGGGCCGATCGCGCCCGTCCATGCCCATCAGCGCGCGGGACGAGATCGTCGCCTGAAGCAGGGTCGAGCCGAGCATCGCGATCATCGGATTGACGATGATGATGACCCAGGTGTTGCGCGCCGCCGCGCTGATCCGCTCGTCGGCCAGGAGCACCGGGGCGTAGGTCACGAGCGCGTCCGGCACGGCGATGAACAGCACCGAGAGCAGGGCGATCGCGAGAGCGTCGTGCTTGAAGATCGTCATCGCATGCTTCAGCACGCGTCCCGCTTCGAAGCGCGCGCCGATCGAAAGGTCGACCATGAGGTTCCCCAGGCTGCCGAGTTGAGACCTGGAGGTCAGTCGAACACCGACGCCATGGCTTCCGGACCGCCGCCTTCACGCGTGCTCCGCAGCTCCGAATAGAGGGTCGCGCCGCCGGCCGTGCTGATCAGGGTGGTGATCGTGGCGACGAGAGCCGAGCCGATCATCGTGGCGACGTTCACGGCCGTGAAGCCGGTAACCGCCCCCACACTCGGGATGCCCTTGGAGAAGACGAACGGCATGATCGCGGCCATGACCAGCGCCTCGACGACCCAAAGGGCGATCACATAGAGGACGCACAGGCCGAAGATCGCCCAGCGGTGTCCCCGCGTCAGGTCGCGGCTGCGCTGCAGGGCGTCCGTCACGCCGATCTTCTCGACCACCTTGGCCGGCACGGCCACCGACCACACGACCGCCAGGATGATCCCCGGAACGACCAACAGGATGAAGCCGAGCGCGAGGCCCAGGCCTATCAGGATGGCCAGGCCGACCAGCGGCAGCCAGTTGCGCAGGCCCACCTTCAGGCTTTCGCCGACCACGACGCGCCGACCGGTCAAGTCGGCCACCGTCGCGTGGACGATCGCGGCCTGCAGCACGAAGGCGCAAACGACCATCACCAGCAGGCCCGCCGCCCAGCCTCCGAGCAGCGGCGGCGAATAGGTCGTGAAACCGCCTTGCAGCGGAAGCTGGGCCAAACTGACCAGCAGGTTGGGCAGGCCGCCCAGCAGCAGCGACATCAGGACGAATGGCCCGAAGTTGCGCCCGATGACCCCGAAGGTCCCGGAAATCACCCGTCCGATCTCGAAGCGGCGCGCGCTCGCGGTTGTGTCTGTCATGTCTGAAAGCCCCCTGAACTTGACTTCAAGTTCAACCATGCGTCGAACGGGTTGTCTATCGGCGGCCACTCTATCCCCGTCGAACACCGAGGCGAGCTCAACAAAATCAAGGCGCTGGACGAAAATGCCGGTTTCCTGTCCTTGAGGTTCGGGATGGCCGCATAATCATCTTACCTGAAGGCATGGGGAGGGCGCACGTACGGCGACCGATGCGGCCTTCGGGGGTGGTCGAGCGGGAAGGCTCTTTCCGTCGTGTCTCCTCGGAGACGTCCTGGGTTGGAGTTGGAGCAGGTTCCCTGAAACATGGGACGAAGCTCCGGCGCTCAGGGCAGACAGACCAGCCCGGCAGGCCCGGGCTGAAATCGCCCGGGCGGTCCGGAGAGCGCCAACTCTCCGCCCGTCGGGGGCCTCCATCGGAGCCGGTTAAAAATCGGCGATCCGAAGGCTTCCGGATAACGGTTCCACGCGAAGCGCCTGCACTTCGTCGAAACGGTAACAACATCAAAGCTACTCCGGGCGAGGCCCGGGCGCTTCGCACCCTTCCCATCAAACTCAGCGAGAGATCGCGTGAGACCGCGAAGCCACGCCTGTTCAGTCCCACCCCCACAGTTTTTCTGGCCCTCCCGTTCGATGAACTCAATTGACCCCACCGGCCGTGTAGGGATTTAAGCCGCTCAGCTTCACCACGCTCCTTGCTCTTTTCAGCGCTTGGCGCGTTCTTGTTTTCATGGCTCCGTCGCGGAGCCCCACGCGGATTCTGGACGACGATCACCCGATGACCGCCGAGACGATCTCCGCGCCCCCGCGTCCCGCGCAACGCCCCTTGTTCCGCCGCCGCTCGGCCATCCCGGGCTTTGGCCTGACCCTGGGCGTGACCCTGACGATTCTATCGCTGATCGTGCTGATTCCGCTGTCGGCCGTGGCCATCAAGTCGTCCAGCCTGTCGCCGGCCCAGTTCCTGGCCGCCGCCTTCTCGGAGCGCGCCATCGCGGCCTATCGCCTGACCTTCGGCGCGGCCTTCGTGGCGGCCGTGATCAACGCCGTGTTCGGCGTGCTGACCACCTGGGCCCTGGTCCGCTACGAGTTCCCCGGCAAGGCCGTGGTCAACGCCCTGGTCGACCTGCCGTTCGCCCTGCCGACCGCCGTGGCCGGCATCGCCCTGGCGACCCTCTACGCCCCCAACGGCTGGGTCGGGCAGTACCTGACGCCGCTGGGCATCAAGGCCGCCTACAACCCCGTCGGCGTGACCATCGCCCTGATCTTCATCGGCCTGCCGTTCGTGGTCCGCACGTTGGAGCCGGTGATGCGCGACCTGTCGGCCGACGTCGAGGAAGCCGCGGCCAGCCTTGGCGCCGGACGCTTCGCCACCATCGGCCGGATCATCCTACCGGCCCTGGGTCCCGCCTGGCTGACCGGCTTCGCCCTGGCTTTCGCTAGAGGTGTGGGCGAGTACGGCTCGGTGATCTTCATCGCCGGCAACATGCCCTATAAGTCCGAGATCGCGCCTCTGCTGATCATCATTCAGCTGGAGCAGTTCGAATATGCCAACGCCGCGGCCATCGCCGTGGTCATGCTGGCCGTCTCGTTCCTGATGCTGCTGGTCATCAACGCCATCCAGGCCTGGTCGCGGAGGTTCGTCTGATGACTGCTCCGACCCGGGCTCACGCCCGCCGTCCGACCGACGATCCGCTGTGGGCCAAGGCCCTGGTCATCGGCCTGGTCCTGGCCTTCCTGGGCCTGGTCCTGATCCTGCCGCTGGCGGCGGTGTTCGCCGAGGCGCTACGCAAGGGGCTGGGCCCGGCTGTCGCTGCGATCTCGACGCCCGACGCCTGGGCGGCGATCAAGCTGACCCTGATCACCGCCGCCATCGCCGTGCCTTTCAACGCCCTGTTCGGTCTCTGCGCCGCTTGGGCCATCGCCAAGCACGACTTCCCCGGCAAGCCGCTGCTCATCACCCTGATCGACCTGCCGTTCTCGGTGTCGCCGGTCGTGGCGGGTCTGATCTACGTGCTGGTCTTCGGCCTGCAGGGCTGGTTCGGCGAGCGCCTGATCGACCACGACATCAAGATCATCTTCGCCATCCCGGGCATCGTGCTGGCCACGATCTTCGTGACCTTCCCGTTCATCGCCCGCGAACTGATCCCGCTGATGCAGGAGCAGGGTGTGTCGGAGGAGGAAGCCGCCGTCTCGATGGGCGCTTCGGGCCTCTACACCTTCTGGCGGGTGACCGCGCCCAACGTGCGCTGGGGCCTGCTGTACGGCGTGCTGCTGTGCAACGCCCGGGCCATGGGCGAGTTCGGCGCCGTCTCGGTGGTCAGCGGCCACATCCGCGGCCTGACCAACACCATGCCCCTGCACGTCGAGATTTTGTACAACGAGTACGATTTCGTCTCCGCCTTCGCCGTCGCCGCCTTGCTGTGCCTGCTGGCCATCGTGACCCTGGTGCTCAAGAGCGTGCTCGAGATCGCCCAACCCGACGTCAAGCGCGGCGGCGGACACTAGACCCGGAACGAACTGACCCCATGACCATCTCCATCCGTTCCGTCGAAAAGAAGTTCGGCCGCTATCCGGCCCTGAACCATGTCGACCTCGAGATCGCCGACGGCGAACTCGTCGCGCTGCTGGGCCCGTCGGGCTCGGGCAAGACGACTCTGCTGCGCACGATCGCGGGACTGGAGTTCCCGGACGCCGGCCAGGTGCTGTTCGAGGGCCAGGACGTGACCTTCGCCTCGGCCGCCGCGCGCCGCGTCGGCTTCGTGTTCCAGCAGTACGCGCTGTTCAAGCATATGACTGTGGCCCGCAACATCGCGTTCGGCCTGGACGTACGAAAGGGCAAGGACAAGCCGCCGAAGGCCGAGATCGCGCGCCGCGTCGACGAGCTGCTGAAGCTGGTCGAGCTGGACGGCCTGGGTAAGCGCTACCCCTCGCAGCTGTCGGGCGGCCAGCGCCAGCGCGTGGCCCTGTCGCGAGCCCTGGCGGTGCAGCCCAGCGTGCTGCTGCTGGACGAGCCGTTCGGCGCCTTGGACGCCACGGTCCGCAAGTCGCTGCGCAAGGAGCTGCGCCGCGTGCACGACGCCACCGGCGTCACCACGATTTTCGTCACCCACGATCAGGAGGAGGCCCTGGGTCTGGCCGACCGCGTGGCGATCCTCAACGCCGGCCGCATCGAGCAGATCGGCACGCCGGACGAGGTGCACGACAACCCCGCCACGCCGTTCGTCTGCGGCTTCGTGGGCGAGGCCAACCGGTTCGAAGGGACGGTGTCCGGCGGTCGGTTCACCTCGGGCGCGGTCTCGTTCGACGCCAACGGGGTCAAGGACGGCGCGGCCGTGGGCTTCGTGCGGCCTCACGACCTGGCGCCGGACGACGGCGGCTTCGAGGTCCGGGTCGACCGGGTCCATGTGCAGGGCGCCCTGGCGTCGGTGTCGGCCAGCACCGCCGATGGCCGTCACGTCGAGATCACCGCTTCGCGCGCCGAGGCGGCCCGCTTCACCGGGACGATCAAGCTCGCGGCCCGCAAGAGCCACGTCTATCCGGCCTAGGCAGGCTGCGGCTCCGGCTTGCGCCGGAACGGGATGTCGAACGACTGCCGCGTGCCGCACCGCCACAGCCACTCCAACGGACCGTAGTGGAACCGCTTGAACCAGGCCGAGGCCAGCAGCAACTGAACCGCCACGGCCGCCAGCCCGATCGTCAGGGCGAGGGCAGGGGTGATGTTCGCGTAGAGGCCCAGGCCCAGCGGATAGAACACCGGGATGAAGACCAGCGACTGGGCGACATAGAGGCTCAGCGTCATCCGGCCCACCGGGACCAGGGCCCGCAGCACGACCTCGCCGCCGGCCCGCCACAGCGCGATAAAGATCAGCACCGACGCGGCCATGCACGACAGGTCGAACCAGCCGCCGACCAGCATGTTCGCCCAGAACACCGGACCGCTGTGTTGCCCGCCGGTCTTGCTTTTGAGGACATAGCAGGCGGCCGCGAACAGGATCACGGCGACCAGGGCGATGGCGCGGCCTCTGGCGAAGCGTCCCAGGTCGGCGAAAAATCCGATACGGCCCAGCACCAGCCCGATCAGGAACAGGCCCAGCACCTGTACGCAGCGGCCGGTCTCGATGAAGAACCACCACTTGTTGACCTGGCCCTCCCAGAGGTTGGCGCGCAGCACCTGCAGGGCGTCGCCGCTGAGATAGGTCGCCATGGCCGGGTCGGAATAGTGATGCGGCTTGTTCAGCGCCCACGGCGCGCCGGCGGCGCCCGCCACGATCCACAGCAGGATGTAAGGCTGCAGGAAGCAGATCCCGGCCACGGTCAGCAGCACGCGGTTGGACCGTACCTTGTCGAACGGGATCAGGATGAAGCCGATCAAAGCCAGCACCACGATGATGTCGCCGCGATAGACCAGGCCGTGCAGCAGGCCGATGCCCGCCAGCAAGGCCAGGCGCCAGGCGAAGCGGCCCGCGAACGGCTGGCTTCGCCGTGCTGCGCCGTCCATCATCACGAAGAAGCTGAAGCCGAAGCACAGGGCCAGCAGCGAGAAGGTCTTGCCCATGAACAGGGTGAAGACCGCCGTAGTCACCGGATTGGGCGTCGGCTTGGCCCAGTAGAGCTCGAAATATTCCAGCATGTGGACCAGGAACAGGCCCATCAGGGCGTAGCCCCTCAGACCATCCACGACGGCGAGGCGCGGCGACGCCCCGATCGAGCCTTCAGGCATCCACGCCCCTCCCAAGGTCGCTGCTTTGTTAGCGCTAACCTAGGCGGCGTCCGGACGGGAAGTCTACTGCTGCTGCTGTTGCTGCTGCTGTTGGCGCTGCTGCTGTTCGCGGATGGCGTCGGCGCTGGCCCGGCGACGATTGGCCGAACCGAACGGGGCGGAGGGCCGCGGGAGGCGCAGGAATTCCGGTTCGGCGACCGCCGCCCGCGCCCGGCGCACCGAGACGCCGACCGCCAGGTGGCTCTCGGAATCGCCCTTGTAGACGCCGCGCGAAGGGGTGACGTCGCTGTAGTCGCGCCCCACGGCCACGGCCACGTGGCGCTCGCCGGTCATCACATTGTTGGTCGGATCAAAGCCGACCCAGCGATAGCTGGGCAGAAACACCTCGACCCAGGCGTGGGTGGCGTCGGGATCGGAGCGGTCGCCGGCCTCGCGGTCGGTGAACAGATACCCGGAGACGTAGCGGGCGGGGATACCCCAGGCGCGGCATACGGCCAGCATGATGTGGGCGAAGTCCTGGCAGACCCCGCGGCCGGCGCTCAGCGCCAGGTCGATCGGACTGTCGGCGTCGGTGAAGCCGGGCTGGTATTCGAAGGCCTTGTAGATCGTGTCACACAACGCCTGGACCGCCGAGAACGGATCGCGGCGGCGCAGGGCCTCCAGATCGTGCTCGACCATGAAGGTCTGCAACGCCTCGGTCATCCGGACGAAACCGTGGGGACGCAGATAATCGAAGCACTCGCCGCGCACGAAGGCGCTCTTGAGCCGCTCCCACTCGCCCATGTCCAGCGGCAGGGGCCACTCGTGCACCGGTTCGGTCTCGACGGCCGAACGGGCGATGATGGTCAGGCCGTCGTGCGGCTGAGGCACGTCGAAATGGTAGACGGCGTTGCCGAAGCTGTCGGCGTACGAGAACACCTGGGCGGCCGGCTCGATGTCCAGTTCGAAACTGACCAATCGCTGGCGCGCGCCCTTCTGGGGCTGCATCCACAGCTCCATCAGGCTTTCACGGACGGGCCGTTCGTAATGGTACTGGGTGACGTGGCGGATTTCCAAAAGCACGGGCAGGTCCTAGGCCGGCCATCCTCAAGCGGGAAGGCGCATTTCCAGAGGGTAGGCGACGAAGGTCTCGTAGATCGCCTGGTGGATGCGGG
>JAGIBE010000013.1 GCA_017744495.1 Caulobacter sp. | reverse complement strand
GTCTATGCCGGCTTCGGCATCGCCGCCGCGCCGCGCTATCTATGGATCGGGGCCGGGGTGTTCGCCGGCAGCCTGGCGGGCTTCTTCCTGTTCGAGCCCTGGCTGACCTTCTGGATGGCGGCGGCGGGCGGCGGGTCGCTGTTCGTCTCGGGCCTGTGGCTGCGGAGGGCGTAGCGTGGCCGAGCTGGATGAGCTTATCCACCAACCCCTGCGGTTGAAGATCATGGCGGCCCTGCACGCCGAGCGCGACGCCGAGCCCGTGGAGTTCTCGCGCCTCAAGGCCGCCACCCAGGCGACCGACGGCAATCTCGGCAGCCATCTGACCACCCTGGAAAAGGCCGGCTATGTCGAGATCACCAAGGACTTCGTCGGCAAGCGCCCGCGCACCCGCGCGGCCCTGACTCAGATCGGCCGCAAGGCCTTCCGCCGACATGTGGACTACCTGCGCGCCGTGGTCGAGGGCGTCGACGGCGACTAAGAGGCCTCCTCCACCCCCGCACCGCAAGGCGCGGGGGTCTTTTTTGCACCGATCATCCCAGAGCCCGCGCCCCCAAGCCCCTGGGCGCTGCGCTGTCTGGAGGGTCGTTAGACCGCCTTCACGGCGGAGACGATCGACTTGACGACCTTCTTGACCAGGGCCGGATCGTCGCCCTCGGCCATGATGCGGATCAGGGGCTCGGTGCCCGACGGACGAACCACGATGCGGCCCGTGCCGTTCAGCTGGCTCTCGCCGTCGGCGATGGCCTCCTTGACGGTCTTGTGCTCAAGCGGCTTGCCCCCGGCGAAGCGGACGTTCTCCAGCAGCTGCGGCACCGGCTCGAACTGGCGCCCAAGGGCGCTCATCGGCTTGCCGGTCTCGATCATCACCGCCAGCACCTGCAGGGCCGCGATCAAGCCGTCGCCGGTGGTCGAGAAGTCCGACAGGATCACGTGCCCCGACTGCTCGCCGCCGATGTTGAAGCCGCCCTCGCGCATGCGGGCCATCACGTAGCGGTCGCCGACGCTGGTGCGCTCCAGCTTCAGGCCGTTGTCGCTCATCAGCCGCTCGAGGCCGAGGTTGGACATCACGGTGGCCACCACCCCGCCGGCCTTCAGCTTGTCGGCCTTGGCCAGGGCCAGAGCGATGATCGCCATGATCTGGTCGCCGTCGACGACCACGCCCTTCTCGTCGCAGATCACCAGGCGGTCGGCGTCGCCGTCCAGGGCGATGCCGATGTCGGCCCGGTACTCGCGCACCATCTTGGCCATGGCCTCGGGATGGGTCGAGCCGCACTCGGCGTTGATGTTGGTCCCGTCGGGCGCGACCCCGACCTCGATCACCTCGGCGCCCAGCTCGTAGAGGGCCGTGGGCGCCACGCGATAGGCCGCGCCGTTGGCGCAGTCGATCACCACCCGCAGGCCCGACAGGCTGAGATGGCGCGGGAACGTCGCCTTGACGATCTCGACATAGCGGGCCTGGGCGTCGTCGATGCGCTTGACCCGGCCCAGGTCGCGCGGCGAGGCCAGGCCTTCCTGCAGGCCCTCGTCCATCAGGGCCTCGATCTTTAGCTCCTGCTCGTCCGACAGCTTGTAGCCGTCCGGGCCGAACAGCTTGATGCCGTTGTCGGCGAAGTCGTTGTGCGAGGCGCTGATCATCACGCCCAGGTCCGCGCGCATCGAGCGGGTCATCATGGCCACGGCGGGGGTCGGCAGCGGGCCGAACAGCCGCACGTCCATGCCGACGCTGGCGAAGCCGGCCACCAGGGCGGGCTCGATCATGTAGCCCGACAGGCGGGTGTCCTTGCCGATCACCACCAGGTGGCGGCGGTCGTCCTGCGAACGGAACAGTTTGCCGGCCGCCAGACCGACCCGCAGGGCGACCTCGGCGGTCATCGGGTGCTTGTTGGCCTGGCCGCGGATGCCGTCGGTGCCGAAATAGGCGCGCTTGCTCATGATCTTCACTACGTCTCGATTAGGCCTTCATTGGACCGCGAAACGATCCGAAATGCAGATTTATGAGAGTCGCCGATAAGCGAATGCTAAAGGCGGCGCTCGAAATATCCGCTTCGACAGCTTTAGTCCCGTCGGCGCGTTCTACAAAGGATCATGGCCCATGTGCGGCATCATCGGCATCGTCGGAATCAAGCCCGTCACGGAACGGCTGGTCGACAGTCTCAAGCGGCTGGAATACCGGGGCTACGACTCGGCCGGCGTCGCCGCCGTGGTGGACGGAAAGGTCGAGCGCCGCCGGGCCCAGGGCAAGATCAAGAACCTGGAGGCCCTGCTCGTCGAGCAGCCGCTGGTCGGACAGAACGGCATCGGCCACGTCCGCTGGGCCACCCATGGCGCGCCCAACGTCAAGAACGCCCACCCCCACACCGCCGGTCGCGTCACCCTGGTGCACAACGGCATCATCGAGAACTTCGCCGAACTGAAGGCCGAGCTGGCCGCCGCCGGCCGCACGTTCGAGAGCGACACCGACACCGAGGTCATCGCCCAGCTGATCGACGCCGAACTGGCCACGGGTTTGGCGCCCCTGGACGCCTTCAAGGCCACGCTGGACCGCCTGACCGGCGCCTACGCCCTAGCCGTGCTGATCGAAGGCGCCGACGACCTGATCCTCGGCGCCCGCCGCGGCAGTCCGCTGGTGGTGGGCGAGGGCCAGGGCGAGATGTTCCTCGGCTCCGACGCCCTGGCGGTGGGTCCCTTCACCAACCGGGTGATCTATCTGGAGGAAGGCGACTACGTGGCCATCGACCACGACAGCGCCCGCATCTTCGACGCCTCCGGCGCGCCCGTGACCCGGCCGGTGAAGGTGGTCCCCGCCTCGGCCGTGATGATGGAGAAGGGCAACTACCGGCACTTCATGGAAAAGGAGATCCATGACCAGCCGGAGGGGTGTCAGCGCACGATCTCGGCCTATGTCGACGCCCTGACGGCGCGCGCGGCCATGCCCGGCGACCTGGACTTCAAGGCGCTGGAGCGCATCCAGATCGTCGCCTGCGGCACCTCCTACATCGCCGGCGTCATCGGCAAGTACCTGATCGAGCAGCTGGCCGACCTGCCGGTCGACGTCGAGATCGCTTCGGAGTTCCGCTACCGCCAGCCGGCCCTGCGGCCGGGCTCGCTGGTCATCGCGATGTCGCAGTCGGGCGAGACGGCCGACACCCTGGCGGCCCTGCGCTACTGCAAGGCCAAGGGCATGAAGAGCGCCGTGGTCGTGAACGCCCAAGAATCGACCATGGCCCGGGAGGTCGACGTGGTCTGGCCGATCCACTGCGGCCCCGAGATCGGCGTGGCTTCGACCAAGGCCTTCACCGCCCAGGTCAGCGTGATGATCGCCCTGGCCGTCGCCGCCGCCAAGTCGCGGGGCGCGATCGACGCGGCCGAAGAGCAGCGAATGGTCCGCATCATGCTGGAGGCTCCGCGTCTGATCGCTGAGGCCATCGGCCTGGAAGACGCCCTCAAGGAGATCGCCTCCGATATCGCCAAGGCCCGCGACGTGCTGTTCCTGGGGCGCGGCCCGATGTCGGCCCTGGCCCTGGAAGGCGCGCTGAAGCTGAAGGAGATCAGCTACATCCACGCCGAGGGCTACGCCGCCGGCGAACTGAAGCACGGTCCGATCGCCCTGGTCGACGACCAGACCCCGATCATCATCCTGGCCCCCTTCGACAGCTATTTCGAGAAATCGGCCTCGAACATGAGCGAGGTCATGGCGCGCGGCGGCCAGGTGGTGTTCGTCACCGACCCCGAGGGCGCCAAGCACGCCCCGGCCGGCGCCCGCGTCGTCGTCACCGCCCCGGCCAGCGACCCACTGGTCTCCACCCTTGTGATGTCGGCCCCGATCCAGCTCCTCGCCTACCACGTGGCCGTGGTGAAGGGCGCCGACGTCGACCAGCCGCGAAACCTCGCCAAGTCGGTGACAGTGGAGTAGAGGCGGGTCTCGCGGCGCCGGCATTCGCGCGTTCAGGGATCAGCGCGCGCCGAGGAATTTAGAAGCGGCGCCCCCTTGTCCCAAGGCGCCGGTTCTGGGCTAGACTACAATCTTGCCGTGCGTACACTTCGTCGGCACGTGGGGGACTCCAATGCCTATCCAAGGAACCGCAGGCGACGACGTGCTCGTCGGCACCGAAGGCGCGGACGTGATCTTCGGCAACGCCGGAAACGATTGGATTTCGGGCCTTGGCGGCGCCGACGACATTAGCCCGGGCGCAGGCTTGGACAATGTGGACGCCGGGGCCGGGGAAGACGTCGTTCGCTCGACCTCGGTCGTCGACAGCAACGGTTCGCAGTACGACGGCGGCGCCGGAATCGATAAGCTCGACCTCAGCGGAGTGGGAGCCAATAGATATCTGCACTGGACTTGGTCGTTGACCGACGGGATGGTCATTGAGGACAGGACAGCCTTCGACAGCAACCCATCCTTTTCAGCCAAGAATTTCGAAGTCTTCTACGGATCGTCCGGATGGGACAACTTTGAAGTCCGCCAGACAAACATCTTGATTGAAATTCACGCCGGGGATGGAAATGACAACATCGATGCCTCGTATACTCGTACGATCATCTACGGCGATGATGGAAATGACTATATCTGGTCCTCATATGACGGAAAGGTGTTCGGCGGAAACGGAAACGACACCATAAGCACCTGGTCCAGCATTTATTCGCAATCGGACGGCTTTTTCAACGGTGGAGACGGGCAGGATCTTCTCCAGCTGTTCTCCCCGACCAACGTCGATCTTTCTTTGAATCAGATGTCTGTCGGCTCCTTCACGATGGGGTTGTACAACATCGAAGATGTGTCTGCCGCCGTAAGCACTTGGTCCACCACCCAGACCATCGGAAACGACAGCAATAACATTTTCAGCGTCAACGCTTATACAGACCTGGGGGGTGGCGCGATCTTCCATACCCGCGGGGGCGACGACCTGCTGAAGGGCGGAAAAGGCGCCGATCTGCTCGACGGGGGCGCAGGCTTCGACACCGCGAGCTACGAGACTTCGACCTCGGGCGTCATCGTCAGCCTGGCGCTTAGCGGGCCGCAGGATACGGGGGCCGGTTCCGACACGCTCATCGACATTGAGGCCATTCAGGGCTCTGATTACAACGACGTCCTTACAGCCGGACTGGTGGGGACCACGAACCTGGGCGGTGGTCGGGGTGACGACATCCTCTACGCATCCTCGGGCGCCAGCCGGCTGTTCGGCGGCGACGGCCTGGACCATCTCTATGGGTACACCGCCCAGGACGCCCTCGATGGCGGCGCGGGTTTCGACCTGGCGCGGTACGACGGCTCCAGCCAGGGCGTGCTGGTCAACCTCGCGACCGGAACAGGGTCCGGCGGTTACGCCGAGGGCGACACCTATGTGAACATCGAAGGCGTGATCGGTAGCGCGTTCAACGACGCACTGTTCGGCAATGCGGATCGCAATATCCTGTACGGCCAGGCTGGCGACGACGTGCTGCGCGGCGAAGGAGGCGATGACCAGCTGGAGGGCGGCGCCGGGAACGACCACCTCTACGGCGGCGCCGGCCGCGACGCCCTGATCGGCGGCGACGGTTACGACTTCGCCCGGTACGACGAGGTGTCGAGCTCGGTCACCGTCGACATCGCTCGCGGCGGCTTCTCCGGCGAGGCCTTCGGCGACACCTTCTCGTCGATCGAAGGTCTGGTGGGTTCGGCCTTCGGCGACACGCTGACCGGGGACGGCGGCGACAACACGTTCTACGGCCTGGCCGGCGACGACGTGCTGCGCGGCGAAGCCGGCGCCGACCGGCTGGAGGGGGGCGTCGGCAACGATCACCTCTACGGCGGAGCCGGCGGCGACGTCCTGGTCGGCGGCGATGGCTACGACCTGGCGCGCTACGATACGTCCGGCGCCGTCCAGGTGGACCTGTCGATTGGAAAGGGTTTTTCCGAAGAGGCCGCCGGCGACACTCTGATCTCGATCGAAGGCGTGGTGGGGTCGGGCGAGGCGGACATGCTGATCGGCGACGCGGCCGCCAATTCCATCTATGGGCAGGCCGGCGACGACCACATCTGGGGCGGCGCCGGGGCGGACGTGCTGGACGGCGGCGCCGGCTTCGACCTCGTCCGCTTCGATCTCGCCGACGCGACGGGGATCATCGTCGATCTCAAGAATGGCGTGACCAGCGAAGGCGACCGCCTTTCAGGCTTCGAGGGGCTTGTCGCCACCGGGGCCGGAGACATCCTGTTCGGCGGCGACGGCGGCGATCTGATCTACGCCCTCAGCGGCGACGACCGCATCGTCGGCGGCGGCGGCGACGATCGTCTTTACGGCGGCCTGGGAAGCGACATCTTCGCATTCGACAATCGCTCGGGCTCGGACCTGATCATGGACTTCAAACCCCGGGGCGCGGACCATGACGTGATCGCCATCCAGAAGAACGTCAACGGCTCCGGCATCGTCGATTTCGCAAGCCTGCTGTCCCACATTCACGACGTCGGGACGACGGATGTCCGGATCGATCTTGGCGGGGGAGCCTCGATCGGACTCTTCGACGTCCGCGCGGTCGACCTGTCGGCGGATCTGTTCACGTTCTACTGAGGTGGGATCCTTGAGCGTCCGAGGACCGCGCTAGGAGACGATGTTCAGCCGGGAACGCCTGATGGAATATCCAAAATAGACGGCGCAGGCCGCCGTCGCCCAGGCCGCGAACAGCAGCCAGGTGTCGAGCGGCAGCTTGACGATCAGGTAGACGCAGAAGCCCACGCTGATCAGCGGCACGACCGGCGAGAACGGCACGCGGTAACCGCGCGGCAGGTCCGGCTGCGTCCGGCGCAGGATGATCACTCCCAGCGAGACGATGGCGAAGGCGATCAGCGTCCCCATGCTGGTCACGTTCACCAGAGTGTCGAGCGGCACGAAGGCGGCCAGGACGGCGATGAAAGCCGCGACGATCCAGGTGTTGAGGTCGGGGCTCTGGGTCCTGGGGTTCACCCGCTGGAACACCTTGGGCAGCAGGCCGTCGCGGCTCATGGTGTAGAGGATGCGGGTCTGGCCGTACATGACGACCAGGGTGATCGAAAAGATCGAGACGATCGCGCCCACACACAGCACCAGCGAGGTCCAGGCCTGTCCGGTCAGGTTGCGCAGGATGACCGCCAGCCCGGCTTCCTGGCCGGCGAAGGCCGTCCAAGGCTGGGCGCCGACGGCGGCCAGGGCCACCAGGATATAGACGCCGGTGACGATCAGCAGGCTGAGCACGATCCCCAGCGGCAGGGTGCGGCGCGGGTCCTTGACCTCGTCCCCGGCCGTCGAGACCGCGTCGATGCCGATATAGGAGAAGAAGATCGACGAGGCCGCCGCCCCGACCCCGGCCATGCCCATCGGCGCGAACGGTTGCAGGTTGCCGGCGTGGAAGCCGCTGAAGGCGATCACCACGAAGAACAGCAGCACCAGCAGTTTCAATACCACCAGGATCGCGTTGACGGTCACAGACTCCTTCACCCCGCGCAGCAGCAGGATCAGGCAGGCCCCGACCAGCACCACGGCGGGCAGATTGAACACTCCACCCGCCCCCGGGGCCTTGGCGAGGGCGTCGGGCATGCGCCAGCCGATCAGGTCGGAGAACATCTCGTTCAGGTACTGCCCCCAGCCCACGGCGATGGCCGAGGCCGACACCGCGTATTCCAGCAGCAGGCAGGCTCCGACCATGAAGGCCACGAACTCGCCCAGGGTGGCGTAGGCGTAGCTGTAGGACGAGCCCGACACGGGGATGGTCGAGGCCAGTTCGGCGTAGCACAGGGCTGTCAGGGCCGCGGTAATCCCGGCGATCACGAACGAGAGGATCACGGCGGGACCGGCGGCCGGCACGGCCGTCGTCAGGGCCACGAAGATGCCGGTGCCGATCGTGGCGCCGACGCCCAGCATGGTCAGCTGGAACAGGCCGATCGTGCGGTGCAGGCCCTCTTCCGGGAGATGCTCGCCGCCCTCGGCGACGACCCGGCTCACGGGCTTGCGGCGAAAAAGATCGGCCGCGCGAAACTGGCCCATCAGGGTCCTCGGATCTAAAAAATCGGCCGCAAACTAGCGTCGGCGCGGAACGAATATCAACGCCTCTTCGCCTCTCTGAGGATGAATTGTCACTCGTACGCCAGCGTCTTGGCGAAGAACGGCAGCATGTCCGTATAGACCCGCCCGGTCTCGCCCCAGGTGCGGTCGCCCCAGCCGCCCACATATTCCTCGGCCTCGTGCGGCACGCCGAACTCGACCAGGGCGCGGGAGAACGCCTGGTTGGAGACCACGTGGTCGGGATTGGGGTCGTTGCGGCCCCAGTCGAACTTCAGGCCCCGCAGGGTCTTCAGATTGTCTGCGTAGCGCGGCAGGTTCTGGCCCAACAGGAAGCCGGATTGAAGCTTGGCGGTCAGAGCCGTATCGACCGTGATCCGACCGTCCGCTTCCTTGCGCACCGGCAGGTCGGCGTAGAGGGGCGGCTTGCCCGGATTGGGCAGGTGCGCCTGATAGATGGCCACGAAAAGCTGTGAGAACCCGTCGCTCTTCAGGTCATCCAGCGACCTGGCGTTCTGGATCAAGTCCCAGTTGGGCCGCGACGACATGGTCTGCAGGCCAAGGCCCGTGCCCACCGGATGCAAAGCGTAGACCGAGCCGAAGACGTCGGCGTGGCGCATGCCGAAGGCCAGGGCTCCGTAGCCGCCCATGCGGTCGCCGGTCAGGCCCCGCGCGTCCCGCCGAGCGAGGGTCCGAAACTGCTTGTCCGCCCACGGAACAAGTTCGCGGACCATGAAGCCGTCCCAGTCGCCCGTCACCGGCGAGGACGTGTAGATCGATGAGCCGAGGGGCGTGGAGAAGTCGGCCGCCACCACGATCACCGGCGGGATGACCTTGCTGGCGATCGCCTTGTCGAGCAGGATCTGGAGGCCGTCCCGGTCGAAAGCCGCCCGCTCGTCTTCGAACAGGTTGTGCAGATAGTAGACGACGGGATAGCGGCGGTTAGAGGTCTCGTAGCCGTCGGGCAGATAGACCCGCACTCGGCGCTGGCCGCTGATCCCGATCTTGTTGCCGTCGAACCCCTTGGACGTGACCACGAAGTCGCGCACCTGGCTCTGAGCTAGGGCCGGCAAGGGCCCGCCGAGCACGGCGGCCAGGAGCACCAGGACGAACATCCATCGCCGACCGATCATCGGAGTCTCTCGCGTGCGGAACCTCGGGAATACGCGACGCCACTCGACCTGAGATGGCATAAGGTCCGCAGCGGTGAGGCTTAATTGAGGCGGCGCTCGCCCTCGAACATGTAGTCCCGTGTGATCGGCAGGGCGCCGACCTTCTTGGCCACCTGGATCTGGAAGACCATGTGGCCGCCATAGCGGAAGCCCAGCTCCGCCCCGCACAGATAGAATTCCCACATCCGCCGGAACCGCTCGTCAAACATCAGCGGGATGTCCGGATCGGCCAGGAAGCGCAGGCGCCAGTGCTTGCAGGTCTCGGCGTAGTGCAGGCGCAGGATCTCGATGTCGGTGATCCAGAGACCCGCCGCCTCGACCGCTTTGACGATCTCCGACAGGCCGGGGATATAGCCGCCGGGGAAGATGTACTTGGCCGTGAAGGCGTTGGTGGCGCCGGGACCGGACATGCGGCCGATGGAATGGATGACGGCGCTGCCGTCGTCGGTCAGCAGCCGTTTGACCGTCTCGAAATAGGTCTGGAAGTTCGGCGCGCCGACGTGTTCCAGCATGCCCACCGAGACGATGCGGTCGAAGGTCTCATCGAGGTCGCGATAGTCGGTCAGGCGGAACTCCACCTGGTCGGACAGGCCCGCCTTTTCGGCGCGCTCCTTGGCCAGGGCCAGTTGCTCGGTCGACAGGGTCACCCCGGTCATCTTCGCCCCATGGTCCTTGGCCAGGGTCAGGGACATGCCGCCCCAGCCCGAGCCGATGTCCAACACCTTCATGCCCGGGGTGATGTTCAGCTTGGCGCCGATATGGGCCTTCTTGGCGGCCTGGGCCTCCTCGAGCGTCATGTCGGACCGTGCGAAATAGGCGCAGCTGTACTGCATGTCGGCGTCGAGGAAGCGCTTATAGAGCTCGTTGCCCACATCATAGTGGTGGGCGACGTTGCGGCGCGAGGCGATGCGGTCGTTGACCGACTGGACGGTGCGCTTGATCGCCTTCTTCGCCCGGGTCAGAGGCGTGCCGCGCTTAGGCGTGCGCCCGCCGCTCTTGCCGACGATCTCCAGCAGATCCCAGAGGGTCCCTCGCTCGATCTTCAGGTCGCCTTCCATATAGGCCTCGCCCAGGCCCAGGCTGGGATTGGCGATCAGGCGGCGCAGACCGCGGGCGTTGACCCGCATCGTCACGGGCGGGCCCGAGCCGTCGCCGGCCTTGGTGGTCGAACCGTTCGGAAGGTGGATGGTCAGGTCCCCGACCTTGACCATCTTTTTCAGCAGAGCTTCGATCATGGGCGCGAAGCTAAACCCAGCTTCGCGCCCTTTGACAGACCGAAATTTTCATCCGCCCACCCTTGAAAAGGCAGCCTCGGAAGCCAAAGGGGCTCGGACCAATCAGCGCTCGCTGTCGAGATGCGCCATCTGGGCTTCCGCATAGCGCGTGCCCGCCGCCGCGTCCTTGGGCACGGCCCGTTCGATGGCGGCGAGGTCGTCGGCCGACAGGGCGACGTCCAGCGCGCCCAACGACTCGGCGAGCCGGGTGCGGGTGCGGGCCCCGACCAGCGGCACGATGTCGTCGCCTTGGGCGGCCACCCAGGCGACGGCGATCTGAGCGACGCTGACGCCCTTGGCAGCCGCGATCCCCCGCAGGGCTTCGACCAGGGCCAGGTTCTTGTCGACATTTTCGCCTTGGAAGCGCGGGGAATGGGCGCGGAAGTCGCCCCGGGCCTTGCCCTGGTCCTTGTCCCAGTGGCCGCTGATCAGGCCGCGCGACAGCACGCCGTAGGCGGTCATGCCGATGCCCAGTTCGCGCAGGACCGGCAGGATCTTGTCTTCCACGCTCCGGGTGATGATCGCGTATTCGATCTGCAGGTCGACGATGGGGTGGACGGCGGCGGCCCGGCGAATCGTGTCGACGCCCACCTCCGACAGGCCGATGTGGCGCACGAAGCCGGCCTGGACCATGTCGGCGATGGCCCCGACCGTGTCCTCGATCGGCACATTGGGGTCCAGGCGCGCGGGACGGTAGATGTCGATGTGGTCGACGCCCAGGCGCTGCAACGTATAGGCCAGCGCAGTCTTCACCGCCGCCGGACGAGCGTCAAAGCCAATCCAGCCGGCGGCGGGATCGCGCTGGGCGCCGAACTTGACGCTGAGCACGGCCTTGTCGCGCTTCCCGCCGCGCAGGGCCTCGCCGATCAGCATCTCGTTGTGGCCCATGCCGTAGAAGTCGCCGGTGTCGATCAGGGTGACGCCCGCCTCCAGGGCGGCGTCGAACGTGGCCAGGCTCTCGGCGCGGTCGGACGGACCGTACATACCCGACATGCCCATGGCCCCAAGGCCGATGGCCGAGACGACGGGACCGGTCTTGCCGAGTTGACGCGTTTGCATGGTGAAGTCTCCGGGAGAGCGGTGTTCGATGGCAAGGACTATGCGCCCACCGATCACGTGCGATAATCCGGTCATTGCCGCACGACTTGTTCGGAAAATCGTACAATGGCCCAGCCCGACCTCGCCGATCTCGACGCTTTCACCGCCGTGGCCCGGGCCCGCAGCTTCCGGGGCGCGGCCGCCCTGCGCGGGGTCTCGGCCTCGTCGCTGTCGGAAGCCCTGCGCCGGCTGGAGGCGGACCTGGGCGTGCGCCTGCTGAACCGCCTGGGCGTTGACCACATCGACATCTATCGCCCGGCGCGCCTGGACCCGGACGTGCTGGCGGCAGGCGTGACCAACGCCCGCAACCTGTCGGCGGCCGAGTTGCGCGCCAGCATCGACTACCGCAC
>JAGIBE010000012.1 GCA_017744495.1 Caulobacter sp. | reverse complement strand
GGCCCAGGCCGCTTCGGCCGCGCCCGCAGCCTCGGTTGCGGCCCAGCCCGCGCCGCTGGCCGCCTGGGCTGGTTACCAGGCGCCGTCCACGCCCATGACCGCCCTTGAGGCCGCACCCGCCGCCCCCCAGGGGACGCCGACCAGCCTCTACGCCGCGCCGCGTCCCTTGCCGACGGCCGCCGCTCCGGCGCAACCCCCGGTCAAGGACTGGTCCAACTATCGCAGCCCGCGCGTCACCCCGGTGGCCCCGCAGCCCCAGCAGGTCGCCGCCGCGGGGACCGCGACCGGCGCCCGCTTCTATTCGGTGGACCGCGACTACGGCCTGACGCCCGACGCGGCCCCGCGTCCCGCCCCCGACAACCGCGTCCTGGTGACCACCGCCGAACCGCCGCCCGAGCCCAAGGACGCCGTGCCCATGCACGGCTCGGCCGACTGGCTGGCGGCCGGCGTGCGCGGCGACGACGCCGACAACGACGATGACGACAGCGCGGCCCGCCGCGCCAAAGCCCGGAACGAAGGCCTGTGATCCAGTCGCGCCTCCACGACCTCATCGCCCTGGCCGACGAGCCCTCCAGCGCCCGTCGTCGCGAACTGCTGCGCGGCGTCACCGACCTGTTTTTCACGGCCGACGGTCACGGCGACGTCGAGATGGGCCTGTTCGACGACGTGTTGGGTCAGTTGGCCGGCGAGATGGAAGAGGCCGTGCGGATCGAGCTGGCCGAGCGCCTGGGCACGAGCGCCGCCCCGCCGCCCGCCCTGACCCGCGCCCTGGCCAGCGACAGCATCGCTATCGCCCGCCCGATCCTCGAAGGCGCGCCCCAGCTCAGCGAGGCCGACCTATTGCACGTGGCCCGCACCCAAGGTCAGGACCATCTGCGGGCCATCTCGCAGCGCCCGGTGGTGCCCAGCCTGGTGTCCGACGCCATCGTCCAGCGCGGCGACGACACCACCCTGGGCGTGCTGCTGCGCAACGAGGGCGCGGTCCTGTCGCGGGAGGCCCACGAAGCGGCGGTCGACCGCGCGGCGGCCAACCCCGCGCTGCACGAGGCGGTCATCGATCGCAAGGCCATGCCGATGGACCTGCTCAACGAGATGTACTTCGTGGCGGAGGCTCGCCTGCGCGACCGGATCATGGAGCGCAACGCCAGCGTCGATCCGGCCATCCTGGAAGCCGCGCTGAAGGCTGGCCGCAACCGCGTCGCCGCCGGCGACGGCGCCCTGCCCGACGACTACCAGGCCGCGGTCGACGAGATCGTGAACCTGAAGCAGCGCGGCGCCATCACGCCCCAGGCCCTGGTCGCCATGCTGCGCGCCAACCGCACCAGCCAGTTCCTGGTGGCCCTGGCCGAGCTGGCCGACATCGACTTCCACACCGCCCGAAAGATCATCGAGCGTCGCGAGCTGGACGCCCTGTCGGTGGTCTGCAAGGCGGCGGACTTCGACCGCGCCCTGTTCCTGACCTTCGCCCTGCTGATCCTGGACCCGAACGACAACGCCATGGGCAAGGCCAAGTCCTACGGCGAGCTCTACGCCGCCCTGCCCCGCGACGCGGCCCTGCGCACCATCCGCTTCTGGCGCATGCGCCGTACGACGGGCGACGTCGCGGCGGCCTAAGGCCGACACGCGCATCCGCACGGAACTGGCGCCTTCCATCGCCGTTCCCTTCCCGTCGAGGGGCCTTCCGTCTCCGGAGCGCCCTAGTGGAACCGTCCAAAAACAAGATCACGCTGATCGCGGGCGTCGCGACGGCCGGGATCATCACGACCGCCGCCCTGGCGATGGCCGCATGGCCTGCCCTGACGCGGCCCGATCCGCCGAGCGAAGCCAGCGGCGACGACGGATTGCGCATCCGCTTGGTCCAGCCGCCGAAGGCGATGGTCGCCAGCGTCGGCCCGTCGGCCGGTCCGCTGGAAGTCGGCTTGTCTGAAGCCGCCCAGGCCATGGCCAAGGGCCGGGAGGCGCTGTTCGTCAGGCCGCCGGCGGTCACACCCAGGCCGCGGCCGACGCCCGTTCGATATACGCCTGCCCAAGTCGCCCAAACTGAAGAGGATGACGAGCCGCCGCCCAAAGCGGACGAGCGCTGGGAGCGCGACCGCCCCGAACCCGGCTACGAACTCGCCCGGCAACGCTGGGAGGACGAGCGCCAGGCCCGGATCGAAACCGATCGCCGCCTCGCCTGGGAACGGGAACAGCGCGAACGTCGACGCTGGGAAGAAGCGCGTGAGCGGGAACGCTATGACGAGCGACGGTACGATGATCGCTACGCTCCGCCGCCTCCACCGGAGGACGATCGCCCGCCCCCCCCAGACGAGTGAGGGCTGGTAAGGCCTAGCCCCGCCGCGCGTGCATGAGGGTCAGCAACCAACCGACGCCCAGGCCGCCGACGACGGTCAGGGGCAAGGTCAGGAGCTCGGGCGCGGGCTGGCGCAGCCACAGGTCCCGGCCCGCCAGCAGTCCCCAGATGAGCAGACCCCAGACCGCGCCGTAGACGGCCCAGGGATGCTGGTCCATCCAACCGCGCAGGCCGGTGCGGGGCGCGGGCTCCTCAGAGGGTTCGACCGGGCCGCCGCAGGCGCCGCAGCTCCAGCCGCCCCACGGCCCTTGAGGCGTGGCGTCAGAACCCAGTGGCGTGTGGCAGGCCTCGCAGCGGGGCGGCGGGGCGCGGCGTCGGACCCGCACGGGCAGGCCTCGCATCCCCATGATGACGATCAGCAGATAGAGGACAAGATAGATCGCCCGCGAGACGTCCAGGTCCTTGAAGGCGTCGCCCATGCTGTCTGTTCCCCCGAAACGCTACGCGGCCAAGCTAGGGCGCGTCGCGTTCCGGGTCGAGCCGGCCTCCGCCTGAAAGCGCCTTAGCGGATGCGGATGCGGATCGGCACGTCGATGAACGAGCCGGCGCGGCTCTTGCCGTCGGGGCCCATCAGGTCGACTTGGAACTGCGAGGCCATCGAGACGGCGGCCTTGCCCACGCCCATGTCGGCCGGGAACTCGCTCTGCACCGAGCAGGCGGTCAGGCCGCCGTCGCGCTTGACCATGCAGCTGAGGACGGCTTCGGCGATCTGCGGTTGGACGTCCTTGACCTGGGTCACGGCGGGTTGGTCCGCGACAGGCGTCGGAACGATCGAGACAGCGGCGGCGGCGAGCAACGAAGCGATCACTGGGTGTTCCCTACTGGTCTTTGGGTCCGGCCCGTTCGAGGCCGTCCGGTTTCATTTTGGGTCAGGCGGCGTGCGCCTGCTTGACCCTTTGCAACCCTTGAGCCGCCAGGTCGGTCAGCGACCTCAGGCCCAGTTCGGCGAAGATGTCGAAGGCGCTGGCCAGGGCCATGGCGGCTCGGTCCAGGCGGCCGTCGTCGCGGCCGGTGATCTCGACCCGGGCCTCGTAGAGGCGGGCCAGGTTCATCTGGGTCACGGCCCAGGTGGCCGGGTCGCGCGCGCCAGGCGCCGAGGCCAACTCGGCCTTGAAGGCCATCTCGGCGGCGTCCAGCACGGCCAGGTCCGCGGTCAGCTCGGCGCAACGGGCCAGACTGAGAGCGCGGTTGTTGGCGACCACGGCGCGCAGAGCCAGGGCGGGCTGGGTCTTGAGGATGTGCGAGGCGCGGTCGTAACAGGTGACCGCCCGCTCGAAGCAGCGATCCGAGGTCGTGGCCTCGCCCATGGCCTGCAGGCCGGCGCCCAGGGCGGCCTGGCCCCGCGCCCAGTCCATCGGGCTGTGATCGGCGGTGACCGGCTCCAGCGCCGCCGCCAGCGCCTCGACCCCATCGGCGATGAAGTTGATTTCGCCGTCCAGCTCGCCCAGCTGCACCAGGGCCGCCCCCCGCAGGGACTCCAGACGCGACCAGGCCAGGGGCTCGAAATCGGGATCCAGACCGGCCCCCGCTTCCTTGGCCTCGTTCAGCGCCACTTGGGTCAAGGCGCGATCCTTCAGCCGCGCGGCGCAGGTCAGCAGCAGCTCAACGCGGGCGGCGCGCTGGTCGGCGAGCAGCAGGCGCGAGGCCCCGCCCTTGACGCGGCGCGCGGCGGTCAGGCCCCGCAGCGGGGCTTCGAAGGCCTCGGCGGCGGCCAGAGCGCGGTCGATGTCGTTCTCGCCCAGGGCCACGCGGCCCTCCAGCCCGGCCAGCAGGGCCTCGGCCATGGCGCAGCGGTGGCCCGGCGCGGTCTTGGCCAGGGTCAGGGTGGCGCCAGCGGCGGCGTGCAACCCCTCGTCGCCGAACAGGTCGGCGCCGAGCACGGCCAGGGTCGCCTGCTCGCAGCGGGCGGCGGCCAGGCTGTCGTGCTTATGCTCGGCTTCGAAGATCTTGGCGGCGGCCTCGGCCTGGGCCGCGCCCTTCCGCAAAGCGGCGGCGTCGCCCGAACGGCGGGCCAGCTCACGCCAGACCACGGCGGCCTCGAGCAGACGATGGCCCCGGTCCTTGGCGCCGATCCGGCCGGCCGCGACGTCGGCCGAGCGGGCCTCGTTGACCAGCAGGCGCAGGTCCAGCAGCTCCAGCAGCGAGTTGTCGCCCCCGGTCAGCCCCTCGCGGTGCGCCGCCGCCCGGGCGGGCGCCCCGGCGTCGACTCCGAAGAGCCTCTTCAGATCACGACCGAAATCGAACATCGCCGCGTACTCCGCCCACGGATCGTCCCACGCCGGGACGTCCGGCAAGGGTTCAACGCACGAGTAGCAAAGCCGGAGCCAACGCGCTTAACAAGCGGTTAATAGGTGTGAAGATGGCGTTAACCATAAATATTTGGAGCGCGTTTACACTTCGTTCTCAAATATCGCCCAAACCCCTGTTTTTGCACCAATTTGGCACACTTCTTGCTTGCCCGATCCGGGTGGAAAGGCGAGCGTCGCCGCACTTGTTAGAACATTGTTCACTCAAGTGAAAATGACGTTAACCATAGTTTTTAAGACCGGGTTTACCCTCTGTTCCGGCCCAGCTGCCGGCGCCCCGCCCGATCGAAGGCTGAAGTGGGCTAGAGGCCGTAGCCGCGCGCCATGGCGGCGGCGAACATCGGGATCAGGGCGAAGACCAGGAGCTCGGCCAGCATCACCTTGCGGACCTTGGCCACGTCGGCTTCGGACGGGACGAAAGCCGGGTCGGCGGCGGCCTGCTTGCGCCACTTGAAGATAGCGATAGTCGGGGCGATCGACAGCAGCCCCACCACGGCGAAGGCGCCGATCTTCGCCCAGAAGATCGGGTTGTGCAGGTAGAAGTCCGCCCCCTTGGCGCCCAGGAACACCCGGCTGAAGCCGACGATCAGGATCAGCACCGCCGTGCCGCCATAGCTGGCGTCGATGCCGCCCAGGGTCTTCAGCGCCCCGCCGCTCAGCCCCGGCTTCACCAGCACGAACCCGGCCATCATCAGCCCCGCCACGGACAGGATCAGCAGGTGATGGAGGATGGCCAGGACGAGATCCAGCATGGCGGGGCTCCGACTCGATGCGTGCGCGCCGAGCATGCATCGGAGAACGGCGTTCGTCACTCGCCCCCCCCCTCTGGCCAGCCCTCCGCCCCGGCCCTAAACAAGGACCATGACCGCCTCCGTCGACCTCTGGACCGCCTCGCTCTGCAAACCCGATCCCGGCTACGGCGGCTGGGCCTTCGTCCGGCGCAACACCGAGGGCGTGATCGCCGGCGCGGCGGGCGGCGAGCGGCGGACCACCGGTATCAAGATGGTGCTGACCGGGGTGATCGAGGCCCTGGCCGCGATCGCCGACCTGCCCGCCGACACCGCCGTCACGCTGCACTTCGCCGATCCGGACCTCGCGGCCGAGCTGGTGGCCGCCGGCGGCGCCTGGGCCACGGCCGAACCCGACGCCTGGGCCGCCGCCCGCCAGGCCGTGGCCGCGCGTCCGGTGCTGAACCTCGCGCCCCTGTCGGAAACCACGCCGATCGCCGGATTCCTCAAGGCCTGGGCCGACTTCGGCCTCGACACCGCCAAGACGCGAGGGACCTTCAAGGCCGCGATTCCGCGTCCGAACCTGATGAAATTCCCAGGCTGAACCACCGTCCGACAGCGGACGCCGAACAAGCTTGACCGTCTTGCGCGCTATCCGACTTTCCGCCTAATGTGAAACCTGGGGTGGAAACATGTCCGTTCTGAAACGGACATGTACGAGGGGGATCACTTGCGTAACACCGTTTCAGCGGCCGCCGTGGGCGTGGCCGTGCTGCTGCTCGCCGCCTCGGCGGCGCCGGCGTTCGCAGCCGCGGACCTGGCCAAGGCCGCGGCCGATCAGAACATCAAGAAGATCGACAAGCTGCTGGCTTCGGGCGCGGCGATCGACGAGGTGGATTCGGAGGGACGTTCGGCCTTCTTTCACGCCGCCGCCAAGGGCGACCTCTCGCTGATGCAGAAGTTCGCGGAGAAGGGCGCCGGCGTCGACCTGCGCGACAAGAGCGGCGCCACGCCGCTGCTGGCCGCGCTTCGCAATCCGACCAGCCAGGCCGACGTCGTCCAGTTCCTGCTGGGCAAGGGCGCCGATATCAACGCCGCAGACAAGGACGGGCGCACGCCGCTGATGGAAGCCGTGCTTCGCGCGCCCCAGGTGCTCGACACCGACAGCCAGATCGCCATGGTCAGCCTGCTGCTCAAGGCCGGCGCCGATCCCAACCTGGCCGACACGTCCGGCGCCGCGCCCCTGCACTACGCGGCCTATGTGGGCGAGCCGCGGAAGGTGCTCGAACTGCTGCTGGGGGCTACCAAGGATACCGGCGTCACCACCGTCTCGGGCGCCAACGTCCTGATGATGGCGGCCCAGAACCGTCAACACTCCAATGCCGACTACCTCATGGCGCGCGGCTTCCGACCGGCCCGCATCCAGTTCAAGCCGGATGCGGCGGGCGAGAAGTCCGAACTGGTCCAGGACATGTCGTTCCGCGCCAACGCCCTGGCCAGCGACTGGTGGGGGCGGTACGCGACCCGCAAGAGCGATCCCACCGCCGCCAAGATCGCCTTCTCCGGCGCCGCGGATGACTATGACGCCGCGGCCGCCGAAAGCGCCCGCCTGATCAAGGTCTACGAAGCCAAGCTCGTGAAGGACAGGCAGGCCCGCAACAGCCAGCGCGCCGCCGCCGGCGTGGCCACGGTCCTGAGCGTCGCCCTGACCCTGGGCGCCGGAGGCAACACCATCACGGCCTACATGCCGCTCCTGCGGGATGTGGTCGAACAGGACGAGGCGGCGATCGCCGCCCTCAAGGCCGACGTCACCGAGTTCGCCGCGCGGGCCAAGGCGCTGCGCGTGCAACTCGCCGCCAACTGATTTTCAGGAACACAGCTCATGAACATGCTACGCCCGTCCGTTTCGGTCGCCTTGGCCACCGCCGCTCTCACCCTGATCGCCGCCCCCGCCCAGGCGGCCAAGCAGACGCTGGTCGCCGGCCAGACCATCAGCCTGCCGCTCAACGAAGAGACCGACGGCCCCACCCTCAAGGTGACGGTCAAGTCGGCCGACGCCGGCTCGGGGATGGGCTGGTATTCAACCATGCCCGTGCCCGGCGAATCCCGGACCGAGCGCAAGGAGCGCGGCCTGGCCGTGCCCCTGAACACCATCGACGGCCGCAACCTGGTCAAGTTCGTGCGCTTCGCCGCCGACGACCTGCGCGCCCGCCTTGACGGTCAGGCCGCGCCGCGCTCGGTGGTGGTCACGACCACCTTCGTCGACAAGACCCGCATCGACCAGGGCGGCCTATGGGGCGACTCCCTGAAAGCCGGGTTCACTTTTGGCCTCGCCGCGCCGGCGACGGTGCCGCTGTACTTCGTCTCGCACATGGACGTGTCCGTCGAAGGCCAGACCTTCAGCTGCGACGCCGAAGTCCCGGGGCGGATCCCGAACTACCACCAGATCAAGGACCCCCACTTCCACGACGCCCTCGACAAGATGGACGAGGACGCCCGCAAGGCCTGTTGGGCGCAGATCGCCGACAAGGTGGGCGCGGCGCTGGTCGCACCGGCCGCTCCGGCCGCGTCGATCGCCGCCACGGCGCCCGCCGCGGAAGCCGCCCCCGCCGTTCCCGCCGCCGCGCCCGCGCCGGCTGCGTCGGAAGCCGCCCCGGCGGCCGCCGTCGCCCCGGCGACGCCGACCAGCTAAGGCGCGGCCGTCAGGCTCAGCGGCCGGCCACGATCAGGTCGGCTGTCGCCACGTTGCAGGCGAACGGGATGTTGGCCAGGGTCGCCATCCGGATCAGCGCCTTGACGTCGACGTCGTGCGGCTGGGGCGACAGCGGATCGACGAAGAACACCAGCAGGTCCAGCCGCCCTTCGGCCAGCAGCGCGCCCAACTGCTGGTCGCCGCCAAGCGGACCGCTCTTCAGCCGGGTCAGGTCCAGGTCCGGCAGGGCCTGCAGGATGCGTCCGCCGGTGGTGCCCGTGGCGTAGAGCCTGTGCCGCGAAAGGAAGGCCTGGTGCGCCACGGACCAGTCGACCAGCGCCGCCTTCTTGTCGTCGTGGGCGACCAGGCCGATGGCGAGCGTGGCGTTGGCGGGCATGGATGTCTCCGGTTCGAGACCCCTCTCCTAGCCGCTTCCCCGCACGCGAAAAAGCCGAGCCTGGCGAAACGTCGAACGCCGGTCTCAGGCGAAGCGGATCTTGGCGGGCGCCGAGAACTCCGGCGTGCCCTTTTCCAGCAGCACCTCGTCGTGCAGCGACAGCTTGGCGCTGGCCGCGAACACCCCCGCCGTGGCGCAGACCACCTTGCCGCCGCGCACCTCCAGCCGCACGCCTTTGATCTTCAGGGCCAGCTCGATCTCGAAGTCGAGGTCGGCCACCTTGACGGTCCCATAGCGCAGCTCGATGCGCGGCTTGTGGGTGGAGGCGATCTTGTGGTCGTCCAGGTCTTGATAGAAAGCGTCGCTCGGCCGGGCTTTCGACTCTTCCACGCACTTCTTGAAGCGCTCCAGCTTCATCCAGCCGTCGAACAGCACCCGCTCGACCGACAGGTCCAGCAGCTTGCCCACCTCGTCGCGGCAGCCCTTCTCGACGTCGTCCCAGCAGGTGCTGGGGAACTTGTGGGCCGCCTCCGAGATCGCCTGGGTCAGAGGCGGCGCGTCCTTGCAGACTTCCAGCGGATCTCCGCCGTTCTCGGCGAACAGGGCCCGCCAGGTGGTCCCGGCCGCGACGGCCGCCTGCGAAGTCGCGTCGCTCATGGCGCGGTCTCCAGCTTGGGATAGTCCAGGCGCACCGCATCGTCCTCCGACGCCCGCTCGAAGTGTAGCGACACCGCCATCCCGGCGCGGGGCGGGCCCTCCGGCGTCAGGACGACGACGCCGGGATCAGCGACCAGGGCCACCTCCGGACACGGCGCGGCCACGACCTTGGCGGGACGCAGCGGCGTCCGCCCTCGGCCCAGCAGCTTGGCCAGGCCGAAACCCGCGCCCGCCGCCGCGACCAGGGCGGCCAGCCAGAACCAGATCGGCGTCGTCGGCGGCTTCGGCGGAGGCGGCGGAATCGCCGCCGGGGGCGGTCTCGGCGTGGGCGGGACGGCGGCGGCCGCCGGCGGCTCGGGCACGGCCTCCGGCGCAGGCGTCACGGGCTCGGGCGCGACGGTCTCCGGCGTCAGCGGCGGCGGGGTCTGGACCGGCGGCGTCGAGTGGACGACCGGCGGCGACTGAACGGGTGGTGACTGGACGACCGGCAGCGGCGCGACGACCGGGGGGTTCTGCAGCACCAGCGGCGGCTGTCCGGTGAACCCGGCCGCGCGCCAGCCGTCCAGCGTGCAGCGCCGCCAGCGCTCGGGGATGCTCGCATAGTCCGCGCATGCAGCCTGGATGCCGGGGATCACCGCCAACGGATCGGCGGGTGGCTTAGGAGTCGTCTTGGGCCGGTTCTTCCAGGCCTCGATCAGCTTGTTCAGCTGGGGCGTGATGTCGACCGGCTCGGTCGTCTGGGTGGGCGCGGGCGAGCCCGTTGACGGCGTCGAGGCGGCCGGCGCCGTGGCCGGGAACAGCCGTGCGCAAGTGGTCTGGGCGTCCGACCGATCGCCGTAGGCCCGCACGCACTCGGCGTAGGTCTTGGGCCCGCCGGCGACCGGGCTGGGAGAGACCGGAAGCGCCGTCGTGGCCGTCTGCAGCGCCAGGGCAGGCCCCGCAACCGCCAGCATCAGGCAGGCGATTAAGCCGCCGACCCAGCGCCCTCCGCCCATTCCCAGATGCCGCGCCACCGCCAGACGCCCTTTCGCTCCCGAGGAAGACGCGGAGGGTCCGCCCGCGCCGATGCGCGGTCAAGTAGAATTGACAATACACGACAACCAAAATGGCGCCTCGACGCCGCCAGTCGCGCGTCCGCTTGGCGCGCATCTGGGGCCGTCGGCGCCCAAGCCGCGGGCAAGCCTACTGAGAGGGCCGATCGCCCCTTGCCCTCGCGGTCGCTAAGGCCTGTGCTGACCCCGCTCGTCCGGGACGGGCGGAAAACCACAGGGGGCGACCATGGATGAGCGTCAGTCGAACCAACCGGCCCTGGGCCGTCGGAGCTTCCTGCGGGCCGCGGCGCTCGCCGCCGCGACGCCGATCCTCACCGAGGCCGCCCTGGCCCACGCCGCCGACACGGCCAAGACCGCCACGCCGCCGTCGGGCATGGCGCTGCATGGCCAGGGTCCGCACGCCCCGCCGCCCGGCGCGGTGCTGATCAACGCCAACGAGAACCCGCTAGGTCCGTCCAAGGCCGCCTGCGACGCGATCGCGCGGGTAGCCCCGCTGGGCGGGCGCTACGACCTGCATGGCGAGACCGAGATGCTGGCCATCACCTTCGCGGCCCAGAATGGGCTGAAGGTCGAGAACGTGGCGGTCTATGCCGGCTCCTCCGAGCCCCTGCACTACAGCGTCCTGGCCTTCACCTCGCCCACGCGCAGCTTCGTCACCGCCGATCCGTCCTACGAGGCGGGCATGTACGCGGCCAAGACCAGCCAGGCCAAGGTGGTCAAGGTGCCTCTGGCCGCCGACTACAGCCACGACGTCAAGGCGATGGTCGCCGCCGACCCGAACGCGGGCGTCATCTACATCTGCAATCCCAACAACCCGACCGGCACGACCACCACCAAGCAGGACATCGTTTGGGCGCTGGACAACAAGCCCGCCGGTTCGATCCTGCTGGTCGACGAGGCCTACATCCACCTGTCCGACGCCCAGGACGCCTTGGACTTGGTGGCGGCCGGCAAGGACCTGATCGTGCTGCGGACCTTCTCGAAGATCTACGGCATGGCCGGCATCCGTTGCGGCTTCGCGGTGGCGCGGCCCGATCTCCTGGCCAAGCTGACGCCGTTCGGCCAGAACGCCATGCCGATCACCGGCTCGGCCGCCGCCCGCGCCTCGCTGGAGGACAAGGGCCTGGTCGCCGAGCGCAAGAAGATCATCGGCGACACGCGCCGCGACACCCTGACCTGGCTGAAAGCCAACAATTACAAGGTGATCGGCGCGCCCGAGACCAACTGCTTCATGATCGACACCGGCCGCGACGGCAAAGGCGTGATCGCGGCGATGAAGGCTCGAGGCGTCTATATCGGCCGCACCTGGCCGATCTGGCCCAACGCCGTGCGGGTGTCGGTGGGCACGCCCGAGGAAATGGCGGCGTTCAAGACGGCGTTCAGAGCGGTGATGGACGGGAAGGCGGTGGCGATATCGGGGCCCGAAGCGGGCGGGCATCGGGCTGACCTGGGATATTACGCGACCGTCTGAAGTGCGGGACACGCCCTTGGACGTGTCCCCTTCCCGGCCCTCGCGCCGCGCTCGGGCCAAGGGCGTCACGCGTCGTCGGGCGCGTTCGCCCTTTGGGGCGCCCCCGAGCCACTCGCGGCGTAGGCGGCTTCCACGGCCGCCAGCCGCTTAAGCCGCCTGCGGATTTCGCGGCGGACATAGGCCACGCGGTCAGGCGTGCATTCCGCTGTCGTCCACGCCCGTGCGTTGCCCTGCCCGACGGCGAGCGGCGCCCGCCGGCGCGCAGGTCTTGGATCTGGGCATGGTTGCTCCTCTTTCGGACATGGCTTCGCCGCCTCATGCGGAAAGCCGCTGAAGTTCGGGGAGGGCTGCGGAGCGCCG
>JAGIBE010000011.1 GCA_017744495.1 Caulobacter sp. | reverse complement strand
GAGCTGGCCGACGGCCACTCGAAGGGCGTCGGCTCGCCGCGATAGTCGATGCCCGTCCACACGAAGGCCCCGGCCACGAACGGCCGCTTGGCGATCTCCTCCCACGCCTTGCGGTGGGTGTTGCCCCAGGACGAGGGTTCCTCGTCGTTCTCCGCCAGGATGTTGCGCGCGCGGTCGGTGAACCATTCGCCCCGAGTCATGAACGCCGAGGTGTCCTCCGAACTCATCAGCGGCAGGTCAGGATGCGCGGCGTGGAACCGGTCGTATTGGTCGGGCTGGTAGTTGAAGCCGACCACATCGACCGCCTGCGAGACGTTGATCGGATTGAACATGCCGAAGTTCATCGCGGCGGTGACCGGGCGGCTGCCGTCCAGGCGCTTGACGGCGGCGACCATGCGCCGAACCATCTGATAGCCCGCCTCGGTGCCCTGCATCGGCTCTTCGTTGAACACCGACCAGAGGAAGATGCTGGGATGGTTGCGGTCGCGACGGATCAGCCATTCCAGCTGCCGCATGTAGTCGGGGCTGGGATTGAAGTTGCGGTTCTCGTCGAGGATCAGCACCCCCAGCCGGTCGGCCGCCTCGAGCATTTCCGGGGCCGGGGCGTTGTGGGCGCAACGCACGGCGTTGGCGCCCATCGCCTTGATGCGGCGCAGCCGGAAGTCCCACAGGCTGTCGGGCACCGCCACGCCGACGCCGGCATGGTCCTGGTGCAGACAGACCCCTTGGATCTTCAGCGGACGATCGTTGAGGAAGAAGCCCTGGGCGGCGTCGAACCGCAGGGTTCTAAAGCCGGCTGACGTGATCGCCTCATCGACGACCTGGCCGCCGCGCCGGACACGGGTGCGCACCGTATAGAGCGCCGGATCGTCGACGGACCACAGATGCGGCGCCGCGACATCCAGGACGAGACGCGCTTCGGCCTGGTCCAGCGACGGGACCTCGGCGGCGGCGCGGCCCTCGGCCACCACCTTGCCCCACGGATCAGCCAGCTGGACCTCGATCTCGACCGGCTCGATCTGAGGCCCAATATTGCCCAGGGTGACGGCGACCGGCAGGGTCCAGCGCCCCTCCCCGTCCCGCCGCGGATCGGCGTGGACGCCGTCGTCGGCGATGTGCACGGCCGCGCGCTTGGTCAGCCAGACGTGGCGATAGATGCCGCCGCCCTCGTACCACCAGCCCTCCATGGCGTCGGCGTCGACCCGCACGGCGATGCTGTTAAGCTCGTCGCCGTAGCGGGCGAACGGGGTGATGTCGATCTGCAGGGCGTTGTAGCCGCTCCAGTTGTGCGCCACGACGCTGCCGTTGAACCAGACCGTCGCATGGGTGGCGATGGCGCCGAACTCGATCGACAGATGCTTGCCGCGATCGGCGGGATCCAGCCGCAGGGCGCGCCGATACCAGGCCTTGCCGCGGGGGCGATAGCCTTGGGACAGGTTCTCGTCCTTGTCGAATGGCCCCTCGACCACCCAGTCGTGTGGAAGGTCCAGCTCGCGCCAGTCGCTGTCGTCATATTCCGGCGAGGCGGCGCCTTGGGCGACGCCGGCCTTGGCGTTGGCGTAGGACCAGCCGTGTCCCTTGACCTTCGGAAACGGCACGTCGCCCAGATGAAAGCGCCATCCCTGGTCCAGTGACAGACGCTGTCCCGGCGCCTTGAGCCGCGGCGCGGGATAGACGCGTTCGGGCCGAGCGGCGACCGCGCCGTCGGCCCAGACCAAGCCTGGAGCTCCCCCGAGGGCCAAGGCGGCCGCGGAGCTCGTCAACAGGAAGCCTCGACGGCCCAGATTCATGCCCTTCATCCTGGATCGCTCGGCGTTTTCAACCGATCACGCCGCGCATCGCCGCGGCGGCGGCGACCTCGTCGCCATCGCGGATGGCCAGGAAGACGCGTCGCATCGCCTCGGACCGAGCCGCGATCGTCTCCCGCTCCCAGCGGGCGTCCAGCTGCCGTTGCGCTCCGATCAGGCCCGACGCCAACCGCGCCGCCGAACGACCCAAGGCCGTGCAGATCGTCAGCCGGAACACGCGTTGAATGGTGCGCGCGGCCAGGCTGGAAGGATCGGCCGCGAGATCGGCCAAGCATTGTTGCAAGATCGCCAGGTCCACGCCCGATCGGCGCATGGCCGCCCGGCGCGCCGCCTCGCATTCAAGCCCCAGACACATCGAGCGCAGATCTTCGCAGAACACCGGGTTCTCGCCGGCCTCGCGACTTTTCAAGAGATCTCGATCAAAAGGGGCCAGATGCTCGGCAGGCGGGGCGATTAATCTCATCTTGGTCGTCGGAACGTCCGTCGCGTCGCGATCCATCGCGACCATCGTCTCAACAGCCGTTGACCAGTGCCTGGCGTTCTTCTTCCGTTGACGCACGTCGCCCTCCCAATCCATCCCTGAACCGCACGGCGTGGGATCGCCGCATCAGCGCGAGATCTTTGCGTCCCGCTATTGTTTTGGGACGCCGACGCCTTGAGATCATTCGATCCCGCCTCGCCGTTTCCCCTATCCGCCTGCAACGCATGCCGGCGAGCGGCGCGGCTTCTCGGCACGCCCTCATGGACGGCCTTGGCGTGAGACCGAACGAGCCGCGCCAACCCTGTATGGCAGCGTTGTCAACTGACTATCGCATCGCCGCGTTCTGGCAAGCTAATTCCTCATACAAATATGAGAATTCTGTCGAAATGTGGGAGAAGTCGCACTGACACCGGTAGCAGCCGACGCGTGCTGACAATTCGCCGGTGAGCGCGCGACCATCGCGCACATCGTACCTATTGCGTTGTATTTGCGCGAATATCCCAAAGGAGGCGTCATTCGAGTCCGCTCAAGCAGAGCGTTTGACCGACACGACCCACAAAATGGTGGCCGCTCCATCCATCAGACAAATACACCGACCGCGCGGCGCGTATGAGCGGAGCGCCTAGGCGAACGCGTCGCCCCCGAGCGCCCGCCGCGTTTCGCGATGCGGCGGCGCTCCGAACATCCGGGCATATTCCCGGCTGAACTGCGAGGCGCTTTCATAGCCGACGGCGAAGCCCGCCACGCTGGCCTTCTCGCCCTCCGCCAGCATCAACCGTCGGGCCTCCATCAGGCGAAGCTGCTTTTGATACTGCAAGGGCGACATCGAGGTCAGGATTTTGAAATGCTGGTGGAAGGATGACGTACTCATCCCGGCGATGCCGGCCAGCTCCGCCATTTTGATGGCGGCGTCGAAGTTATCCCTCAAGTGCCGCACCGCCTTGGCGATCCGCTGGGGTTGCCCGCCCGTCGCCACCATGCGGGCCAGATCGCGTCCGGCGGGGCCGGTGAGCAACCAGTACGACACTTCGCGCATGATCGCCGGATAGAGCACGCCGATGGCCTGAGGGCGACTGACGAGGTCCAGAAGGCGGATCAGCGAGCCGGTGATGTGGCTGTCGAGATCCGTGACCAGCATGCCGAACTCGGACCGTCCCTCCGGAGAGGGCACATCGCCCAGCTGGGTAAGCACATCGAGCAGGATTTCGGCGTTCAGGTTCAGGGTCGCGGCGACATAGGGCTTGTCGCGCGACACCCGGACGATGTGGCTGAGCACGGGAATGTCGATGGCCACGACGAGCGACTGCATGTCGCCATAGGTGAGCGTCCGTTCCGGCGTGGTGACCTGCTTGGCGCCCTGCGCGATGACGCAGAGCGACGGCTTGTAGGTCATGTGCTGGGGCATGACGGCGTCGTAGGCGCGCATGATCGTGAGACCCGGCACCGGCGTCTCCAGGTAGCCTCCGCCGATTCGATGAGCGTCCAGCACCTGCGAGATGGCGGCGGTCAGATCGTGGATCATACTCCGTTCCTCGCGGCTCAAAACAGGCTTCAGAGCTAACGCGTCCACGACGTCGCAACAACCAGCCGCGGAAAATCAGGCAAGAATCTCGGCGCATCGGACACGCGCCCCGTGCTTTTCGCGCCGATATCTGAGGCGGTTTCAAAGACGAGGCGAACATGGCGCGATGGACGACGGCGAACATCCCGGATCAAGGCGGCCGCGCAGCCGTGGTGACCGGGCCCAGCGGGCTCGGCTATGAGACGGCCCTGGCGCTGGCGATGGCGGGCGCCGAGGTGATCGTCGCCGGACGCAATCCCGACAAGGGCGCGGCCGCCGTGTCGGCGATCCTCAAGGCCGCGCCGCTCGCCAAGGTGCGCTTCGAACCCTTGGATCTCGCCAGCCTTGCCTCGGTGGCCGCGTTCGGCAGTCGGCTGCAGAGCCAACGCCAGAGCCTGGATCTTTTGATCAACAATGCGGGCGTCATGACGCCGCCCACGCGACGAACCACCGCGGACGGGTTCGAGCTGCAGCTGGGCGTCAACTATCTTGGACACTTCGCCCTGACCGGGCGTCTGATGCCGCTGCTGAAGCGGGGGCGCGCACCGCGGGTCGTCACTCTGAGCAGCATCGCGGCCCGGAATGGGGCGATCAATCTCGGTGATCTCAATGCGCAATCCGGCTATCGGCCGATGGCGGCCTATTCGCAATCGAAGCTGGCCTGCCTGATGTTCGCGCTGGAGCTCCAGCGCCGGAGCGCGACGTCTGGATGGGGCGTCAACAGCATCGCCGCCCATCCTGGCGTCTCCCGCACCGATCTCCTGCTGAACGCGCCGGCGAGGTTCAGCCTGGAGCGTTTCATTCGCCGGGGCCTGCCCTTCCTGTTCCAACCCGTGGCGCAAGGCGCTCTGCCGACTCTCTACGCCGCCACCAGCGCGCAAGCGGAGGGCGGCCAGTACTATGGCCCTGACCGGATGGGAGAGACGCGAGGCTATCCGGCCCGCGCCAAGACACCCCCGCAAGCGCGCGACGAAATGGTCGCCGAACGTCTTTGGTCGCTGTCGGAGGATCTGGCCGGCGTCCGTTTTTGACCATGACCGGGCTCTCGCCTCGGGAAGAGGTTCGCGCGCAAGTCGAGACGTCCAGCAATGCCTTTGGCAGGGACTTCTGGCGCTCGATATCCAGGCGTCGCTTTGGAGGAACGACCTAGAGCGCAATGATTCCGCGGCGGTGCGCCACCGTCACGGCTTGGGTGCGATCGGTGACGTCGAGCTTGGCGAAGATGCTGCGCAAGTGCCCCTTCACCGTGTCCTCGGACAGCGACAGGACGCGGGCGATCTGCTTGTTGGCCTGGCCCGTGGCGACGCATTTGATCACGTCGATCTCGCGCTCGCTGAGCGGCTCGCCGATGGCGTTGACGGCGATGTCGTGGGCCACGTCCGGATGCAGGTAGCGCTGTCCCCCACGGACGGTGCGGATGGTGTCGATCAACTCGCGCCGCAGACCGCTCTTCAGCAGGTAGCCGCTGGCGCCGGCTTTCAGCGCGCGCAGAGCGCGCACGTCGCCGGCATAGGTGGTCAGGACGATGATCCGCGCCTCCGGGTCCTGGGCCTTGATCGCTCCGATGGCGTCGACGCCGTCCATGCCGGGCATCTGCAGGTCCATCAGCACGATGTCGGGACGCAGGCGGCCGAACAGCGCCACGGCCTCGGCGCCGTCGCGAGCCTCCCCGACGACCGCGATGTCGGCTTCGGCCTCCAGCACGGCGGCCACGCCCTCGCGCAGCAGCGGATGGTCATCGACGATCAGGACCGAGGTGACTTCGCCGCCGGTGCTCACGCCCCCGCCTCCTGCTTCTGCGCGTCCACCCAAAACCGCCTCCAAAAGCGCGCCCGAGGCGTCGCATAGGCCACGCCGCCCGGCGCGACTAGTTCGATCCCAGTCCCCTGCCCCGGCTCGCTGCGGATTGTCAGGACGCCGTGAATCTTGCGGGCCCGCTCGCGCATGCCGGCCAGACCGAAATGACCGTCGCGCCCGCCGGCCTCCAGAACCTCAGGATCGACGCCAACACCGTCGTCCTGGATGGTGACCCGCAGCCGCTTGGGTTCGAACGCCACCAGCAGGTCGATCCGCGTGGCGCGAGCGTGGCGATGGGCGTTGAACAACGCCTCGACCACGACCCGTTCGATCTCGTCGGCGACCAGGGGATGCAGATCAGCCTTACGTCCGTGGACGGTGACGACGGTTTCCGCCGCGCTGGCCGAACGCATGGTCTCAACGACCTCGGCCAAGGTGGCCACGAGGTCGCCGGCCGCGCCGGCTCGCAGGCTACGCACGCGGTCGCGGGCCTCGACCACGACGTCCTCGGCGCGGTCCAAGGCCCGCTCCAATTGGTCACGGGCCGGCAACTCCGGCGGAACCTGGCGGGTCGCCGACTGAAACTTCAGGATCAGCCCCTGCACGCCTTGCAGCAGAGTGTCGTGCAGTTCGCGGGCGATGCGCTCGCGCTCGGCCATCCGTTCGCGCAGGCCCGCCTGCAGCCGCTCGCCCAGCGCTCGCATCCGCCACCGATAGGCGGCGACCAGCAGCCCGGCCGCGACGGCGACGCACAACAGCCGGAAAAGCCGGCTCTGGAGCAGGGTCGGCGGCAGGTCGAGGGCGACGCTCGCGCCTTGCTCATTCCAGACGCCGTCGTTGTTGGCCGCCCGGACCCGGAACACGTATTTGCCCGGCTTGAGGTTCGTGTAGAAGGCCTGCCGTCGCGATCCGGCCTCGACCCAGTCGGCGTCGACGCCTTCCAGGCGATAGCGAAAGCGCACCCGCTCGGGGATGGCCAGGCTCAGGGCGGCATAGCTGACCTCGAGCGCCTTCGCGCCCCGAGGCAGGACGAGGGATGTCGGCCCAGAGGTCTTCTTGCCATCGACGCCCACGCTCCGGATCGTGACCGGCGGCGGGACCGTGTTGACGGGCAGCCGCGCGGGATCGAGCCAGGCGACGCCGGCGCTGGTGGCGATCCAGACCCGGCCATCACCGCCTACCGCCAGGTCCGCGCGGTACTTGTAGGACGCGGGCCCTGGCAGGCCGTCCTTCAAGTCGAAGATGCGGGCCGGCAGGCCCGCCTTGGGGTCCTCGAAGGCGCGCTCCAAATCGGCGTTCTGAATCCTGACAAGGCCGCTGGCGCCGAGCAGCCAGGTCTCGCGATCGGTCTGGGCCAGGCCGTGGCTGAGGCCCAGGAACGGGAACCGGTCGCGCGAGATGAACTGGGTCCGATCGTCCTGGAAGCGGGTCAGGCCACGGTCGCTGCCGGCCAGAACGCCGAGCGGACCGTCGGCCATCGGCATCGTGCCGCCGCGCTCAGGCCTGGGCGGCGTCGCGATCGTCCTGACGGACTTGCCGTCCACCAGCACCGCGCCCCGCCCACCGTCGGCGACGATCCGGCCGCGCCAGTCGGCCTCCAGCGCGGTGATCGCCAGGCCGAGCGGCTTGGGCAGCGAAGCGCTCCAGGCCTTGCCGTCGTATCGAAGCAGACCTGCCATGAACCCCGCCGCCCACAGGTCGCCCCGGCCGTCGCGGGCGCAGGCCGTCATGTAGGTGTTGTCGAACGGCGGCTTGGGTAGAGGCGTGACCTTGTCGCCCTCGACCCGGACGGCCCGATCGCCCAGCCCCACCCAGATTCCGCCGCCGCCGGCGCCGCACATCATAGTGGCATGGCCGATGTTCCGGATCAGCGGCTTCAGCGACTGGCCGGGCAAGGCGCGGTAGAGGGTGGTGGAGTCACTGACATAGACCACGCCCCGAGCGTCGGCGAACACGACATAGCCGTATGGAGAGCTGGTCGGGACCAGCGGTTCGGGAACCACGCTGGCCGGCCGGAAACGATCCAGCCCCCGCACCGTCGCCACCCAGAGGCTGCCCTCGCGGTCCTCGAAGACAGCATAGGCCATGGCCGAACTCAAACCCTGGCCGGCCGAGAAGCTCTCCGGCTGGAAGGGCTTGTCCGTCCGGATGCGAAACAGCCCGTCGGGGTGCTGCGCGCCCCAGAGGTTCTGATCACGGTCGATGACGATCCGCGTCTGTCGGCTGGTGCTGGGCAAGGCGTACTCGCCGCCCGGCGCGGGTGAGCCGTCGATAACCCGAGAGCCACGGGAATCAGCCGCCCAGATCCGCCCCTGCCCGTCCTGGGCCAAGCCGACGCCTTCGCCCAGCCCCGAGCGGACGACCGTGAACCGCTTGCCGCCCGGCGCCAAGCGGGAGACCGCGCCGCCGGCTGTCGCCCACACGGTCCCGTCCCGGGCCACCATCAGGTCCGAAAGGTCTTCCGCCGGCAGGCCGGTGACGTCATCGACCGAGCGCCAGTGGCCGCCCGTCAGCCGGACCAGGCGCGCCTTCGGATTGGAGGTCGCCGCCCAGATGCTCCCGTCCCGCCCCTCGGCCAGGCGGATCACGACGAAACGGAAGATCTTCGGATCGAAGATCAGACGGAAGCGCCCGTGCTCCCAGACCGCGATGCCGCCCGCCTCATAACCCACCCACAGGGCGCCGGTGCGGCTGACCATCAAACTGACGACCCGATCGCTCATGCTGTAGCTCGGGCGCGGCGGACGCAGGGGCTCGAACGTCTCGCCCTCAAAGCGATAGAGGCCCAGCGGCGTGCCCAGCCAAAGATAGCCGTCCGGCGTCTGGGCGATGACCTCTATGCTGCAGGGTGCCCCGTCCTCGACCGTCCAGCGCGTGTGCTTGTACTGGCCGATGGCGCGCTGAGGATCCAAGGCTAGGGCGGGAGCGGCCAGGACCATGAAGACCAGGGCGGCCGCGCATCCGATCCGGGTTAGGCCTGCCGCCATGAGGGTCCTTCGGTGACGAAGCGCCCTCCTTATCCGCCCCGCCCGGCCAAGCCCACCCCATCCGTGTCAGCGGCGAACAACCCGCCCGAGATTTACGCGCCTTCGCCGGCGGGCGAGCCTTCGCGCTAATCAAGAACGAACGCCGACAGGACCCGCCACGCCTCCGCGCGCCGTCCGTCCCTGAACGCAGTGTCGCGCTTTCATCCAAGAACTCAAACGACTTCGGGGCTTCAAAGGTGACCGATCACAATTGCAACGGCGCGGCCGCCTCGCGCCGCCACGTCCTCGCCGCGGGCGTAGGCGCGGCGACCCTGGCGGCCCTGCCGTCCCTCTCCCTGGCGTCGGCCAAGCCGGCGTCTTCCAACCAAGCCAAAGGATCTCACGACATGAGCAGCGGTTTCGTCACCACCAAGGACGGCGTCCGGATCTTCTACAAGGACTGGGGCCCCAAGGACGCCCAGCCGATCGTGTTCCACCACGGCTGGCCGCTGTCGGCCGACGACTGGGACAATCAGATGATGTTCTTCCTGCTGAAGAGCTATCGCGTCGTCGCTCACGACCGGCGCGGTCATGGCCGTTCGGACCAGACCGACACCGGCAACGAGATGGACACCTACGCGGCCGACATCATCGCCCTGGCCGACCACCTGGACCTGAAGAACGCCTTCCACGTCGGCCACTCGACCGGCGGCGGCGAGGTCGCCCACTATGTCGCCCGCGCCAAGCCCGGCCGGGTGGCCAAGGCCGTGCTGGTCGGGGCGGTGACGCCGATCATGCTGAAGACGCCGGCCAATCCGATCGGCCTGCCGCGCGAGGTCTTCGACGGATTCCGGAACGGCACGGCCTTCAACCGCGCCCAGTTCTTCCGCGACGTGGCCGCCGGTCCGTTCTACGGCTTCAACCGTCCGGGCGCGAAGGTCTCGGAAGGCGTGATCGACAACTGGTGGCGCCAGGGCATGCAGGCCGGCGTCAAGCCGCTGTACGACTGCGTGGCGGCCTTCTCGGAAACCGACTTCACCGAAGACCTCAAGAAGATCGACGTGCCCGTCCTGGTGCTGCATGGCGAGGACGACCAGGTCGTGCCGATCGACGCTTCGGCGCGCCAAGCGATCAAGCTGCTCAAGCACGGCAAGCTGATCACCTATCCGGGCTTCCCGCACGGCATGGCCACCACCGAGGCCGAGACGATCAACGCCGACCTGCTGGCGTTCTTCAAGGCTTAGATAAGCATCGAAATGGAAATGATGGGTTTCCATCATTTCCATTTCTGACGCAGCCGATGCAGGCCAAGCTCACCTTCATCGGACAAGACGGGCGGCCGGAAACGGCTCGCCGAACCTTTCAAAGGATGGACCAAGCCATGACCCTACAAGCCAAGGCCATGCCCGGCGCTCGCCTCCTGACGCCCACCGACCACACCCTGATAATGATCGACTTCCAGTCGCAGATGGCCTTCGCCACCAAGTCGATCGACGCCAGCCTGCTGCGCACCAACGCCGCTCTGGTGGCCAGCGCCGCCGCCGGCTTCGGCGCCTCGACCATCCTGACCACGGTCGCCGAGAAGAGCTTCTCGGGCCCGATGTTCCCGGAAGTCACCGCGCCCTTCCCCGGCAAGACCCTGCTGGACCGCACCTCGATGAACAGCTGGGAAGACCAGGCGGTGATCGACGAGGTCAACGCCATCGGCAAGAAGCGCATCGTGCTGGCCGGCCTGTGGACCTCGGTCTGCATCGTCGGCCCGGCCCTCTCGGCCCTAGAGCAGGGCTTCGAGGTGTTCGTGATCACCGACGCCTGCGGCGACGTCTCTAACGAAGCCCACGAACGCGCCGTGACCCGCATGGTTCAGGCCGGCGCTCAACCGATCACCTCTTTGCAATACCTGCTGGAAATGCAGCGCGACTGGGCTCGCGGAGAGACCTACGAGCTGACCACCGGCATCGCCAAGACCTACGGCGGGGCCTACGGTCTGGGCATCATCTACGCAAAGTCGATGTTCGGCGCATCGGAAGGCCACTGACCCTCACGGGCGAGGCGTCGGCGCCTCGCCCACCCCTCTTCCCGGAGTGTGGTGATGAAACCGTATCTGCTGTCCATCGGCGTCGGCCTCCTGGTCGGGGTGATCTATTCCCTGCTCGGGGTCCGCTCGCCCGCACCGCCGGCCATCGCCCTCCTCGGGCTGCTCGGCATGTTGCTGGGCGAGCAGGCCGTGCCGATCGCTAAGCGCCTGCTGACCAAGGCTCCGGTCGTGGCCTATCTGAAGGCCCCAGAATGCGCCGGTCAGGTGTTGGGGCCTCAGGCCGTCGCCGGCGATGGGCCCGATCCGAAGAGGGATCAGGCATGACCGCCGATCACCCCGCTCTCGATCGTCGACAGGCCGTCGCGCTCGGCGCGGCCTTCCTCTCCAGCTCCGCATTCGCCCAGTCCCGGAGGCCCGGCCCCATGTCCCCTCAAGCCGACCTGCTGCTCGTCAACGGCAAGTTCACCACCCTCGACCGCGCCAATCCGCGCGCCGACTCCGCCCTGGTCCGCGACGGCAAGTTCGCCGCCGTCGGCGAGGAGGGCGAGGTCCGCAAGGCCGCCGGCCCGAACCCGACGATCATCGACCTGAAGGGCCGCCGGGTGATTCCGGGCCTGATCGATAGCCACATGCACATCATCCGCGGCGGGCTGAACTACAACATGGAGCTGCGCTGGGACGGCGTGCCGACCCTGGCCGACGCCATGGCCATGCTGAAGAAGCAGGCCGCCAACACCCCGCCGCCCCAGTGGGTGCGCGTCGTGGGCGGCTTCACCGAGCACCAGTTCATCGAGAAGCGCCTGCCGACCCTGGACGAGATCAACGCCGCCGCGCCGGAGACGCCGGTGTTCATCCTCCACCTCTATGACCGCGCCCTGCTCAACCGCGCCGCTCTGCGCGCGGTCGGCTACACCAAGGACACGCCCAACCCGCCGGGCGGCGAGATCCAGCGCGACGCCTCGGGCGAGCCCACGGGCCTGCTGCTGGCCCAGCCGAACGCGACGATCCTCTACGCCACCCTGGCCAAGGGCCCCAAGCTGCCGCCCGAATACCAGCTGAACTCGACCCGCCACTTCATGCGCGAGATGAACCGCCTGGGCGTGACCGGCGTGATCGACGCCGGCGGCGGCTTCCAGAACTATCCCGACGACTACGAGATCATCGAGAAGCTTCATGCCGACGACCAGCTGACCCTGCGCATAAGCTACAACCTGTTCACCCAGAAGCCTAAGGCCGAGCTGTCGGACTTCCAGAGCTGGTCCAAGCAGGTCAAGCCGGGCCAGGGCGACGACAAGTACCGCCACAACGGCGCCGGCGAGATGCTGGTCTACAGCGCCGCCGACTTCGAGGACTTCCGCGTCGAGCGGCCCGAAATGCCGGCCAACATGGAGACCGACCTCGAGCCGGTGATCCGTCACCTGGTCGAGAACCGCTGGCCCTGGCGGCTGCACGCCACCTATGACGAGACCATCTCGCGGGCGCTGGACGTCTACGAGAAGGTCAACCGGGACATGCCGTTCGACGGCCTGCATTGGTTCTTCGACCACGCGGAGACCATCAGCGAGCGTAACATCGACCGCATCGCGGCCCTGGGCGGCGGCATCGCCGTGCAGCACCGCATGGCCTATCAGGGCGAGTACTTCATGGAGCGCTATGGGGCCAAGGCCGCCGAGGCCACGCCGCCGATCGGCAAGATGCTGAAGGCCGGGGTTCCGGTCGGCGCCGGCACCGACGCCACGCGCGTCGCCAGCTACAATCCCTGGGTCTCGCTGAACTGGCTGGTGACCGGCAAGACGGTGGGCGGCACGCGCCTCTATCCGCCGGCCAACCGTGTCGATCGCGAGGAAGCCCTGCGCCTCTGGACGACCGCCAACACCTGGTTCTCGAACGAGGAAGGCAAGAAGGGCCAGATCGCCATCGGCCAGCTGGCGGACCTGGTGGTGCTCAGCGACGACTTCCTGACCGTGCCAGAGGACGAAATCCCGCACCTGTCGTCGGTGCTGACCCTGCTGGGCGGCAAGGTCGTCCATGGCGAAGGCGACTTCACCAAGCTGGCCCCGGTCCTGCCGCCGCCCATGCCCGACTGGTCGCCGGTGCGGACGTTCGGCGGCTACCAGGATCGCTCGCGCGGTCACGCCCGAGCGCTCGCCAGCGCCTGCGGCTGCGCCAGCAGCTGCAATGTCCACGGCCATAACCACGCCGCCGCCCTGGGCGCCGAAGCGCCGACCGCCGACGCGCGCTCGTTCTGGGGCGTGATGGGCTGCGGCTGCTGGGCGGTGTAACATGATCCGCTCGCGAGAAACCCCGCGCTTCGTCGAGGCCGTCCTTGCCTGGCCGCCGACGGCCACGATCGCGCGCCTGGCCCTGGTCGGCGCCTATCTGCTCGGCGCTCTCGTCAAGGCCAGCGACTTCCCCGGCGCCGTCGCCGAACAGGCTCATTTCGGCATGACCCCGCCCGCCTTCTGGGCGGTTCTGACCATCGCCGTCGAGATCGTCGGTCCCCTGCTGATCCTGACCCGTCGCTGGCTGTGGCTGGGCGCGGGCATGCTGGGCGTCTTCACCCTGCTGGCGGCCCTCAAGGCCAACGCCTTCTGGACGATGGCGGCCGGCCACGACCGGTTCATGGCCACGAACGCCTTCTTCGAGCACATCGGGCTGATCGGCGGCTTCGTGCTGGTGGCACTGCTCGATCGCCGGGAGCACGCCGCATGAGCCCACAGCGTCCTGTGCGCCTGGCCGGGGTGACCGGCATGGGCATGGCCTTCGTGGGCGGCTATGTCGATGTCATCGGTTTCGTGCTGCTGTTCGGCCTGTTCGTCGCTCACGCCACCGGCAACATCGTTATGCTCGGCGTCGGCCTGGCCGGAGACGCCGGCGGACTGGCGACCAAGCTCCTGGCGCTGCCGGTGTTCATCGGCGCGGCCGCCGCGACCTACGCCCTGATCCGCTGGCGCGACGCCCGGGGCCAACCGTGCGAGGTTCTGGTCCTGGCGCTGCAGGCGCTCCTGCTGCTGGTCTTCATGTTGCTGACAGCCCACGCCCTTCCCGCCGCCGGCCCCAACGCGCCCGACGTGATGCTGGCCGGCCTCGTCGGCGTGGCCGCCATGGCGGTGCAGAACGTCGGCGCCCGCGTCGTCTTCACCCACCTGGCGCCGACCACCATGATGACCGGCAACGTCACCCAGTTGGCCATCGACATCGTGGATCTGGTGATCGCTCAAGGCCGCCCGGACGAGGCCTTGAAGGCGCGGCTTCTCAAGACCTGGCCGCCGGTCTTCGCCTTCGCGTTCGGTGCGGTCGGCGGCGCGCTCGGCGTGCTGATCGCCGGCGCCTGGAGCCTGTCGCTGGCCGCTGTCGTGGTCGCCTTGCTGGCGGTGCTCCATGCCCTGCGCGGAGAACGGTCATGATGCTCGCCGCGGTCGTCCTGCTGGCCAGCGCGGCTCAGCCCGCCGAACCGCCCGCCTTCAAGCTGGTGCGCTCGGACGAGGATTACAGCTATCTCCAGAACGTAGCCGACCGTACCGGCCTAGACCCGCTGCGCTATATCCCGTTGGGCGAAGACGCCTATCTGACCCTCGGCGGCGAGGCCCGTCTGAGGGTCGATTCCATCGATGCTCCCCGCTTCGGTCTCAACGGCGAAAAGGCCGACACCTTCGCCCTCGGCCGCTTCCTCTTCAGCGGCGACCTGCACCTCGGCTCGGCGGTGCGCGCCTATGGCGAGCTGGGCCTGCACCGCGATTTCGGCAAGCGTGACGCGCCCTCGCCCACCGACCGGGACGGACTGGACACCCAGGTCTTGTTCGCCGATGTCACGCCCGCCGACGGCTGGCGCGTTCGCCTGGGCCGTCAGGAGCTGCAGTTCAATCCGACCCAGCGCTTCATCGCCGTGCGCGAGTCGCCGAACATCCGTCAGAGTTTCGACGGCGTGCGCGTCACCCGGGCCAACGGCCGCCTGAAGCTGGACGCCTTCTATGCGCGGCCGGTCGTCATTTCGCCCGGCGCCTTCGACGACGCCCATAGCCGGAGCCAGCGCCTCTACGGCCTTTACGCCTCGACCCGGCTCTCGCCCCGCCAGACGCTCGATGTCTACGCGCTCGGCCTGGAGCGGGACGACGTGCGGTTCGGCGAGGTGACGGGCGACGAGCGCCGCGTCAGTTTGGGCGCGCGCCTGGCCGGAACCGCCGCCGGCGCCGTCGACTACGAGGTCGAGGGCGTGGCCCAGGGCGGACATTTCGCCGGCCGCCGCATCCGTGCCTTCGCCGCCTCTGCGGGCGGTGGTTATACGTTGGATCAGCGTTGGGCTCCGCGACTGGGCCTGCGCCTCGACCTCGGCTCGGGCGACAAGGATCCGAACGACGACAAGCTCGGAACCTTCAATCCGATGTTCCCGAAGGGCGCCTATTTCAACGAGACCGGACTGACGAGCTGGGCCAATCTGGCGGCACTGCGATCCAGCCTGGGCGTGGCCCCGCGCAAGGATGTCAGCCTCGAGGTCAGCTATACCGTCCGTCAACGGTGGACCGGCGCGGACGCGATCTATCTGCAGCCGATGACTCCGCTGGCGCCCGCCGGCGGCGACCGCTCACGCGGGGTTGGGGACGCCGTTCAGCTCGACGGCGTGTGGCAGGTGAACCGCAACCTCAAGCTCCAAGGCCAATTGGTCCATCAAGCGGCCGGACCGGCGGTGCGGGCGCTGGACGGCCGTCCGGTGAATTTGGCCGTGCTGTTCGCCCAGGTGCGCTTCTAACGCACGCGGCCTAGCGCGTCGCGAAAGCTAATAAGCAGACAAATGTGGCTTGCCGTGGATGCCAGCCTGACGATAAATCAAGCTGACGTATAAAATACCACCCTCGCTCGACCCAATATTTGTCATACAAAATGAAGTCTAGTTAGGGCTCCGCTGCGCCGATCCGCGTTTTACGGCGGTGCGGGAAACGAAGCTGAATGCTGGCGGCGAAGGCGGCCGCCGGCCAAGACATCACCCCAGATCGACGACCTAACCTCGCGAGCTGGGCGCTGAATAAAAATTGTTACCGGTACCAAGGGAGGATGTCATGATACAAAGAACCGTCGCCGCCTCGCTGTTGATGGCGGCCTGCTCATTGCTGCCGATCACGGCCGCGCATGCGCAGGCCCTGCGGCTGAGTCCGGATCAGACGCTCGAGGCTCAGGGCCTGAGCGTGATCGTGGAACAGAACCACTTCAGCCCGATCTTCTTCGACGAGAAGAACGCGGGCATCCAGATCGTCCTGCACGGCGAGCGGATCGCCACCGACGGCGAGGTCCGGCTCAATCCGACGCCCGAGCAATGGGATCCCGTGCCGATGTTCGGCGAGCGCACGCTCGGCGAAACGCCCGGCCAGATTATCGTGCGCTCGAGCTATCCGAAGGAAAAACTGAACTATCGCGTGAAGGTGACCCCCGAGGACGGCGGTTTCCGCATCGCGGTCGATCTCGACGCCCCCCTCCCGCCGGAACTGGTCGGCAAGGCCGGGTTTAATCTGGATTTCCTGCCGACGGCCTACTTCGGCAAGACCTTTCTGATGGGCGACCAGCCGGGGCTCTTCCCGCGCAATCCCAACGGGCCGATGGCGACCGACGGTTCGGGCGATCCCCAGCCCATGGCGTCCGGCGCGAAGAGCGTGACCCTCTCGCCGGAAGACCCGAAGACCCGCGTCACCATCACCGCCAATACGCCGCTCGCCTTGTATGACGCGCGCAACCGCGCCCAGAACGGCTGGTTCGTCGTGCGCTCTCTGATCGCCGCCGGCGCCAAGGACGACGCGGTCGTATGGCATGTGCGCCCCAACGTGATCCCGGGCTGGAGGCGCGATCCGGTCATCTCCTTCAACCAGGCCGGCTACACGCCGAAGCGGAGCAAGGTGGCGCTGATCGAGCTGGACCCTGCCTTCGACGGGCCCGCCGAGGCCACCCTGGTCAAGCTCACCGACAGCGGCCAGAAGCCGGTGTTCAGCGCGCCGATCCAGCCGCGCGGCAAGTTCCTGCGCTACAAATACGCCGCGTTCGACTTCTCCAGCGTACGCGAGCCGGGCGTCTACGCGGTCTCCTACGCCGGGCAGACGACCAATCCCTTCCCGATCGCGGCCGACGCCTATGCGCGGATCTGGCAGCCTTCGCTCGACACCTATCTGCCCGTGCAGATGGACCATATGACCGTGCGGGAACAATACCGCGTGTGGCAGCGCGCCTCGCACCTGGACGACGCGGTGCAGGCCCCGCCCAACCACGTCCACTTCGACGGCTATCGTATGGGGCCGAACCTGGACTCGCCCTTCAAGCCGGGCGAGCACATTCCGGGGCTGGCGGTCGGCGGCTTCCAGGACGCCGGGGACTACGACATCCAGACGCCGCAAAACGCCCAGGTGGTGCGCGATCTGGTCTGGACGCGCGAACTCTTCGGCCTCGACTGGGATGAAACCAGCGTCGACGAGAAGGCGCGCGAGGTGGAAATCCGCAAGCCGGACGGCGCGCCCGACGCGCTACAGCAGGTCCGCCACGGCACGCTGCAGCTGCTCGCGCAATACAAGGTCTTCGGGCATTCGATCGTCGGCATCATCGACCCGAAACTTCGACAGTACGCGCATCTGGGCGACGCCGGTTCGCAGACCGACGGCAAAGTCTACGACGCCGCGCTCGGCCCGAACGAGACCAAAGGCGATCGCTCGGGCGCGCCTGACGACCGATGGGCGTTCACCACCGCCTATCCGGCGAATGATCTGATGGTGGCCGGAAGCCTGGCGGCGGCCAGCCGCGCGCTCAAGGATTTCGATCCGGCGATGTCGGCCGAGGCCCTGACGGCCGCCAAGGCGCTGTGGGCGGCGCGCGAAGGCCAGGCCGCCAACGGCAGCGACGGCCGCGACGACAGCGGCTTCATGGCCAAGTTCCTCGACCTGGCCAAGGTCGCCGCGACGGTGGAGCTGGTGATCACGACCAAGGGCGATCCGGTCTATACTGCGCGCCTGCGCGCCCTGACGCCGGCCATCGAAGCCAACTTCGATCGCATCGGCGGCGTGGCCGTGCGCGCCCTCCCCTACATGGATGCGGACTACAAGGCCCGGATCAGGACGCTCGTCGCCGCCGTCAAGCCGCGGGTCGACAAGGAGCTGGCGGGCAACCCGTTCGGCGTTCCGGTCGGCATGGGCTCATGGGCGGGGTCGGGCGAGGTCGCCGGCTTCGGCGCCAACATGTACCTGATGCACAAGGCGTTCCCGGACCTGATCGGTCCGGAATATACGCTGCATGCGCTGGACTACATGCTGGGCCGGCATCCGGCCAATAACCTGTCGCTGGTCTCGACCGTCGGCACGCGCTCGAAGCTGAACGGCTACGGCCACAACCGCGCCGACTACGGCTTCATCGCCGGCGGGATGGCCCCGGGCGTGCTGGTCATCAAGCCGGACTTCCCGGAGATGATGACCGATTGGCCGTTCCTGTGGTTCGAAAGCGAATACACGGTCAGCACCACCACGGCCTATATCCTCGCGGCCAAGGCGGCGATCGCCGCCGCCGAAGACTCCCGCTAGGAACAGCGACGGGTCGCCACGGCCTTGTCCGTGGCGACACCGCGCCGCAAGGAACCGTCGTTCATAAGTCCGTTCCACGCAAAGCCGCCCTTGGCTGATCTCCGGCGACTGCCATTCAGCGCGCTGGAACGTCGGCGTGACGGTCAGCGTGCTCCTACCGCTCAAATCCGTGTCGGCGCGCTCCGTACGGTCACCTGTCATGGAAAAATCGCCACGATGCGCTGTGGGTTGATCGTTGTGGTGCGTCATGCACGGTGAGACAAAACCTTGAACCTGGGCTCGCGCCCATCGGGCGAAATCGTGCGACCAGCCATCGAACCAGATCTCAATGGACTAGACCGGCGCTATCGGCCGGCGCTGATGGCGTTCTTCATGCGTCGCGCCGCCAGCCATAGCGACGCGGAGGACATGACCCAGGAGCTGTTCGCCAAGCTGGCGACGGCCCAGGGCAGTCCGGACAACGCCGACGCCTACATATTCCAGATGGCCGCCAACCTGCTGCGCGACCGAAGCCGACGCGAGAAGGTCCGCGCCAGCTACCGGGCCAGCGTGCACGCCGGGGTCGGCGCCGGGGGCGGTGACCTGGAACCCCTCGACCCCGCCCGGGTCTTGCTGGGTCGCGAAAGTCTGGGCGCGGTCTCCGACGCCCTGCGCGAACTGCCCGATCGCACCCGCGCCATCTTTCTTCTGTTCCGCCTGGAAGGCATGAAACAGTCCGAGCTCGCCGCGCTTTATGGCGTCTCCGTCAGCGCGGTGCAAAAGCACATCCTCAAGGCCATGACCCATCTGACACGACGCGTGAGGGCCGGCGAATGACCCTCTCGTCCTTCGAAAAGCGGCTGGACGTCGCCCGCGAGCAGGCCGCCCTGTGGTGCATCCGCCTGGCCGACGACGACCTGAGCCTGACCGAGCAGGAAGAGTTGCGGGCCTGGTTCGAGGCCGACGAAGCCCATCGCGGCCTGCTTGACGACGCGGTCTCCGCCTGGCGCGCCGTCGAGGAGCAAGCCGCCAGTCCCGGCCTGATCGCCCTACGCGGCGAGGCCCTGGAAGACCTGCGCCGAGCCCAGCGCGGGCGATGGGCCCGCCCCTATCGCCGCCCGGCGATGTGGACGGGTCTGGCCGCCTGCCTGGTGGCGGCCGTCGTCGGCGGGATCGCCTGGAAGGCCAGCCTGCCCGACGTCTACCGCACCAGCGAGGGCGAGCGTCGGATCGTGGAGCTGGCCGACGGCTCGCGCGCCTCGCTCGACAGCGCCACGGTGCTGAAGGTGAAGTACGAGAGTGGCCGCCGTCGACTTTGGCTGGACAGCGGCCGGGCCAAGTTCTCGGTGGCCAAGGACCCGCTGCGACCGTTCTCGGTGGCGGCGGGCGACAAGCTGGTGGTGGCCACCGGCACGGTGTTCAGTGTCGAGCGCCTGACCGGCCAGATGCGGGTGGTCCTCTACGAGGGCCACGTGGCGGTGCTGGACGACAAGACCGGCCGCGCCGACGCCGCCGTGCCGGTCAAGATTGACGGCGCGCCGGCCGACCGGCTGCTGACGCCTGGAAAGGAACTGATCAGCTCCACCATGACCAGCGCCACGGTCGTGGCCCAGCTGGACCCGGTGCGCGCCAAGGCTTGGGAAAGCGGTCAGCTGGTGTTCCAGGACGAGCCCATGGACCTGGCCGTCGAGCGGGTGAACCGTTACGCCCGCGACAAGCTGAAGATCGGCGACCCGGGCGTGGCCCAGCTGCGGATCAGCGGCGTGTTCACCTCGGGCGACACCGGAGCCTTCGTCGACGGGGTGACCGCCGTGCTGCCCGTCCACGCGGTTGCGGCCAATGGCGTGACCGTGCTGAAGATCGACCGCGGCCAAAAAAATTCGGCGCCGACCGGTGTGTCTTCGACGAGCTGAGGCGTCTCACTTTCCAAAGCGCCGCAATCAACGTTGGCGCATAAGGGAGGGAAGACAATGCGCAGAACGTTCGACCGCCGTCTGGCTTGGAGCTCCACCGCGGCCGCGGCCTTGATGCTCCTGACCGCGCCCGTCGCGGTGCACGCCCAGCAGCAGCGGATCACCTACAGCTTCGACATCCCCGCCCAGGATCTGAGCAGCGCCCTGCGCGCCTTCGGCCAGGCGTCCGGCCAGCAGCTGGCCTTCGACGAGGCGAGCGTGCGTGGCAAGCGCGCCCCGGCTCTCACCGGCGCCTACACCGCCGAGGCCGGTCTCAAGCGTCTGCTGAACGGCACGGGTCTGAGCGCACAGGCCACCGCCAGCGGGGTCTACGCCATCCGCGCCAAGACCCTCCTGGTCGCCACCAGCGCCCAGACGGCCGCCGCGCCGGCGACGGCGGCCGAGCCCGATCCGGAGACGCCCGCCCAGGTCGATGAACTGATCGTGGTCGGCACGCCCGGCGGCAAGGGCATCGACAAGCTGGCCGCCAGCTTCGCGGTCACCACTGTCAACGCCGACGACATCACCAAGGCCTCGCCCAAGAGCACCGCCGAGCTGCTGACCCTGGTGCCCGGCGTATGGGTCGAGACCTCTGGCGGCGTGGCCGGCGCCAACGTCTTCGTCCGCGGCTTCCCCGCCACCGGCGACGCCGAGTTCCTGACGATCCAGCTGCAGGGCGCGCCGATCTATCCGCCCTCCACCCTCTCGTTCCTGGAGAACAGCTCGATCTTCCGGGTGGACGAGACCATCTCGCGGATGGAAGCCCTGCGTGGCGGCCCCAACCCGATCTTCTCCAACGGCCAGCCCGGCTTGACGACGAACTTCCAGCTCAAGGAAGGCGGCGAGGAGACCCACGGACTGATCAAGCTGTCCACCTCCGACTACGACCTCCGCCGCGTCGACGGCCTGGTCAGCGGCAAGCTGGCCGACGACCTTTATTTCATGGTTGGCGGCTACGCGACCACCTCGCCGGGCGTGCGTGACACCCAGTTCGACAGCGAGGTCGGCCAGCAGTTCACGGTCAACATCACCAAGCGGATGGAACGCGGGAAGATCAATCTCTACGCCCGCTACACCGACGACCACGGCGCCTGGTACCTGCCGTTCGCGATCAACGTGCCCGGCGTCGACAAGGGGACCTACACCCAGATCGGCGAGGCCAGCCGCTTCCACACCCTGCAGGTCAACGCCGCCGGCGCGACCCGCAATTTTGATCTGGCCGACGGCCGGGGCTTCAAGGGTTATGTGGCCGGCGGCAGTTTCGAGCACGAGTTCGGCGACGGCTGGCAGGTGCGCGACCGCTTCAGCCTGACTGACGGTGACGCCAACACCTATGGCCTGGTGCCGGACGGCGCGGCGATCACGGTGGCCTCCCTCAATACAGTCGTGCCCGGCGCGATCAGGACCCGCGGCGGCGGCGCCCTGGCCTCGACCGACTACGTGCAGAACTGGGGCGCCTGGATCGTCGAGAAGAAGATCAAGGCGCTGACCAACGACCTGTCGATCGCCAAGACCCTGGGAACCCATCAGCTGTCGGCCGGCTATTACGCGTCCAGCTTCAAGTCCGACGACTTCTGGACTCTGGGCAATGTCGAGCCGATGCAGGTCAAGGCCAACGGCGACTATCTGGCCGCCCCGGTCACCTGCGCCGACCTGGCCGCGGCGGGCAGCACGTCCAGCTGCTTCAAGTTCGGCCTGACCTCGGCCGGAGACGGGCGCGTGGACGCCTTCTACCTGGCCGACTCCTGGCAGGTGATCGATCCGCTGCGCATCGATCTGGGCGTGCGCCGCGAGCGCTTCCAGACAGACTATGTGGTCGATGACGGTCCCGGGTTTCCTGACGGCCTGGCCCTGCGCACCACCGACTACAGCAACAGCAAGACCAGCTACACCGTCGGGGTGAACTACGACATCAACAGCGTGTCGGGCGTGTTCGGCCGCTATTCGCGCGGCTACAAGTTCCCCAGCTTCGACAACTTCCGCGAAGGCCTGACCGACACCCTGTCGGTCGACCAGTACGAGCTGGGCTACAAGCTGCGCAGCGGCCCGTTCGAGCTCTACGCCACCGGCTTCGCCAACAAGTTCGAGGGCGCCAAGTTCGCCGATGTCGGCGGCGTCCAGGAGAGCAACAGCAACAAGGCCCACGGCCTGGAGCTGGATGGCCGCTGGCGCTCGGACTTCGGCCTGTCCCTGGCCCTGAACGGCACCTTCCAGAAGACCGAGATCGTCAAGTCGTCGATCCCGGCCAACAAGGGCAACAGCGCCCAGCGTCAGCCCGACTGGATGATCCGTTTCACCCCCAGCTACGACGTGACCCTAGGCTCGGTGGAATCGACCTTCTACGGCACGGTCAGCGCCGTGGACGACCGCTACGCCGACAACGCCAACACCCAGGTGCTAAAGGGCTACACCAAGGTCGACCTGGGCGCGATCTTCGACGTCGCCGACTTCACCGTCCAGGTCTCGGCCGACAACCTGACCGACAGCCACGGCCTGACCGAGGGCGACCCTCGCTCGACCAGCGGCGCGAACGCCCGTCCGATCCTGGGCCGAAGCTTCAAGTTCAGCGTCGGCTACAACTTCTGACCGGTTCTCCCGATCAGAGCCGCAGCGCCGCCCCCAGTCGGAGCCGCGGACGGGTTGCTCCCCCAGCAACTCTCCTGCCGCGGGTCGGGTCTCCTCGGACCCGATCCGCGTTTTCCCGTTTGAAGCTTGGGCTGTCTGTCTTCGGAGGAACGCCGTGAACCCTCGCCACGTCCTAATCGCCGCCGTCGCCTGGTTCACCCTCGCCGCGCCGGTCTTCGCCCAGACCGCTCCCACCAATGCCAGCGAGGTCGCCTCCCCTGCCGACACCTATGCCGAGCTGTTCCACCAGGTGCAGATGCGCAAGCTGTTCCCGGACGGCAAGACCTTCGTCGACGCCAGGCCCAAGCGCCCGCCCGCCGAGATCCTGGCCGCCTACCGCGTCCACGCCGCCTTCACCGACGCCGAGCTGAAGCGCTTCGTGCGGGCCAATTTCGACTTGCCGCAAAACCCGGCCGCGCCGCCGCCGTCGAAGGACCGCAGCACGCTGAAAGCCCACATCGCCGCCCTGTGGCCGGTGCTGACGCGCGCGCCGGTCAAGGCCGTCGACGGCGATAGCGCACTTCCCCTGGACAAGCCCTTCGTGGTGCCGGGCGGCCGCTTTCGCGAGATGTATTACTGGGACAGCTATTTCACGATGCTGGGCCTGGCCGCCGACGGCCGCCAGGACGCCGTCGAGAACATGGTCGATGACTTCGGAGGGCTGATCAACCGCTACGGCCACATCCCCAACGGCACGCGCACCTACTATCTCAGCCGTTCGCAGCCGCCGTTCTACTTCGCGATGGTCGGGCTCACGGACAAGACCGACAAGGCGCGGTTCAAGGCGCGCGTCGACCAGATGCGCCGCGAGCACGCCTTCTGGATGGACGGCGAAAAGACCCTCAAGCCAGGCCAGGCGCATCGCCGCGTGGTCACCCTGCCCGACGGCTCGGTTCTAAACCGCTACGCCGACGACCGGACCACGCCGCGCGACGAGTCCTATCGCGAGGACGTGCTGACCGCCCGCGAGGTCACCAGCCGTCCGGCCGGCGACGTCTTCCGCGACCTGCGCTCGGGCGCGGAGAGCGGCTGGGACTTCAGCTCGCGCTGGATGGCCGACGGAAGGAGCCTGAAGTCCATCCAGACCACCTCGATTATCCCGGTAGACCTCAACGCCCTGCTGTTCGGCCTGGAGACGGCCATCAGCCAGGGTTGCGCCGACTTGGCGGACGCTCCCTGCGTCGCCGAATTCAGCGGCCGCGCCAAGGCTCGCCGGGAGGCGATTGACGCCTATCTCTGGGATGCTCCGCGCGGGCTCTACCTGGACTATCAGTGGCGCGAACGGACGCGACTGGACCACCCCAGCGCCGCGACCCTCTATCCGCTCTTCGTCGGGACGGCGAGCCCGGCCCAGGCCAAGGCCGTGGCCGCCACGACCCGCGCCCTGCTGCTGGCGCCAGGCGGCTTGCGCACCACCACGGTCTCGACCGGTCAACAGTGGGATACCCCCAACGGCTGGGCCCCGCTGCAGTGGGTGGCCGTCTCGGGCTTGCGGCGATACGGCGAGGACGACTTGGCCAAAACGATCAGTGTGCGCTGGCTGGCCACTGTCGCCCGCGAGTACCAGGCTAGCGGCAAGATGCTGGAGAAGTACGACGTCGAGGAGGCCAAGGCCGGCGGCGGCGGCGAGTATCCGCTGCAGGACGGCTTCGGCTGGACCAATGGCGTGACGCGTGCGCTGCTGGAGCTGTATCCCTCCTCCTAAGGAGGATTAATTCGGCCGACACGCCGCCCGACAAGGCGCCAGGGCGGCGCGGCGGGGGTGGCGGGGGTGGCGGCGCGGTTCCCCTCGCCCGGAGCGCGCGCCGCCGGAAGCCTAGTTGCCGCGCGAGGCGGCCCCGTTGGCCGAGGTCGAGGCATTGGCGCCGTTGCGATCGGCCGACAGGGCCAGCGAGCCGCCGCCATTGGCCGAGCCGGACGACAGGAGACCCCCGCCCGAACCACCGGCCGAGGCCGAGGCGCCATGCTTCGAGGCCGACGCCGAACCGCTGCCCGAACCGTTCAGGCTGGCCGAACGGACCGTGTCGCCCGCGCCCGCCGCCGCGCCCTTCGCTCGGCTGGTCGTCTGAGTAGCGCGATCACGAGTCGCCGAAGCGATGCTGGAAGCCCTTGAGCTCGCGCCGCTGGCGATCCCGCTCGTATCCGGCAGGCCCAGGCCGCCACTGGCCGAAGCGTCGCCCGAGCCTTGGCCCGAAGCGCCTGCGCCGGTGATCGAGCCCGTCCCCGTCAAGGCGCCGGTCGCGTCCAGATTGGCCGAGCTGGCCGCCTTGCGGGCCTTCCCGCTGGCGCGGCCGGCCGTGTCGGCCGCGGTGCGGCCAGCGCCCGTCGCGCGGTCGCGCACGCCGTCGCCGGCGCCGCGACCCCGCGAGATGGAACCGCCCAGGTCGGGCGCGCCGAACTGACCCGAACCGCCGAGCGTACCGCTGCCCGAACCGGCAAGGCCGCCCAATCCGCCGGTCAGGCCGCCCGCACCGCCGCCACCGAGTCCGCCGCCCAGAAGCTGCGCTTGGGCCGGCGCGACAGTCAGGGCGCCGACCAGGGCGGCGGTGGTCAGGAAAAGGGTGGGCTTGAACATCGTCGTATCCTTCGAGGCTTGCCGCGCCGCATCGGCGCTTCCACCCGGTCCAACGACGGGTCCGTGACGATCCATCCCAACGGCCCAAAATTTTTCGAGACTACTGCACCGAACCCACGAAACCCTTGCCGAACACCGGATCTGGTCCCGGCGCGCCGAGATCCCTGGCCAGAGCAGCCAGGGCGGCGATGTCGGCTCGAGCCGCCAGATGCGCGGCGACCACGGGGGCGGCGTAGGACGTGCCGCGCACGCTGGCCGTGCCCCCGCCTGGGGTGGCGACCTTCACGCCGGAGCCGAGCGCCGCGAAGTCGACATGGCTGGCCTTGCCCGCTTCAGGCAGAAGGCGTCCCTTGGCGTCGACGCCCGTAACGGCGACCACGCCGGCGTACGAGGCGGGGTAGAGCGACGGCGCCGCCGGGCCGTCGTTGCCGACCGCCGCCACCACGAGGCAACCTCGCGACTGCAGGGCCTTTACGGCCGCGCGCAGGGTGGCGTTGTCCGGACCGACAAGGCTGATATTGACCACCGGCGCCTTGGCCTCGGCCATCCAGTTCAGCGCCCCGACGATCGCCGCCGCCGAGCCTCCGGTCGGGCCTGTTCCGTAGACATCGGCCGCATAGAGTCGCGACCCCGCACCAAGCCCGCCGAAGCCGCGGCCGACCAGCAGCGACGCCACCGCCGTGCCGTGGCGGCTGGGGCGGCCGCCGCCCGGCGCGAAGCCGCGTTGTTCGATCTCCACGCCCCTGAAGGCCATGTGACCCCGATCGACGCCGCCGTCCAGCAGGCCCACGCGGCCGGCCGGCAGCGCGTGTGACGAGCTGGCGGCGGCCGCGGCCGCGGCGCCTGCGTCCGCCCCGGCATAGAGGTGGTTGAAGTCGTAGTCGCCGGCCGGATCGATCTCGCGCGCCTTCCGCACGGCGGCGCGGATATTGAGGCCGCTCGGCGGACGCAACGTGACCATGCGCAGCCCCAGAGCGTCGGCGTCTTCTTCACGGGCGATCGAGAAGCCCGCCGTCTTCAGGCGCGCCAAGGCCTCCTCGCTCGGCGCCATCGCGAGGATCTCGCCGCGCACCACCGCCTGCCCGCGATCGTCGAGGTCCAGAACGCGGGGATTGGCCCGCACTAGGGTGGTCAGGCGCTCCAGTCGCAGGTCGGCGACATCCAGCGCGCGGACAGCGCCAAGAGCCTGCTCCAGAGGCTCGCGCACCAGGTCGCCGACAGGCGCGAGCGGATCGCGCAAGCCAGGCGTGGCGGGCAGCCCCGGCGCGATCTGCGCCGACGCCGTCGCGCCCAGCGCCAAGGCGCTCATCGCCGCGAGGATCCATCGCCCGTTCATACGCTTCCTTGACATGTCCTCAGCCAAGCTTTGTCTCGGCCGGGATCTATAAATTAGTTTGGCTCGTGTTGGATGGAACGTCCGGGCCGGATCGTTCCATCCAACAAGGACACGAAGGCGAAATCTTGGACGCATTCCAATCAGAGCTCGTCGCCCATGCCCCGCGCTTGCGGCGGATGGCGCGCGCCCTGGCCCGCGATCCGGCCGACGCCGACGACCTCACGCAGCTGACGCTGGAGCGGGCCCTGGTCCGGCGGGATCAGTGGCGTCCCGATACGCGGCTCGACAGCTGGATGTTCCGGATCATGAAGAACGCCTGGATCGACGAAACACGCCGGCGTACCCGCTGGGGCAAGGTCACCGCCGCGCCCGAGTTGGGCGAGCATGCGGCCGACCCGGCTTCAGCCACGTTGGATGCGCGGCTGGGCCTCTCGGCCGTCGAGCGCGCCATGACCGCCCTGCCCGACGAGCAGCGCGTCGCCGTCGCCCTCGTGCTGATCGAGGGCCTGTCCTACGACGAGGCCGCCGCCGTGCTGGAGACCCCCGTCGGCACCGTGACTAGCCGCCTCTCGCGCGGCCGGGCGGCTCTGCAGACAGCCCTTATCGATCAAGGAGCCCACCCGTGACCTTCGACGACCGGATCCTGGCCGCCTATGTGGACGACGAGCTCGACCCCGCGACCCGCGCCCTGGTCGAGGGCGCCGCGCGCAAGGATATCGATCTCGCCGCTCGCCTGAAGGCGCAGGGGGATCTCAAGGCCTTGCTGCGCGGTCATTACGATCCGATCGTTCAGGAGCCTTTGCCCGAGCGCCTGCTGGAGACGATCCGCAACGGCGCGCCGACCTCGGGCGAGGTGGTGAGTCTGGCTGATCGGCGGCGCCCCGCCGCCGCTCCGAGGTCCCAGAGCCCGACGTTTCGCCTGCCCGCTTGGGCGGGCCTGGCCGCGTGCCTGGTTGTCGGACTGGCGGTCGGACGCCTGGCGCAGCCGTCACCGGTCGGCCTCGACGGCGGCGACAGTCAGGCCCTGGTCGCCACCGGCGCCCTCGCTCGCGCGCTCGACCGCCAGACGGCGGCCGACGTCTCGGGGCCGATCCGCATCGGTCTCAGTTTCCGCGACAAAGAGGGGACCTACTGCCGGACCTTCCAACCCAACGGCCGTGAAGGCGTGGCGGGTCTCGCCTGTCGACACGCCGACGCCTGGCGCCTGCGTGTGGCCAGCCCGATGACCTCCCAGGTCGCGACCTACCGCACGGCGGGCGCGGAGCTCCCTGCGGCTGTCTTAGCGGCCACGGACGACATGATCGATGGTGCGCCGCTCGACAGGAACGCCGAGGAGACGGCGCGAGCGAAAGGTTGGCGTTAAGCGCCGATCTGTTCCGAGCATCACCTATCCGACGAGGGTCAAGCCAATCTTCGCAAGAGCTTGGCGCCCGTCATGCGAAAACGCCGTCCGGAATCGTCCAGACGGCGTTCGCGCCGGACATCGCCCACCGCGGGGCCGGCGATGCCCGATCGTTCGAGAGGCCTAGTATTTCACTTTCAGGCGCGCGTACCAGAAGCCGCCGTTCATGCCGAAGGGACCGCCCGAGCGCGGATAGATCTGGCCGTCGGCCGTGCTGTTGGTCAGAGCATAGATCGGGTTGGCCGTGGTCGGGGCGAGCTTGTCCGGATATTCGTCGAAGAGATTGTTGGCCCCGACGGTGACCGTATATTTTTCCGCGATAGTGTAGCTGACGTCGAGGTCGGCCGTGACCTTCGCGCCGAACGTCTGGCCCGGATAGTCCTGGTCGGTGCTCCAACTGCTGTAGTAGTTGCCGCGGGCGTTGATCGAGAAGCCGCCGACCTGGTAGCTCGCCGAGACATTGGCGCGGTGCTTGGGCGTGATGTGCTCGATGTCGTAGATCCGATCGGCCCCGATGGCCACCGGGTCGAACTTGGTGACTTCGCTCTTGTTGTAGCTATAGGCGAGCGAGAGGAGCAGCGGGTTGTCCAGAAGATCGGTGCTGTAGCTGGCGACGGCGTCGATCCCCTTGGTCTTGGTGTCGAAGCCATTGGTGAAGTAGGCCACCGCGCCGCCGACGCCGACCGCGGCGAGCGCGGGCTGAGCGACGATGTCGGCCGCCGTGACATCGAAAGTGCTCGTGATGCTGATGCGGTCCTTCACCTTGATCAGATAGCCGTCGACGGTGAGGGTGAAGTTGCTGATCGGGCTGAAGATGAACCCGACGCCGTAGTTGGTGGACTTCTCGGGCGTCAGGGTCTTCGCGCCGAAATACTGCGCGATGGCGCTGGTCACCGGATAGGTGCCGGTCTGGACCTGCTCACCGCCGGGGGCGAAGGCGGTCGTCAGGATTTCCGTATTGCTCTGCCCGGGAGACGGGGCGTGGAACCCGGTGCCGACAGTGCCGCGCACCGAGAACATGTCCGTCAGCTTGTAGAGGGCGTTCGCCTTGCCGACGACGGTGTCGCCGAACGTGTCGTAATCCTCATAGCGTCCGGCGACGCCGACCGTGAAGGCCTCGGTGACGTCGGTCTCCGCGCCGAGATAGACGCCATAGTTGCTCTGGGTCGAGGTCTTGGCCGACGCCGGGCTGGTGCCGCCGTAACCGCTGGCGCCGGGCGACTGGGAGGCGGTTTCGGGCGCGCCGCCCGCGGTCAGCGAGCGGGCATAGACGCCGGGAGAAACCTGCACGTACAGCGGCTGAACCGCGTAGGGCCCCGCAGCGTAGGACTGCAGGTCGCCGGCCGTGGCCTCATATTCCTCATGGCGATATTCGGCGCCGCCCGACAGGGTGACCGGGCTCGCGAAGCCGACTTCGATCGGATAGGTCAGGTCGAGGTTCAGGTTGGTTTCGCGCTGGATCAGCTTACCGAACTTGAACTCCTTCTGGCTCTGGGGCCCGAAGGAGGCGTTGAGCGATTTCGTCATCGCCAGGTCGAGCGAGTTCTTCGCCAGGGTTCCCGACAGGTCGTAGGTCAGACCGCTGTCGGCCTCCCCCTTGACGCCCATGGTCCCGTAGAACTGCTCGACCACGCCCTGGAAACGCGGCGTGAAGCCGGCGGGGTAGACCGACGTGAAGTTGAAGATGTTGCCGTCCTTGACGAAGCCGCCTGTGGGACAGGTGGCGTTGCCGGTCGGACAGGGCGTCAGGTAGATCGGGGCGAAGGCGCCGTTGCGACCCGGCGAGCGCGTGGCGGGCGTACCCGTGCCGTCGTCCACCACAAGCGGCGTCGGGGCTGAGATCGGTGAACGATAGTTGAAACTCTGGTCGGCTTCGCGATGTCCCAGGTTGGCCGTCAGGTAGATGCTGGTGTTTTCGCTGACGTCGTAGGCCGAGTTGAGGAACAGCTTGTAGCCGTTCGTGGGCGACGTGCCCCAGATCTGCGCCGGACCGGGATAGTTGGGCAACTGCGGGGCGAGGGTCGGGTTGTTCGCCGCGAAGACGGCCGCGATGGGCCGAGTGGCGCCGCGGCTCGTCTGGCCGTCGTCGAAGTACTCGCCCGACAGGTTGACGAATCCAGCGTCGAACAGCTTGAAGCCGACGTTGGCGGCGAACTGATAGCTCCGGCCATCGCCGGCATAAGTCTTTCCGTACCGCGCCTGCAGCTCGACGCCGCTGTCATTGTTGCGGATGCCGTAGTTGATGACGCCGCCGATGGCGTCGGAACCGTATTGGGCGGTCGCGCCGTCGCGCAGGATCTGCAGATCCTTGATAGCAATCGACGGGATCATCGACAGATCGACGGCCTGGGCGCCCAGAGACAGGGCTGTGTCGCCGCCCGTCACCACCTGGACCAGCGCGGAGCGATTGTAGCGCTTGCCGTTGATCATCACGAGAACCTGGTCGGCGCCGAGGCCTCGCAAGGACGGCGCGCGCACGAAGGTCGAGGCGTCGGAAATTGTGTTCTGCGGGACGTAGAACGACGGGACGAGGTTCTTGACCACATCCAGCATGTCGGCGGCCGGCTGACGGCTGAGTTCCTCCCCGCCGAAGACGTCGATCGGAGATGGCGAATCCACCACTGATCGGTCGGTCCTGCGCGTTCCGAGGACGATGACGGTCTCGACCTCGGTCGCGGCCGGATCGGCCGTCTTGACGGGCAGCTCGTCGGCGTGGGCCAAACCAGTATACGCCATGGAGATAGAAAGAGCCGAAACCCCCGCGACTAGAATATTTCGCGATCGATTATTCATTAAAACCCCCTATTGGCGCTTTATGTGCGCGTTTGCTTCTCCTCTATGGGGCTTCCCGGCCGACATTTTCTTGTTGTGTGAATCAAATACGAGCGAACTCACGACGTTTTCGCAACCGCAACAGTTCGTCAGACTAGAAATATTCGCAATAGCCGCCACCGCCCGCTGGAAGGAAGGCGAGCTTTGAGGCTCTGGGTGCAACATTGCGGGGCGCCCGCCATGATTTTTTATGCAGGATGGCGGCCATAGACACGGCCCATCGAAGTCAGGAGCCGCTCTCGCGGCTTACGGCTGTACGCCATAAACCGACGGTTCAGCGGGGATAGCTGCGCTCGGCGAGGGGCCGGACCTTATAGTCGACGCGGAAGTGGCAGGCCTCGCCGTAGATCGTCACGGCCTGCAGACAGCCGGCCGCCAGCGAAACGGGCGAAGGCCTTTCGCCCTGTTCGATCCAGGCGCTCATCGCCCGCAGCAACGCGGCGTATTCCGGCGTGGCCAGCTTGCTGTGCTCGTGTTCGTCGGTGAACGATTGGACCAGGAGATCGCTCGCGCCCGCCTTGGCGGCGGTGTCGCGAAACACTTGCTCCAGCTCGACGAAAGCGGTGGGATCGTCGATGGCGTGCATCGTCAAGGTCGGGACGGTCAGCTTGCCGCTGAGATCAGCGTCGAAGGCCAGGCGGCGCACGCCCTCCGGATCGGCCGCGAACCGCGCCACGCCCTTGTTGAGCGCGACGTCATCGTCGGAGCCTGCATAGACGACGCCGACGTTGCTGAACGGATTGTGGCCGTCCAGGCGCTTATTGACCATGTCGGCGAAGGTGAAGGTCGCCCAAGAGAGGTGGCTGTCCAGCGTCCGCTCGGGAATGCGGGTCACCGCCAGGATATTGTCGAGATTGCGCTGCTGGATCGGCGTGCGCTGGGTCTTGGGCAGGTTGACGCCGGTGCAGGCCTCGAGACGCTCATCAAGTTGCTTATTGGTCAGGGTCGAGCCGACAGGCTGGCCCTGCCAGAGCGGATAGGTCGGCTCGTCGGGCCGCGGATGGTTCTGGCAGTAGTACTGGTAGACGGCCCTCAGGTCGGCTCGGAAGTCGTAGGACCGCGTTCCGCCGCCGAGGACGCCGCTGGTCAGGATGACGCCGTCATAGACGGGCCTGCCGTCCGCCCCCTGCCCGTAAAGCTCGGCCGTCTTGGCCGCGACATTGCCGCCCCAGGACTGGCCGTGCAGGATCGTGCGCTTGGGGCGGCCGAACTGCGCCCAGAAGATCTGGCGCAGGTTGTCGCTGTCCTCGGCCGCGCTCCGAACGCCGTAGCCGGCGCGGCGATAGTTCGAACCGGCCCAAGCGAAGCCCTCCTTCACGGTCACCGAGAACCGCTCCAGATCCTCCAGGGCGTCGTCGGGCTTGGGCGCTTTGAGGCGCGGGCCGCCATGGGTGTGCACGACCAGTGAACCGTTCCAGGCCTTCGGGATGGCGATCCAATAATAGGCGCCGTTGGCGTCCTGGCCGGCGAAGCAGCGAGTTTCGACCGGCAGGAAGTCGGGGCAATCCCTGGCTGCCTGAGTTCCGGCCTGGGTCGCGTTTTGGGCTGGGGGCTGGCCCTGAGCGTGCGCGCAACCGCCTGTCGCCGTCAGCCCCAAGGCCGCCAGACTGGTCAGAACTCGGCGAAGCGGCGAACCCATGGCGGCGTCTCTTGAAAAGCGGATCGAACAGGAAGCGTGGCCCCGGCGCGGAGGGAGGAAGCGCCGGGGCCAGAGGAACGTCAGGGCCTCAGAACGACTTGCTGACGTTGAAGTACCAGTAGCGGGCGTAAGGATTGTAGAGCGAGCCGATATAGCCGCTCGACGACAGGGGCGGATCCTTGTCGAAGATGTTGCGCGCGCCGACGCGTAGGCGGGTGTCGTCCAGCGGGCTCTTCTTGTCCTCGATCCGGTACTGGACGTAGAGGTTGGCCGTGGTCAGCGACTTGACCGTCCAGGGCGTGCCGTCGGCGGCCAGGAAATCGGTGTCCAGCACCGAACCGGTGTACAGCACCGAGCCGCCGATCTGGACCGGGCCCTTGCGCCAGGTCAGCGTGCCCGTGCCCTTCCATTCCGGCTTGCCGTTCTTGCGCAGCAGATCGCCCGGATCGGTCAGCGGCGTGGCGGGGTTGATCGTGCCGGCCGCGCGGGCGTCGAACAGCTCCTGAATGGGCGGTGCGAGATCCTGCGAGAACTTATCCATGTAGCTCGCATCGATATTGACCGTGAAGCGACCGTAATCCTCGGTGCGCAACGCCCAGTTCACGCCGATATCGACGCCGCTGACCGTCTGCGGCTGCAGGTTCTTGAACTGGTCGCGAATCTCGGTGATCTGGCCGACCGGGGCCAGGCCGGTGCCGGCGAAGAAGGCCACGTCGTCGGCGTTGGGCGCGGCGCGGATCACGTTGGGATTGCTCGAGCCGGTCATGCGTTCCAGGTAATCCTGGATGGCGATGTTGGTCGAACCCAGCGTGCCGACGATGCCGTCCTGCTCGATCTGCCAGCGATCGACGGTGATCGTGACGTCGCCAAACCGTTCCGGGATGAACCGGGGCTGGAGGACCAAGCCCACCGAGTAGCTTTCGCTCTCCTCGGCTTTCAGGTCGGGATTGCCGGCCGTCGTGAACCGGATGCCGACGCCACGATTGCAGGCGCTGAAGGTGGAGATGCGGCCGGCCCGCAGGTCGGCCTCGCAGCGGTAGTAGTCGGTGACGTTGTTGGTCCGCGAATAGCTGAACGGGTTGGTGGTTTCCAGATTGGGGGCCCGGAAGCCCTGCTGCCACGAACCGCGCACCCGAACGCCGTCGACCACGTCCCAGGCGAAGGCGATCTTGGGCTTCGCCACCGATCCGAAGTCGCTGTAGTTCTCGAACCGGCCGGCCAACTGCACGTCGATGGCGCGCACCAGCGGCACGTTCATCTCGGGCGACACCAGCGGCAGGGCGAACTCGACAAACGCCGAGCCGACATCGCGCGAGCCCTTGGTGCTGGGCGTGTCGTTGACGCCGGTCACGTTGCTGTTGCTGACCGCGCCGGTCACCGGGTCGGTGAAGGGCGTGCGGCCGTCCAGCTGCGGGTCGCGGCGGTCCTGCTGGGTCTCGTGCCGGAACTCGACGCCGGCGGCCACGCCGACCGGACCGGCCCAGAGGGTCAGCAGGTCGGGCTTGGAGACCTTGAAATCGGCCAGGGTCAGGGTGGTGGTCGAGTGGCGCTTGAGGCGGAAACGGATGGCGTCGGTCGCGGCCTTGGAGCTGGGCGTGCAGTCCCGGCCGCCCTCCCCGTCCAGGCACCCGCCGTTGAAGGGGTTGTAGGCGTCGGGAGTCGACAGGGCCAGTTGGGCGGCGAGCTTGGCGCTGTCGATGCCGTCGGACTCGTCCTTGGCGTCGGCCTTTGAATACAGCAGCGCCGAGTCCCAGTTCCAGCCGAACGCCTCGCCCTTCAGGCCGCCCAGGAAGCGGGTCTGATAGTTCTCGACCTCGACCTTGTTCGGTCCCAAGTCATTGAAACGGTAGTTGGTGAAGGTCACCGCCCGGCCGGACGCCGGGACGTTGGTCAGGTTCGGCAGGCGGTTGGGATTGACCCTGCCGTCGGCGAACACCGCCATGCCGAAGGGGTTGTAGTAGTTGCTGGCCGGCACGCCGATCGCCACCAGGCTGGTGCCTTGGGTGGTCAGCCCCTCGGACTCGGCGTGATAAACCCCCACCTCGCCGTAGGCGGTCAGGGTGTCGGTGATGTCGTAGTGGCCATTGAGGAAGACGTTCTGGCGGCTGATCTTCGGCGCGATCGTCGTGGCGTCGTTCTGCGGCGCGTTGTAGCGCAGGAAATTGGCCGTGCTGCCGGTGGCGAGGTTGCCCGTGCCCAGGCACAGGCCGTTGCCCAGCTGGGCGGCGCAGCCCGCGATGGTGTTGGGCTGGACGTGGGTGGCGCCCGCCGCCGTGGTCAGGGCCGTCGTGCCTTGCCGGACGACGCCGCCGGCGTTCAGCACGGTGATATTGGAGAACGAGTTTTGATTGCCGCGGTTGTCGGGTGCGGAGCTGTCCGTGTAACGCGGATCGTTGTCGAACAGCGGCCGCAGGTCCTGGGTCGCGGTATAGGGCCGGTCGCTGGGCCGTTGGGCCGTGCGCTCGGTGAAATTGGCGTTGATCGAGACATTGCCGCGTCCGTCCGCGAAGTTGCGGCCGGCGAAGATGTTGCTGGTGTATTCCTTGCGGTGCGTGCCTTCGGCCCAGCCATATTGGGCGTCCATGGTCAGGCCGTCGAAGTCGGTCTGCAGCACGGTGTTGACCACGCCGGCCACCGCGTCGGCGCCGTAGATCGCGGCCGCGCCGTCGCGCAGCACTTCCAGCCGCTCCAGGTTCGAGGTCGGGATGGCGTTGGCGTTGTAGCCCAGCAGAGGCACGGTGCCCGACGACTGGCTGGTGGGATGGTTGACCAGACGGCGGCCATTCAGCAGCACCAGGGTGTTGCCCACGCCCAGGCTGCGCAGGTTGATCGAATTGACGTCGCCGCGCGTGGAGTTGCTGGTCTGCGGGCTGTTGCTGGGATTGATGAAGACGTCGCCCATCTGCGGGATCGAGCGGAACAGATCATCGCCCGAAACCGCCCCGGTGGCGGCGATCTGGCTGTTGTCCATCACCGTCACCGGCAGGGCCGCCGTGGTCTTGGCGCCCTTGATCTGGCTGCCGACCACGACGACTTCCTCGACCTTGGTCACGTCGTCGATGGGCGCCTGCTGGGCGTGGGCGGCGCCGGCCAGCAGCAGGCCCGCGAAGGCGGTCCCGTAGATAAGCCTTTGGCGGATGTTGGCGTTGGTCATGTGAGCTCCCCGATTTTCTTATTTTGATGGTTCTGAGGGTCGGCCTAGGGCCGAGCCTCGCCGGTCGCCAGGATTTCCGGCGCGGCTGGGTCAGGATTGAGGGCCGCCTCCAGTTGGGCGGCGTCGAGCCCCTTCTCCCAGCGCGAGACGACGATGGTGGCGACGGCGTTGCCCGTGAAGTTGGTCAGCGCTCGGCATTCGGACATGAAGCGGTCCACGCCGAGGATAAGAGCCATGCCGGCGACCGGCACTGAGGGCACCACCGACAGGGTGGCGGCCAGGGTGATGAAGCCCGCGCCGGTCACGCCCGCCGCGCCCTTTGAGCTGAGCATGGCCACGCCCAGCAGCAGCGCCTGGTCGCCCAGCGACAGGTGCACGCCGGTGGCCTGGGCGATGAACAGCGCCGCCAGGGTCATGTAGATGTTGGTTCCGTCCAGATTGAACGAATAGCCCAGCGGCACGACCAGCCCGACGACGGACTTGGGGCAACCGGCTTTCTCCAGCTTCTCGATCAGGCTGGGCAGCGCCGCTTCCGACGAGCTGGTGCCCAGCACGAGCAGGAGCTCGGCCTTCAGGTAGCGGATAAGGCGGAAGATCGAAAAGCCATTGAACTTGGCCACTAGGCCCAGGACCACCACCACAAAGAACAGCGAGGTCAGGTAGAAGGTCGCGACCAAGGCGGCCAAGTTGGCGATCGAACCGATGCCGTACTTGCCGATCGTGAAGGCGAAGGCTCCGAACGCCCCGATCGGAGCCGCCTTCATCAGCACGTGCACGAGACGGAAGAAGGCCTCGGCGACCGACTCCAGCAGGGTCAGCACTGGCTGGCCGCGATCACCGACCATGGCCAGCGACAGGCCGAACAGGATCGAGAAGAACAACACCTGCAGGATCTCGCCCTCGGCGAAGGCGCTGACCACGGTGTCCGGGATGATGTGCAGCAGGAAGCCGACGATCGTCTGATCGTGGGCCTTGGCCTCGTACGTCGCGACCTTGGACGTGTTGAGCGTGGCCGGGTCTATGTTCATGCCCGCGCCCGGATGGACGACGTTGGCGACGATCATGCCGACGATCAGGGCCAGGGTCGAGAACACCAGGAAATAGATGAAGGCCTTCAGGGCCACGCGGCCGACCTTGTCCAGGTCGCGCATGCCGGCGATGCCGGTCACCACGGTCAAGAAGATCACCGGTGCGATGATCATCTTCACCAGCTTGATGAAGCCGTCGCCCAGCGGCTTGAGGCTCTCGCCCAGCCCGGGCCAGAAATGGCCGATGGTCGCGCCCGCCACGATCGCCACCAACACCTGGAAGTACAGGTGCCGATAAAACGGCTTGGGCCGCGCGGGGGCGGTCGGGGTGATCGTCTTCACTGGCGCCTCTTGGCCGGCCGTGCGGCCGCGTTTCCATCCCGCGTCCCTTTGCGAAGACGCTTGGTTAGACGATCCTTGTTGCGGAGAAGCGGCGCAAGCACGCCAAGCTGAAGCTTTTATAGGTTGTTTTTATTTATGTTTCTCGGAAACACCCTGATTGTGGCAGCCCCACGGACGGCGAATTTCCGCTCGGGATTTGGCGGTTTGTGCGAAAAACCGCACATGTTGCTGAAGCGCCGCCGATGAACAGCCCTCCCATGCCGAATCCGACCCGCCCGATCGTTCGTCGCTGGGCCGCATTCTTCGGCGTCTGCATCGTCGTGCTCGGGGTGGCCCTGTGGGGCGCCGGCGAGGTCGCCGAGCGTCGCGCGACCGCCGAGCTGGCCCGCCAGGCCCAGGCCTCGGCCGCCCTGCACGCGGCGGTGCTGCGCAGCGAGCTGGCCAAGCACCGGTCCCTGCCCTTCGTCCTGGCCCAGGATCCGGACGTCGCCCAGGTCCTGCGGGCGGCGGATGCGCGGGGGATCGACGCACTGAACCGCAAACTGGAAACCCTCAGCGGCGGGACCCGCGCCGCCGTGATCTATGTGCTGAACGCCAAGGGCATGACCATCGCCGCCAGCAATTGGCGCGAGCCCACCAGCTTCGTGGGTTCCGACTACAGCTTCCGACCGTATTTCCGCGACGCCAAATCAGCCGGCGTCGCCGAACTGTTCGCCCTGGGCACGGTCAGCCGTCGGCCCGGCCTGTTCATGTCGCGCAGGATCGACGGCCCGGACGGCATGCTGGGCGTCGTCGTGGTGAAGGTCGAGTTCGAAGCGCTGGAGGCCGATTGGTCGGCGGCCGAGCCGGCCTTCGCCGCCGACCCGCGCGGCGTGATCCTGGTCACCTCGATCCCGCAATGGCGGTTTTCAACTCTCGCCCCGCTGCCCCAGACCGAGCAGCAGCGCCTGCGGGCCGAGCATCGGTTCGGCGAGGCTCCCTTCACCCTGCTCGACACGCGCCCCGCGGTGGGCGGGGCGCGACCGCCGCGCCTGACGACGACCGCCCTGCCCGGCCAGCCGCCCGCCCGCTACATGGCGGCTAGCGCCGACCTTGGCGCGTCCGGCTGGACGGTCTTCACCCTGACGCCCACCGGCTCGATCCTCAGCGGCGCGGTGGCCGGCGCGCGCGCCGTGGCCCTGCTGGTCGGCCTGACTGTCTGCGGTCTAGCCGGAGCGCTACTGCGCTGGCGGAGTCAGGCGAGCCTCCGCACCGCCCGCCAGGAGGCCGCTCGCGCCGAACTGGAGGCTCGGGTCGAGGAGCGCACCGCGGAGCTGCGCAAATCCAACCGTCGCCTGACCATCGAGATGGAAGAGCGGCGACGGGCCGAGGCCCACGTCCACCTGATGCGTGACGAACTGGTGCAGTCCAACAAACTGGCGACGCTCGGCCAGATCGCCGCCGGGGTGGCGCACGAGATCAACCAGCCGGTCGCCGCGATCCGCGCCTATGCCGACAATGCGTTGATCTTCCTGGATCGCGCCGACTCCGACACGGCCAGGAACAATCTGGGCCTGATCGCGGGCCTCACCGACCGCATCGGCCTGATCACCGACGAACTGCGCGCCTTCGCCCGCAAGACCAGCGCGCCGGCCGGGCCGGTCGCCGTGCGCGAAGCGATCGACGGCGCCCTGCTGCTGGTCGGCCCTCGGCTGCGCCAGACAAGCGTTCGCGTCGTTCGCCGCGAAGCCGACGAAGAGGCCCTCGTCATGGCCGAGCGTTTCCGGTTGGAGCAGGTGCTGGTCAATCTGCTGCAGAACGCCTTGGAGGCCTTGGAGGCCTTGGACTGGACCACCGATCCGGAAATCGCCATCCAGGTGACTTCGCGTCGCTCGCAAATCCGGATCGCCATCGCCGACAACGGTCCAGGCCTGGCGCCGCAGGCGGCCAAGACCCTGTTCACGCCGTTCGCCACCACCAAGCCGCGGGGACTGGGCCTGGGCCTGGTCATCAGCCGCGACATCGTCGCCGAGTTCGGCGGCGAACTGGCCCTGGAGCCGGCTCAGACTGGGGCGCGGTTCGTCATTTCATTGCCCAAGGCGCGTTAGATGCAGATTTCCGTCAACCAGGTCTTTTTCATCGACGACGACGACGCCCTGCGCGGGGCCAATGTCCAGACCTTGCAGTTGGCGGGGCTGGACGTGCTGGCGTTCGCCTCGGCCGAAACCGCCCTCGCCGCCCTGCCCGACGGCTTTCCGGGCGTGGTGATCAGCGACATCCGCATGCCCAACATGGACGGTCGCCAGCTGTTCCGACGGCTGAAGGACCAGGACGCCGACTTGCCGGTGATCCTGATCACCGGCCACGCCGACGTCGCCGAGGCGGTGGAGGCCATGCACGACGGAGTCTACGACTTCCTGCCCAAGCCCTACGCCCCTGAACGCCTGGTCAGCAGCGTGCGCCGTGCGCTCGAGAAACGCCGGTTGGTGCTGGAGAACCGCTATCTGCGGACCCAAGCCGAGGCGGCCCAATCCGATTGGCCGCTGATCGGCCAAACCCAGGTCATGGAGCGACTGCGATCGACCCTGCGCCAACTGGCCAGCGCCGATGTCGACGTCCTGCTGGAGGGCGAGACCGGGGTCGGCAAGGAACTGGCGGCCAGGGCCCTGCACAACTGGGGGCGGCGGCGCGACCGCGAATTCGTCGCCGTCGACTGCGCCGCCCTGCCGGCCTCGACCCTGGAGAGCGAATTGTTCGGGCATGAGCTGGGCGCCTTCAACGGCGCGATGCGCCAAAGAGTCGGTCGCATCCAGCAGGCCGATCGCGGCACCCTGTTTCTCGACGAGATCGAGACCTTGGCGCCCGACGCCCAGGGCAAGTTCCTGCGCGTGTTGGAGGAGCGGGAGGTCGTGCCGCTCGGCTCCAACCGCGTCCACACCCTGGACATTCGCGTCGTCGCGGCCGCCAAACCGGCCCTGCTCGACGCCGTGACCAGCGGCGCGTTCCGTCAGGACCTGTTTCACCGCCTCGACGTCGTTCGGATCCGCATTCCGCCCCTGAGGGAGCGCCGCGAGGACGTGCCGCTGCTGTTCGCCCATTTCCTGGCGCGAGCCAGCGAGCGGCTGGGCGGCGCGCCGCCCGCCGTCGACGACGCCGTACGCTGGCAACTGCTGAACCATGACTGGCCGGGGAACGTGCGCGAGCTGAGCCATTACGCGCAACGGGTCGCCCTTGGGCTGACGACCACGGCCGACACCGCTCCGCGAACCTTACAGCCCCTGCCCCAGCGGATCGCGGCCTACGAGGCGCATCTGATGGAGGAGACACTGGCCACCTGCGAAGGCGACGTCCGCACCGCCCTCGAACTCCTCAAAATCCCGCGTAAGACCTTCTACGACAAGGTCGAGCGACATGGCTTGGACCTGGCCCGCTTCCGGCGGAAGAACGCAGCCCACTGATCTGGCTGCGATCCGCCGGGACCTTCGACGATTGTGTTGCGCCGCCCCCCATCGCCAGGAAGGTCGGGGTGGAGGCGGCCGACGTCGTATAGGCGCCGCCGGCGACGGTCACCGTCGCCCCATCCGCCCGGGTCTGGCCCGTCGGCGTGGGGGTCCGGGTCGGCGCGCAGGTCGCCGCCGACACTTGCGCCTGGACCGGGCTCGAAGCCAGGGACCAGAAACCGCCGACGAGGCTCAGCGCCAAGGCCGACGCGCCCGACGACATGGCAGCCCGCCTCGCGGAAAGGCCCCGCCCCGTCCGCTGGTGATCATGACGGGGGGCCATACGGACGGTCCTACCACTCTGAACGAACGGCGGCAGCCTTCGAAATTAACAACCTTAAGTCTATAGGGCCAAGACCTTAGCAGCCTCCGGAACCGTCCCGGTCGGTCCGCCGGAATCCACGGCATGTCGTTTCCGCGAGGCGATCGTACCTCTACTCCCCTTCGGGCTGTCCTTGACTTGGTCGAGAGGGGGACCGGGGCCGGACTGGCCGCTGTGCAACTGCCTGGAGAAGGGATCAGGCCGCGACGCGGCCGGCAACCAGGACTCGGGCGATCGAGACGTCGCGGGCGGTCTGGACCTGATCCAGGCGAGCCTGGAGGGCCTGCTTCATCGCCGCGGCGGACGGCGGCAGGGTGTCGGAAATCCAGCTGATCTCGCGGATCGTGAAGCCGGCCCGCCGCAGCGCCATGATCACGGTGATGCAGTCGATACTTTCTTGATCGATCACTCGGCGGCCGCCGATCCGGGGCAGTTCGACGATCCCCGCCCCTTCCCAGCCCCGCAATACCGCCGGGCTCACGCCTAGAGCCTCCAGAGCCTGTCGGGTCGGCGACTTCGGCCGGCGGGCGGACCTGCGCATCGGCTTGGACGCCTTGGAGATCGCCAGACGCTCGGCGCGGGCGAACATCGCCTCGGCCGACTTGGTGATGGGGCCGACATAGTCGGAGCGGGCGATCATCTCGGGACTCCCTGCTCTTCGCCTACCCGAACTCGACCAGGATCTCATCGGCGGCGACGGGGTCGCCGGCCTTGGCGTTGACGGCCTTGACCACGCCGTCGCGCTCGGCGCGGATGATGTTCTGCATCTTCATGGCTTCCAGCACGCAGACGATCTCGCCCTCGCGAACCTGCTGGCCCTGGGCGACGTCCATGCTGACCACCAGGCCCGGCATCGGCGAGAGCACCAGCTTGGAGGTGTCGGCGGCCTGCTTTTCGGGCAGCTTGTCGTGCAGCTCGGCGCTGCGCGGGGTGAGGATCAGCACCTTGGCCTTGGCGGCCCGGTGGCGGATGGTGAAGCCCTCCGGGGCCGGGGCGACCTGGACGGTAAAGGGCTTGCCGTCGAGCAGGCCCTTGAACACCGGCTTGCCCGGCCGCCAGTCCAGGGTCTCCAGGGTGATGGCGCGGTCTTCGTCCAGCAGGGTGACGGTCAGGGTCGTCCCCTCGCCTTGCAGACTGATGCGCCGCTTGGCCTGGCCGACCACGGCCACCCACTGCGTGCGCGGCGGGTTGAGAAGGCCGGTGTCGCTGGACCGGGCCCTAGCCGCCTGCACCCGCTGCATGGCCGCCCCCACGGCGGTCAGGATGTCGACCTGGGCCGGGGTGGGGTCCGTCCCTTTGAAGCCTTCGGCGAACTCGTCCTTGATGTAGTTGGTCGAGATCTTGCCCGAGCGGAACCGGTCCTGGTCCATCACCGCGGCCAGGAACGGGATGTTGTGGGAGGGGCCCTCGATGTGGAAGTCCTCCAGGGCCCGACCCATGCCGTCGACCGCCTCCAGGCGCGAAGGCGCCCAGGTGCACAGCTTGGAGATCATCGGGTCGTAGTACATCGAGATCTCGTCGCCCTCGCGCACCCCGGCGTCGTTGCGCACCTTGTAGTATTCCCGCTGTCCCTCCTCCGGAGGGTCGTAGCGCACCAGCCGCCCGATGCTGGGCAGGAACTTGCGGTAGGGGTCCTCGGCGTAGATGCGGCTCTCGATCGCCCAGCCGTTGATCGCAAGGTCCTTCTGTTCGAACGCCAGTTTTTCGCCCCAGGCGCTGCGGATCATCTGCTCGACCAGATCCAAGCCCGTGATCAGCTCGGTGACCGGGTGCTCGACCTGCAGGCGGGTGTTCATCTCCAGGAAGTAGAAGCTCTTGTCCTGGCCGGCCACGAACTCCACCGTGCCGGCAGAGTCGTAGTTCACCGCCTTGGCAAGCGCCACGGCCTGGGCCCCCATGGCTTGCCGCGTGGCTTCGTCCAGCAAGGGGCTGGGCGCTTCCTCGATGACCTTCTGGTTGCGGCGCTGGATCGAGCATTCGCGCTCGAACAGATGCACCACATGGCCGTGCTTGTCGCCCAGCACCTGGATCTCGATGTGGCGCGGGCTTTCGATGAACTTCTCGATGAAGATGCGATCGTCGCCGAAGCTCGATTTGGCCTCGGCCCGCACGGCCGGAAAGCCTTCCTCCACGTCCTGGCGGCTCCAGGCCACCCGGATGCCCTTGCCCCCGCCCCCGGCCGAGGCCTTGATCATCACGGGGTATCCGACCTGATCGGCGATCCTGACCGCATGGGCGGTGTCGTCGATCTCGCCGATATGGCCCGGCACGCAGGACACCCCCGCGCCTTGCGCGAACTTCTTGCTTTCGATCTTGTCGCCCATGGCCGAGATGGCCCCGGGGTTGGGGCCGATGAACACGATCCCCTCGTCGGCGCAGCGCTGGGCGAAGCCGGCGTTCTCCGACAGGAAGCCGAACCCCGGATGAACGGCCTCGGCTCCGGTCTCCTTGCAGGCGGCGATGATCTTGTCGGCCACGAGATACGACTGCGCCGCCGGGGCCGGACCGATGTGCACCGCCTCATCGGCCATCTCCACCGCCAGGCTGTCGGCGTCCGCGTCCGAATAGACCACAACCGTCGCAATCCCCAGCCGACGGCATGTCTTGATCACCCGAACCGCGATCTCCCCACGGTTGGCGATCAACAGCTTCTTGAACATTCGGCCCATCCCTACGCGGTTCGTCCCGTCGGACTTTGTCTCTTTGGACAGGGACTAACAGGCCGCCGGAGGTTTGCAACGGCGCCGCAGCGTGACATTGTCCATGACACCGGTTTCCATGCTGGAACCGAAACGATCAGCGACGATCGGCCGACGGCCCCGCCTCGCCCACGCGAAGCGCCCGGATGTGAGATCGCGCGACCTTGAGAGGAAACCGTCGATGCTCCGCCCCGCCCTCGCCGCGCTGACGCTGGCCGCCGCCCTGACGGCGGGTTCCGCCCTGGCCCAGACCGCCGCGCCCGCTTCCAACGCGCCGCCGCCCGCCCCGCCGTACGGCCGCTCGGTCACTCTGGCCGAGGCCAAGGTCGCGGCGGCGGCCGCCGAGGCCGAGGCCCGCAAACAGGGCTGGTCGATGGTCATCACCGTGGTCGAGCCCAGCGGGGCCTTGGTGTTCACCGAGAAGATGGACGGCGCCCAGTACGGCTCGATCGACGTGGCCCGCCGCAAGGCCGAGACCAGCGCCAACTTCCGCCGCCCGACCTCGTACTTCCAGGAAGCGGTCAAGGGCGGCACTCTGAACGCGATCTTCACCGGCGCCCTGGCCATCGACGGCGGCGAATTGCTGATCGTCGACGGCAAGATCGCCGGCGCCATCGGCGTCTCGGGCGGCTCCGGCGCCCAGGACGGCCAGGTGGCGCGGGTGGCGGCGGCGGCGCTGAAATAGAGCCCACGATTGAGGATATGCTCTCTGGCACGTCCCTGGCTTAGCCCGCGAATTCCCGCGCGAACAGCGCCAGGTACTCGTCGTGCTTGGCGCCCATCTCCGGGGCGACCAGCCGGCCGACCGCCGCGCTGAAGGTCACCGGCGCCAGGCCCGACGCCGTGACCAGCCTGCCGTCGGTCACCGCCTTGGGCGTGTCGACATAGGCCTCGATCCCCGCGTAGTCCGGCGCATGGCCGGCCAGCCATTCAGCGCCGTTCGAGGTATGGGCCTTGCCCGCCAGCAGGCCGGCCCGTGCGACGGCGACGGTCGCGCCGCAGATGGCGCCCACGATCTTGCCGTCGGCATGGGCTTGGCGCAGCAGGCTGTCGAAGGCCGCGTCGCGATAGTCCGGCCACGCGTCCGAACCGATCAGCAGGAAGACGTCGGCGTCCGACAGCACCGGATCGGTGAACTTGTAATCAGACGCCGCCAGCACCCCGCCGATCGAGGTCTGGGGCTCGCCGTCGGGCGTGGCGATCTCGATCTGCACCCCGCAATATTCGCGCAGATAGGACAGCACGGCCCCGGCCTCCCAATCGGCCCAGCCCGGTTGTAGGAAAGCGACGGCGACGGTCATGGCGGGGTCCTTTCAACGCTCGGCCTTCAACGCGGCCGACAGCCTTATGCGCCCGCTCGCCCGCCTTTGTCAGCACGACGCCTCCCCCTATCCGAAAAGGCCCCGCGCCCCCATATTGCCGGTCATGACCGACACAGCTCACGTTTCCACAACCGGCTTTGATCTGACCCCGCCGACCGAGCCCGAGCGCCTGCGCCTCGAGGCCGACCTGACGGCCGAGGAGGCCCGCGTCCTGCTGCATCACGGCACCGAGGCCCCGTTCTGCGGCGGCCTGCTGGGCGAGAAGAGCCCCGGCGTCTATTGCTGCCGCGAGTGCGGCCTGCCGCTGTTCGAATACCGCACCAAGTTCGAGAGCGGCACCGGCTGGCCCAGCTTCTACGCCCCGTTCGACGAGGAACACGTCAAGGAGGTGCGCGACACCTCGTACGGCATGCTCCGCATCGAGACCCGCTGCGCCCGCTGCGACAGCCACCAGGGCCACGTCTTCCCGGACGGCCCGGCTCCGACCCGGCTGCGCTACTGCATCAATTCGGTGTCGCTGCAGTTCGTGAAGGCCGGCGATCCCCTGCCCGACCCGCTGCATCGCGGCGACAAGATCACCGCCTGACGATCCCCCTGACGGAGCGCCGACGATTGGTCGGCGCTCCGCTTCGGATCAGGCCCCAACTGGCTCGCGCGGCTTGGCCGTCGCGCCCAGGCCAGCGCTGATCGCGTCGGCGTAGTCGGCTGGCGTGGGCTGGCCGCCGCCCGAGGACTCGGTCGACCAGATCCCGCTGCTGTTCCACAGGAAGCCGCCGGTGATCCCCGTCCCGGCGAAGCCCGCGAAGGTCTGCTGCATCTCGTCGGGCCCGAAGCCGTCGGCGCCCAGCACCGCGAAGCCCGGCACGATGAAGGCGTAGGGATCGGTCACGCCCGTGGCGCCCGCCGACTGGACGGCCTGGGCCCAGTCGGTCGGCGAGTTGCCGCCCCCGCCCGCATAGCACTGCAGGTTCATCCATTTGACGATCTGGACCTGGTCGTTCTGAGCGTAGACGTCGGTCAGGCAACCCGTCCAGAAGTCCATATCCGTGTACGGACAATAGGTGGCGTACAGGCCCAGCGCGCCGACATCCAGCGTCAGGGTCACGATCATCGCCTGGTCTTCGGCGGTGTAGCCGTCCTCGGACTCATAGTCGAAATCCACGCCCGTCACGCCGAAGGCCGCGACCAGGGCGCCCAGATTGGTCTTCACCTGGTCGCGGGCGTTCAGCCAGGCCGTGAAGTCGCTGGTGGTGCCCCAGGCGCCGACCGAAACGATCAGGTCCTTGACGCTGCCGCCGCCGCCCAGCAGCGCCTTAACCAGCTCCGGAAAGTCCGGATTGACGCCGCTCGTGCCGTCGGTGGCGTATTTGATTTCGCCGCCGCTGACGAACAGGGTGTCGTTCAGATAGAGGTCGCCGCCCGGGTGGATGTGGATCGACCACAGAATGACCGTGGTAATCCCGGCGTTCAGCTGGGCCGCCTGTTCGGTGTAGGACACCGGCGGCGTGGGATAGCCGTCCTGGAACAGACCGCTGCCGTAGATGGCGATGGGATAGGCCGACATGGGGAAATGCCTCCGGCTCGGAGATGAGCGGCGGCACGTTAATGCGGAATGAAACTTATGCGCGCATTTTAAGATCACTATCGCGTGACGACGTTCCCGCCCTCGGTGACCATCGGGTTGCTGTAGGTCAGGTAGCCGCGCTCGACCATGCGCCGCATGGCCTCGTAGACCTCGGCCAGCTCCTCGTAGGCGGCGCGCAGGGCGGCCAGGCGGGCCGTCTGCTCCGGGGTGATCGCGCCGCCCCCTTCGGTCATGGCCACGGCCTCGGCCACCCATCGGGCCCGGGCCATGGCCGCGGCCACCGCCAGGCGCTGGAACTTGCCGGAGTCGCTCTTGCCGACGACCTGCGAGATCACCGCTGTGTTGGAGGCGAAGGCCGTATAGTCGATCTGCTCCAGCTGGCCGCGCAGGCGGCGCTGGGTCTGGGGATCGGTGTCCTGCGGCTCGAAATGATCGTGGCCGCGGCGAAAGCTGGATGTCACGGTCGAGGACATGACGGTCTTCCCTGGTCTCCGCCCCGCCCTTTGGCCTAAAGCCGGCGGGTTGTGGAAAACTCTGCGCCCACCGTCTTAACGGCCGATTGAGACAGTCGATCGAGATCAGTCGGGGGTGAACAGCCCCTGCAGGCCCACGATCATGGCGATGATCCCGAACACCGCCAGCACTAGGCCCGGTCCCTGCGCCCCGCTGGCCGGCAGGTCGCGGTTGGCCAGCCTTCCGACCCGCAGGCGGTCCCACAGCAGCAGGACCCCGACCGCGATCCCGACGATCTCGAAGTGGAAGACGCGCGGCCCGCTGACCAGGTGGACGATCAGGAAGAAGCCGCCGCAGACCAGGGCCGCCACCCCGACGATCCAGCGGAACGGCGCCAGCCGCTCGGCGAACCGCACGAGGTTGTCGCCGGCGTTCGGGATCAGCGCCAGTAAGCCGATGGCCAGCAGGAAGCCGCCGAGGATGTTGCAGAGGTCGAGGAGGAGCGCCAGCATGGCTAAGCAATGCCGTCAGGCCGCGCCCTGTTCCCGGCGGCGTCCCCGGCCCCGTCCGCCTCGCTGATCCGAGCCAGCCAATAGGCCCGGTCGTCCATCGGGTCATAGCCCGCCTCCATCCAGGAGGGCAGGCTCCAGTCGGGATCCTCGTCGCCGCACCAGCGGCCCTGTTCCCGCAGCGCCTGCACGTAATTCCAATGGTAGTCGGGCGGGCAGCCGCGCCGGCGACGATACGCCGCCCGTTGGCGCTCAAGGGCCAGGCGTATCCTTCGCCTGAGACCTCTCTCTTGGGCTCGAACGGCCAGTTCAGCCTCGCGGGCGGCCCGCTCGGCGGCGCGACGCTCGGCAGGCGTCGGCTCAGGCGGCGGGGGAAGCGGCCCACGCAACCGATGAGGGCGGATACTGGCCGGGTTGCGACGATGGGACAGGATCAACGAAGGCCTCCTTGCTGGTGACGCACGGTTTCACCGCCGCGGGCCAAACGGCGCGCGGGCGAGGCGGAGAGGCGCGGGGGCGCCGGGCCGCGCCCGGAGCAATGGAAAAACAGGTACCGTTTCGACGAAGCCAGGACGCCCCGCGCGATCGTTGCTTCCGCAAGCCGGGGCGCGCGGGCCTTTTCCGCCCTTCACCCCATCCGGTCTGTTCCTTCTCTTGGCTGTGCACCGCTTGAACCAGAGGCGGGAGTGAACCTGAAGGACCGGAGCGAACCCTCGGACGGGCGACGATCCTCCGACGGACCGCCGATGGGCGGGCTTACGTCCCCCGCCCTCTGATTAAGCCCCGCCGGCCGTGCTCACGTACCTCCGAAGGGCCCCGCTCGATCGCACCCGCCGCACGCATCGGGCCGGATCCAAGCGCCCTCTCCCAGCGACGGGATGGCTTTGATTATGCGGCGGCCTTGGAGGGTGAGGATAAGTTTGGTCGAGAAAATTTAGGGCATTGATTTCGCTGGTGTTTGTTTCGTGAACGCTGAGGATAGACGTTCCCAGCGGCTCCCTAGCGGACACTCTGCATGTCTGCGAAGGGTGGATGGCGGAACTTGGCTTGCGATAGGATCAGCGATCCGGATTTCTCTCGATAAACAGGGCGATCGCGTCTGAGATTGTCGGCTTCCATTCGTTCGGGTGCGTCGGCAATTCACTGAGAAAATGCTCCAGCATGCTCTGAGGAGAGATCAACTCGTCTGAGCCGGGTTCCTCGTCGCCACCGACGTAGTTGGCAAAGGCAATCCAGACCTGATTGGATTCAAGATCACGGAACCCGGCGTAGCGAATGGC
>JAGIBE010000010.1 GCA_017744495.1 Caulobacter sp. | reverse complement strand
GACCTGGAGGGCGTCGACCTGATGGTGCTGGTCGCCACGACCGAGCCCGTGGCCTTCTTCGCCTATCCCGACCGGCCCAGCGTGCTGGTCCCCGACGGTTGCGCGACCGCCACGCTGTGCGACCGGGCCACCGACGCGGCGGCCGCCCTGGAGGCCCTGGCGCAGGTGCTGGACGCCCCGGCGGCGGGGGCGGTCGAGCCTTACGCTCCGGCCGCCGCCCCCGCCGGTAAGCTGGACGCCTGGGCCATGGGCGCGTCGATCGCCCGCCACATGCCGGCCGGGGCGATCATCTCCGACGACGCGGTGACCGCCGGTCTGCCGATCTTCACCCAGACCCGTAACGCCCGCGCCCACGAGTGGCTGTCCCTGACCGGCGGGGCGATCGGCCAGGGCGTGCCCCTGGCCATCGGCGCGGCCGTGGCCTGCCCGGATCGCAAGGTGCTGAGCCTGAACGGCGACGGGGCGGCGATGTACACGGTCCAGGGCCTGTGGACGATCGCCCGCGAGCGGCTGGACGTGACCGTGGTGGTGTTCGCCAACCACGCCTACCGCATCCTGGGCATCGAGATGGGCCGCACCGGCGGCGGCGAACCGGGCCCGGCGGCGTCGCGGCTGTTGGACCTGGGCGATCCGAGGATCGACTGGGTGTCGGTGGCGAACGGACTGGGCGTGGCGGCGGAACGAGTGGAAACGGCCGAGGCGTTCGATGACGCGATGAGCCGGGCGATGAAGGAGACGGGGCCGCGGTTCATCGAGGCGGTGATGCGGTAGGGGCGGGAGGATCAAAAACAGTTGTAATCCCGGAAAGCGCGCAGCGCTTGTCCGGGACCCAGGGGCGGCTGCACGGCTTTGGCCCAGTCACCTGGGTCCCGGACAGCCCCTGCGGGGCTTCCGGGATGACAACGTTTTTGGGTTTAGAGCTAGCCGTTCCAGGTATCGTAGAGATCTAGCCCTTGTGGATTGTTCTCTTCGATCAGTCGCAGCTTCCACGCGCGACGCCAGCGCTTGAGCTGCTTTTCGCGAAGGATTGCGTCGCTGATATCCGGGTACGTTTCGTACCAGACCAGCCGGGTGACACCGTACTTCGACGTAAAGCCAGGCGTCAGCCTTTGCTGGTGCTCCCAGACGCGCCGCGACAAGTCACTAGTCACGCCGACATAGAGCGTGCCGTTACGTTGGCTGGCAAGGATGTAGACGTAGTAGCTGCGCACGGGACTCAACCATTGCGCTTGTAAAATAGGTTGTCATCCCGGAAAGCGCGAAGCGCTTGTCCGGGACCCCGGGGGCGGCTGCACGGTTTTGGCCCAGTCTCTGGGTCCCGGACAGCCTCTGCGAGGCTTCCGGGATGACAACGGATTTGTGGGGTTGAAAAAAGCTACCCCGGCAACCGCAACACCGCCCGCAGCCCCCCCATCGGCGACTGCTGCAGCGTCAGATCTCCGCCCAGCCCCCGCGCCATGTCCCGCGCGATGGCCAGGCCCAGCCCGACGCCCTTCTCGTTCTGGTTCCGGGACTCGTCCAGGCGGTTGAAGGGGCGGAAGGCTTCCTCGTGGCGGTCGTCGGGGATGCCGGGGCCGTCGTCGTCGACGAAGATCCAGACCCCGCCGGACGGGGCGGCGGTGGATGAGACGCGGACGGTCTCGCCGTGGGCGGCGGCGTTGTCGATCAGGTTGGCCAGGGCGCGCTTGAAGGCCTGGGGACGCAGGATCGCCGTCAGGTCGTCGCCGATCGACACCTCGACCTTGGCGCCGGCCCGCTGGGCTCCCTCACAGACGCCTTCGATCAGCGGCCGCAGCATGACCTGACGGGCCTCCTCGCCACCCTCGCCTCGGGCGAAGGCGAGGTACTCGTCGATCATGTGCTCCATTTCGGAGAGGTCGCGCGACATGGCCTCCAGCTGTGGGCTGGGCTCGGCCAGAGCGATCTCCAGCTTCAGCCGGGTCAGCGGCGTGCGCAGGTCGTGGCTGACACTGGCCAGCAGGGCGGTGCGCTGCTCGATATGGCGCTGGATGCGGGCCTTCATGGCCAGGAAGGCCTGGGCCGCCTGGCGCACCTCGCGCGCGCCGTGCGGCTTGAAGGCGGCCTGGTCGATGCCCCGCCCGAAGGCGTCGGCCGCGTCGGCCAGGCGCTCGATGGCCCGCACCTGGTTGCGGATGAACAGGATCGCCACCGCCGTCAGCAGCAGGGTGGCCACCACCATCCAGAGGATGAAGATGTGGCCCTGAGTGGCGAAGGCCCGGTCGCGCGGGGCGATGATCCGCAGCACGCCTTCCTTGACCTGCACCCGGATATCGACATGGCCGGGATAGCGGGTGGTGTCGAACCAGAACGGGTCGTCCAGCCGGTCGTCAAGCGCGGTGCGCAGCGAGCGGTCCAGTGAGGCGAACAGCGAGGGGCGCTGGCCGGTCGGCAGCTTACGGCCCTTCTGCAGGGCGATCGACAGCGACATCGACTCCTCGGCCCGTTCGGCCATCTTGTCCAAGGCCTCGGGCGAGGGATCGTCCTTGTAGGTCTGCACCGCCCAGGCCACGTCGCCGGCCAGGCCTTCGGACAGGCGGCTGGTCACGGTCTCCCAGTGGGCGTCGAAGAACGCCCAGGTCACGGCGATCTGCATCACCGCCACCGGCAGCACGATGATAAGCAAGCTGCGTCCGAACAGCGAGGTCGGCAGCCACCGCTTGATCTGGCGGGGGATGAAGAGCCGGGTGCGGAGGCGGAACATCAATCCGGCGCCAGCCGATAGCCGATCCCGCGCACGGTCTGCAGATATCGCGGGTTCTTGGGGTCGGGCTCGATCTTGCGGCGCAGGCGGGTGACCTGGACGTCGACGGCGCGGCCGGTGGCGTCGACGGTGTCGCGGGCCAGTTCCAGGCGGTCGACGGGGGCGTGGGCGGCCTTGGCCAGGCGGCGCAGCAGGGCGACCTCGGCCTCGGTCAGGCGGATCGGCTCGCCGTCGCGGGTCAGCTCGCCGCGCTCGGGCTCGAAGGCGCAGTCGCCAAGGCTGAGCGCGCGGGGCCCCGACGGCTTGGGCGTCGAGCGGCGCAGGATCGACTCGATGCGCAGGAGTAGCTCACGCGGCTCGAACGGCTTGGCCAGGTAGTCATCGGCGCCGTGGGTCAGGCCCTCGATGCGGTCGTTGGTCTGGTCGCGGGCGGTCAGCATCAGGATCGGCGTCTTGCCGGCCTCGCCGCCTCGGGCCCGCAGGCGCTGGGTGAATGAGAAGCCGTCCTCGCCGGGCATCATCACGTCCAGCACCAGCAGGTCGAAGTCCATCGCCCCGGTCAGCCGGTCGGCGTGGCCGGCGTCAGCGGCGGCGCTGACCCGGAAGCCGGCGCGGGCCAGGAATTCCTTGAGCAGGGTGCGGATGCGGTCGTCGTCGTCGACGACCAGCAGGTGGCGTTCCGCGCGTTCTTCAGGAGTCATAGCCCGTCCCGACGATTGAGGCCCACGCCTTGGCGCGGCCCGGCCAGGGCCGCCAGGATGCGCCGCGCCCCAGCTACTCCGTCCAGCCCTCCGGTGCGATAGGCACGGCCTAAGAGGGTGCGCAGGCGCTCGGCCACGCGGTACTCGAAGGCGATCCCCTCGGGGGTCAGCTCGGCCGGCCGGCGGCGGGCGTCCAGGTCGCCCGAAGCCTTCTGGGCCAGGCCCAGGCGCTGCAGGTCCGACAGGGTCTTGCTGGCCGCCTGCTTGGAGAGGCTGGTCAGTTTCGACAGGTCCTGCACCCCGATGCCGGGACGCCGGCGCAGCAGGAAGGCGGCGCGCCAGTGCGAGCGCCCCAGCCCCGGGCCCTCGCCTTCAAGGGCCGCATCCACCGCGGCCCACAGGCCCGCCTCGGCCAGCAGCAGCAGCTCCAGCCCGCTGTCCAGCTGCTCCTCGCCCAGGATCAGGCGGGGGTCGGTCGAGCCCCCGATTCCGCCGGGGGAGGGGCCGGAAGAAAGCGGTCCGGCCATCAGCTTGCGTCCATTTTGTTTGACCTTCGCCGGCTCGGGGCGTCTAAGAGCCGGGTTCCAAATAAGGAGGTCTTGGACCGATGTCTCTCGTTCCCTTCGATGATCGCGATGGTTGGATCTGGCTGGACGGCCAGTTCGTCGCCTGGCGGGACGCGAAGGTGCACGTACTGACCCATGGCCTTCACTACGCCTCGTCGGTGTTCGAAGGCGAGCGGATGTACGGCGGCGAGATCTTCAAGCTGACCGAGCATACCGAGCGCCTGTTCAAATCGGCCGAAATCCTCGATTTCAAGATCCCCTACACGGTGGCCGAGATCGACGAGGCGTGCAAGGCGACCGCCGCCAAGAACGGCCTGACCGACTGCTATGTCCGTCCGATCGCCTGGCGCGGCAGCGAGATGATCGGCGTCTCGGCCCAGCAGACCAAGATTCACGTGGCCATCGCCGTGTGGGACTGGCCCAGCTATTTCGACCCGGCGACCAAGGCCAAGGGCATCCGCCTGACCTGGGCCAAGTACGACCGTCCGGCTCCGAACACGATCCCGACCGCCGCCAAGGCCGCCGGGCTCTACATGATCTGCACCATCTCCAAGCACGCCGCCGAGAAGGAAGGCTATGCCGACGCGATGATGGTCGACTATCGCGGCTATATCGCCGAGGCGACGGGCGCGAACGTGTTCTTCGTCAAGGACGGCGCGCTGCACACTCCGATCCCGGATTGCATCCTGAACGGCATCACCCGCCAGACGGTGATCCAGATCGCCAAGGAGCGCGGGATCCAGGTGATCGAGCGCCATATCGAGAAGGCCGAGCTGTCGGGCTTCACCGAGTGCTTCATCGTCGGCACCGCCGCCGAGGTTACCCCGGTGTCGGAGATCGGCGAGTTCAAGTTCACCCCCGGCCAGCTGTCGCTGTCGCTGATGGACGCCTACGCGGCCCTGGTGCGGCGGGAGGAGCTGACCCCGGCCTGAAGCCTCTCGCAAGATGAGTTGAAGGACCCGGAGCGCCCGTCGCTCCGGGTTTTTTTATGACTCAACATGTCGCTTGACTCAATTAGACGATTAGCTAATCGTCTCATCATGAGCCAGGTCTTCAAAGCCCTTTCGGATCCAACCCGCCGACGCGTGCTGCTGCTGCTGCGCCGGGGGCCGATGAGCGCGGGCGAGCTGAGCGATCAGTTTGACGTCTCCAAGCCCACCATGTCGGCGCACTTCGCGGTGCTGAGGGAGGCCGACCTGGTCCACGCCGAGAAGGCCGGCAAGTCGATCATCTATCACTTGAAGCTGTCGGTGCTCGAAGAGGCGCTGCTGGGCTTCGTCCAAGCCTTCGAGCTCGGCGCGGAAGCGCCGCCCAAGCCCCAGGAGGAGGCCGCGCGATGAAGACCGAAATGAAAAACGACCTTATCGGTAATTTCGCCTGGGCCGGCGCCATCGTGTTGGTCGCCCTGGCCGGCGCCTTCGCGCGCCGCCAGGGCTATCTGGACGGCGAGACGGTCACCCGCATGGTAATCGGCCTGAACGGGCTGATGATCGCCTGGCAGGGCAACCGGCTGCCGAAGACCTTCGTGCCCAGCGCTTGCGCCCGAAAGGCGCGGCGGGTGGCGGGCTGGTCCCTGGCGGTCAGCGGCCTGGTCTATGCCGGACTGTTCGCCTTCGCGCCGATGCAGGTGGCGGTGGCTGGCGGCGTCGGGGCGGTGGTGACGGGCATGGCCGTGACGTTTGGCTACTGCCTGGCGTTGCGGGACCGGGCGAAGGCGGCCTAAGCCGCTCTTCAAGCCCAATAGGCGGCGCGCGCCTACCCCGCCACCTTCGCTTCCAGCTCGGCCAGCCGCGCCCGCGTCGACGCCAGGTCGGCCCCGAACCGCGCCGGGTCGGCGGCCGCCAGCCGCGCGGCGACATCATAGCTCTCGCGATAGAGGTCCAAGGCCCGCATGCGGTGGCCGCGATCCTCGCGCAGGTCGGCCAGGCGTTCCAGCGACACCGACAGGGCGCGGCGGGCCTTGGGATCGGCGGCTTCACGGCCGCCGTGCGAGCGGCGCAGGGCCAGGGCCTCTTCGAAGGCGGCCAGGGCGTCGTTCAGGCGACCCTCCGTCTCGGCCACATCGCCCACGCCCGACAAGGCGCCGGCCAGCAGGTCGGCGGCGGCGAAGTCGTCCTTCGGGGCGGCGGCGCGGACGGCGCGGGCGTAGCTCACCGCCTCCTCATAGGCCTCGGCGGCCTCGTCCAGCCGGCCCTGGCCGCGCGCGAAGTCGCCCAGGTCGCGGCGTGAGATGGCCTTCTCGCGGTCGGTCCCGGCCATGCGCAGCAGGCGGTTCAGAGCCTGGGCCGCCTGGGGCCAGGCCTCCTGCCGGCTCAGGCTCACCAGGCTGGCGCGGAGATCCTCGAAGGTCTCGGCCGGCGGGGCGGACTGTGGGGCGGGCGGCGGCTCGGCCGCGACGGCCGGCATGGCCACCGGGGTTTGGGCCACCGGGGTTTGGGCCACCGGCGTTCGGGCCGCGGGCTCCGGATCGACGGGTGCGTGAACGACCGGCGTCGGCGTCGGCGCGGGCTCAACCGCCAGGACCGGCTCGGCGACCGGTTCCAGGTTCACCGGCGCCGGCCTGCGCGGCGGCTTGGGCCTGGGGCGCGGGGTCAGGGCGGCGAGGACCAGCACAGCCCCCGTGATCAACGCCGCCCAACCCACGAACGGACGGTGCGGCTCGAAGGGTCCGAGATCCAGGTTCCGCGCCCAGTCCCCCAGGACGCCCAAACCCGCGATCACATACCCCGACGTCGCCAGGATCGCCCCGAGGACGATCCCCACGATCCGAGCCAGCATGTCGTCCCCTCCACGACCCCGTTCGTAAGGAGGAGGAGGTCAGCGCAGCGCCGCTCCGGCGTCGAGCCGTCTCAACCGCCAGGGGAAGGGGCATGACCAAGCGCTGCCATATCGGGCGCCGGGCGGGGCGGGCGCCCCAAAAACACCCATGGCGAACGCCGGTGACCTTGCGGAAGCCTGTGTTTAGAGCAGCCAGGCGTTCGGTCGCGGATAGGCCTGGCCCTGCAGCAGATAGACCAGGCCGACGATGCAGCGGACCACGAAGAACACGCTGATCGCGCCCATGATCGTCCCGCCGGCGATCAGCATCGGAATGCCGATCAGCAGCACCGACAGCGGCAGTCCCACCAGGAACACCGCCAGGCCGACCAGGAACCACCAGATCGACAGCCAGAAGGTACGGATGGCGAAGGTGTAGTGGCTGGCGTTGATCGGCCCGGCCGTCTCGCGATTGACGTAGGCGACGATCAAGCCGACCAGGAAGGTCAGGCCGTTGGTGAAGCCCGCCAGGTACAGGGCGTAGACCACGATCGGCAGGACCTTGTCCTCTTCCACGCGGGCGGGGATTTCGGCGGCGTCGCTCATTCAGATCATCCAGTTGCGGGGCGTGGGATAGGGCTGGGCCTTCAGCAGCCAGGAGACGCCGAGGATGCAGCGCACGGCGGTCCAGACCCAAGTCGCGCCTATGATAACGACGCCGATCCCGACCGGCGTCAGGGCCAGGCCGATCGCGCCGAACAGCAGCCCGATCCAGAAGGTGCGGATCTGGAAGACGTAATGGGTGCGCAGCCACTCCGGGGCGGCGTCCTTGCTGACATAGGCCAGGATCACGCCCACCACCCCGGTCATGCCGGCCGAGATCAATCCGGCCAGATAGAGGGCGTAGACCACCAGCGGCAGGGTCTTGTCGTCCTGCAGGGCGGGCGGGACGGCGGGTTCGGTCTCGGTCATGAAACGAGGGTCGCCGAAGACGTCGACGAACGCAAATGAAGGTCCTGTAAGGCCTCGCCTCCCCGAGCGTCTTCGACGACCATCTCGCAGACGACGCCGCTCTGGTGGAACACCAGGTTCACGCCCTCGAGCCCCGCCTGGGGGCGCAGCAGGCGAGATCCTAGCCCCTGCCGGGTGGGCGGACGCACCGGCGGACCGTCCTCCTCGCGCCAGACCAGGTGGCAGCGGCCCTGTTCCAGCGTCCAGCGCAGCCGCACGCAGCCGTCCGAGACGGACAGCGCGCCGTACTTCACCGCATTGGTGCTCAGTTCGTGCAGGGCCAGCACCAGCGGTACGCAGGACTTCGGCGGCAATGTGCAGGACGGACCATCCAGAACGATCCGGCCCTTGGTCTTGAACGGCTTCAGGGCGGTCTCGGCCAGTTCAGGCAGGGCCGCGATCTCCCAGCCGCGCCGCGAGAGGATCTGGTTGGCCTCCGAGATCGCCAGCAGCCGCTCGCTGAAGGCGGCGTAGAATTCCTCGGGCGTCTGGGCGTGGCGCAGCATCAGGCGGGCCAGGCCCTGGATGACCGTGAGGTTGTTATTCACCCGGTGCTGGAGCTCCAGGTTCAGCTCGGCCTCGCGCTGGGTGCGTTCGGCCAGTTCCAGCACCGATCGCCGCAGGGCTTCCGCTGCGGCGACGATCAGGGCGCCGAACAGGACGAAGCAGGCCGTGGCCGCCAGGTCCTCGACGCCGAGGGCGAAGGCCATCAGCGGGGGCTGGAACATGTAGTTGGCGAGAAGCGCCGAGGCGATCAGGGCGATACCGCCCCATCGCCAGTCCAGCGTCAGGGTCACCAGGAGCAGGGCGGGGAAGAAAGTCAGGAAGGGCAGGCCGGTGACCCAGGGCTCCAGGGCCATGCGCAGCAGGATCGGCGCGAGGACGGCCACAGCGGTCCAGAGCGGCGCCCAAGGGCCTTCGCCCAAGCGCCGAAGGATGGTGCGGCGCACGAAGCCGATACGGGTCATGAAAGCTCCACCCTGACCTTCTTGCTCGGACTAACGCACGAGACGTTCGCACGGATAAAGCGAAGGTGAAAAGTTTGTCTCGGCTTCAAGACGCCGGCAGCAGGTCGTCGGGCAGGGCGTGCGGGTCCAGGCCCTGGCCCCGGTCCAGCCAGGGCAGGACCGCGACCAGCAGCAACAGCAGGAAAGCCATGCGCGCGGCCAGGGCTATGGCGACGCCGGCCATGCCGGGGGTGAGCGCCAGCAGCAGCAGCACCCCAGTGCCCAGACCCAGCAGGCCCATCATCCAGGTCAGGCCCTCGCGGGCGTTCAACCCTCCGGCCAGTTCGAAGCGCGGACCCGGGGCGCCCGGCGGAACCAGGTCGGCAGCCACGGCGGCCACGGCGCGGGCGAACAGCGAGAAGCCGGCCAGCCGGTCCTCGAAGCGTCCGGGACCGGTCCAGCTCTGGGAGGGCAGCAGCAGCTTGTGGCGGCGGCCGAACACAAGGGTGAGGGCGCGATGCCGATCGTTCCCGCGCGGCTTGGCCAGGCGGAAGGCGGTCAGGGCGGAGAGGGGGAAGCGGCGCTCGCGCGGCCCGCGGCGCTCGACCAGGTCCGCGCCGTCCAGGATCCAGACCGTCTCGGGCTGGAAGGGGACGAGGCGGGCGCTGTGCGAGAGCGGGTCCATCACCCCCGGACGGCGGTGATTTCCACCCCGGCGGCGGCGGCGTGCGGCGCCAGGGCCAGGGGCTTCTCGACCCGCACGCGGGCGCGGGTCACGCGGCTGTCGGCGAAGCTGGCCTGGGCCAGGCGCTCGGCGAAGGTCTCGACCAGGTCGATATGACCCTCGGCGGCGATGTCCTGGGCGGCCCGCAGGATGGTCTCGTAATTGACCGTGTCGCCCAGCTCTTCGCAGTGGCTGGCGGCGACGTCGAGCTCGACGTCGATGACCAGGGGCTGCTGGCGGCCGTGCTCGTGGTCATAGACCCCGATCCAGGCGTCGACCTTCAGGCCGCGCACGAACACCTTGGTGACGATCACCCGGGCTGGTGTCGGCTGCGGGGCTTCGTTGGGGGCGGTCAGGGGGTGGGCGGCCACGGGCGAGACTTTCAGGAACCGACGATGTCGGGCGTGCGCCAGCCCAGATGCTGGCCTGCGTCGACCGCGATCATCTGGCCCGTGACCGACGTCGCGTCAATGAGGTAGCGCAGCGCGGCGGCGATGTCGTCCGGCGAAACGGCGCGCTCCAGCGGCGTCCCGGCCGCCTCGCGCTCGAACTCGCCGGGCGCCTGGTGGACCGAGGCCAGGGTCGGGCCGGGGCCGATGGCGTTGACCCGGATGCGCGGCGCCAGGTCCTGGGCCATGGTCTGGGTCGCCCACCACAGGCCGGCCTTGGACAGGCTGTAGCTGAAGAACTGCGGATTGGGCCGCAGCACGCGCTGATCGATGATGTTGACGATCTGGCCGGCGATGTCGGCGGGCAGGGCGGCGGCGAAGGCCTGGGCCAGCACGATCGGGGCGCGGAGATTGGCGTCCAGATGGGCGTCCCAGCTGGCGCGGGTCGCGGTGGCCAGGCGATCGTCCTCGAAGGTCGAGGCGCTGTTGACCAGCAGGGTGACGGGGCCCAGGGCCTGGGCGGCGCGGCCGATCAGGGCGGCGGTCTGGTCCTCGTCCGTCAGTTCGGCGTCGAGGACGACGGCGCGGCGGCCCAGGGCGGCGATCTCGTCGGCGACTGCCTGGGCGTCTTCCCCAGAACCAGGCTTGCCTGTGCGGTAGTGGACCGCGACGTCGAAGCCGGCGCGCGCGGCTTCCAGCGCCAGGACGCGGCCGATCCGGCGGCCGGCGCCGGTGACCAGGGCCGCGCCGCGCATGTCCGGGCCCTTAGTCGAAACGGCCGAACTCGAACTTGTTGAGGCCGAGGATGACCACCAGGAAAATGGCGATGACGCCGATCGCGACCATGAGCTTGGATCCGTATGAACAACAGAAGATATGCGGGCTTTAGCCGTGTGGGACGCTGACCGCAAGGCTGAGCGTGGCGGCCGCTTGACCCGGAGCGGTGATGAGGGCCTGCTGGGCGAAAAGGGGGGAGGGAGACATGCGTAAACCCGTGATCGCGGCCGTGGTGACGGCGGCCCTGGGGCTGGGCGCGCTGGCTCCGGCCCCGGCCCTGGCCTGGAACGACCAGGGACACATGGCCACCGGCGACATCGCCTACGACGCCTTGGTCGCGCACGACCCGCAGGCCGTGGTCGCCATCGTCGCCCTCATGCGCGACCATCCCGACCACGCCGCCTTCGAGCGCCAGCTGGCCGCCCTGACCGGCAAGGCGCGCGAGCGGCGGCTGTTCGCCCTGATGGCCCGCTGGCCGGACGACGTCCGGGGCAGCGCCTACGACCGTCCCGTCTGGCACTACGCGGTGAAGGTGGTCTCGCCCTGGCGCTTCGTGATGCCGCTGTCGTTCGGCGACGCCGAGCGGGCCTTCCGCGACAACCTGGCGATCGCCCGCGATCCCAAGGCCCGCCGCGCCGACCGCGCGGTCGCCCTGTGCTGGATCATGCACCTAGTCGGCGACCAGCATCAGCCGCTGCACGCCGGCCACTGGATGTCGTGGACGTTCCCCAAGACTGATCGGGCCGGCACGATCGCCTATGTCCGCTGGACGCCGGGTGGGCCGACCGTCGACCTGCACGACTTCTGGGACGGCGTCCCCAGCCGTCCGGGCGGACGCGAGGCCGGCTCGGACGCCCTGGCCGCCGTCGCCGAGGCGGCCCATCCGCGTCCGGCCGGCGAGAGCCTGGGCCCTGATCCCGATCACGCGTTCCAGGCCTGGGAGCGCGAGAGCTGGGCCCTGGCCAAGACCGTGGCCTACCAGGACGGGGCGCTGGCTGCCGGCAAGACGCGGGCACAGGCGCCGGTGCTGCCGAACGGCTACTGGACCAAGGCCCGCGATGTCGCCGACCTGCGGATCGCGACGGCCGGCTATCGGCTGGCGGACGTGCTGGCGCTGGTCCGGCTCTGACCTTAGGGTCGCGCCATGCTCTGGCGCCGCCGTGTCGAACCGTTCACCCGTCCCCTCGTCTATGCCTGGTTCCGCGCCAAGCGGGGCCTGACCCTAGGCGTGCGCGGGGTGGTCACCGACGGCGAGGGCCGGGTGCTGCTGATCGAGCACACCTATGTCCATGGCTGGTACCTGCCCGGCGGCGGGGTCGAGCGCGGCGAGACGGCCGAAACCGCCCTGGGCCGCGAGCTGCAGGAGGAGGCCGGGGTGCGGGTGTTGGGCCGTCCCTCCCTGGTGTCGGTGCACAGCAACGAGCCGCGCCATCCCGGCGACCATGTGCTGGTCTATCGCGTCCACGCCTGGGAGCCCTGCGCCGCCAGCGCCCAGGGCGAGATCCACAAG
>JAGIBE010000009.1 GCA_017744495.1 Caulobacter sp. | reverse complement strand
CCTGCGACCTTCGCGGCCTTGGGGTGCGGTCGAGCGGGCGCGCTCGTCGGCGGCGATCTCGCGAGGGATCGCCAAACCTCATCCATCTGGTGCCGGCCGGGCCTGGAACACAGATACGGCGTTGGATGAGGGCCGGCGGGGCGACAGGTTCGCGGTGACGCGGACATTCCGGGACCGGGCTTCGTAGGCCCGGCCCGCCCGCCGGGGGCTGAGATCGGCGAGGTCCTAACAGGACCGATCGCCGGACGCTCCTGGATAACGGCTGCGCGGAGCGTCGGTCCTGGTCGAAACGGTATTTCATTCAAAGCTTCCGGGCTTGGCCCGGCGCTCCGCAGCCCTCCCCGAACTTCAGCGGCTTTCCGCATGAGGCGGCGAAGTCATGCCCGACAAGGAGAGCACGGATGCCCAGATCACGAACCAAGGCCCAGCTTCGCACCGCCCACCCGCCGGCGCCTACCAGCACCGCCCCCATGGACGACGACAGCGGACGTACGCCCGCGCGAATGGCCTATCTTCGTCGGAGTATCCGGCGCCGGCTCAAGATGGCGATGGCGGCCAGAGCGGCGCACGAGCAGCGGCTCGCCGCCCAGCAAAAAGCCCTCGGTCTTTCGACCGAGGGCTCTGCTGGTTCAGCCGATGAGGCCCCAGAGTAGTTAGGGGGGACTAGCGGATGACCCGCGCGCCCTTGCCTTTCATCACGGCCTCGACCTCCGCCTGGCGCACCATCGAGGTGTCGCCCGGGGTGGTCATGGCCAGGGCGCCGTGAGCCGCGCCGTACTCGACGGCGGCCTGGGGGCCCTTGCCTTCCATGAAGCCGAAGGCCAGGCCGGAAGCGAAGCCGTCGCCGCCGCCGACGCGGTCGTAGATCTCGAGGTTCTCGCGCATCATCGAGGCGTAGAACTCGCCGCCGGCATACAGGATCGCCGACCAGTCGTTGACCGACGCGGTCTTGGCGTTGCGCAGGGTGGTGGCGGCGACCTTGAAGTTCGGGAACTCCTTCACGGCCGTCTGGATCATCTTCTTGAAGTTGGCCGGGTCGATCGCGCTGATGTGCTCGTCCAGGCCCTCGACCTCGAAACCCAGGCAGGCGGTGAAGTCTTCTTCGTTGCCGATCATCACGTCCACGTACTGGGCGATGTGACGGTTGACCTTCTGGGCGCCTTCCTTGCCGCCCTGAGACTTCCACAGCGAGGCGCGGTAGTTCAGGTCGTAGGAGATGACGGTGCCGTACTTGCGGGCCACCTCGACGGCTTCGATCACGGCCTCGGCCGTGTTCGAGGCCAGGGCCGCGAAGATGCCGCCGGTGTGGAACCAGCGCACGCCTTCCTCGCCGAACAGCTTTTCCCAGTTCACTTCACCGGGACGAATCTGCGAGGCGGCCGAGTGACCCCGGTCGCTGCAGCCCAGGGCCGGGCGGACGCCGAAGCCCTTTTCGGTGAAGTTCAGGCCGACGCGGGTGTTGCGGCCCAGGCCGTCGAAGTCGCGCCAGATGATGTGGGAGGTGTCGACACCGCCCTGCATCATCAGATCCTCGACCAGCCACCCCAGGTCGTTCACCGGCAGGGCGGTGACGGCCGTCGAGCGCTTGCCCCAGCACTTCTTGAAGGCGCGGGCGACGTTGTATTCGCCGCCGCCTTCCCAGACCTGGAACTGACGGGCGTTGCGAACCCGGCCGAAGCCGGGGTCGAAGCGCAGCATCACTTCACCGAAGCTAGCGCAGTCCCACTTCGTTTCCGAAGCCGGGCGGATGTTGAGGATGTTGTCGGTCATTGGTCTCTCTTAGGCCTTCCCACGAACCTTCTTGATCAGGTCCACCGTCTCGCGGACCTTCTTGGTAATGCCGGCGTAGTCCTGGGCGTCCAGCAGCTCTTGGGTGATCAGCTTGGAGCCCATGCCCGCGGCGACGATGCCCGCGCCGAACCACTTCTTGACCGAGGCTTCGTCCGGATCGACGCCGCCGGTCGGCATGATGCGGGTCCAGGGCATCGGGCCCAGCACCGCTTTGACGAAATCGGGACCGCCCACCGACGAACCCGGGAACACCTTGACGATCTCGCAGCCCAGTTCCTCGGCGTACGAGATTTCCGAGGCCGAACCGCAGCCCGGCGAATACGGGATCTTGCGGCGGTTGCAGACCTTGGCGACGTCGGCGTTCAGGATCGGGCCGACCACGAACTTGGCGCCGTTGGCGATGTAGATGCCGGCGGTCGGGGCGTCGACGATCGAGCCCACGCCCATGATCACGCGCGGATCGGCGTCGGCGAAATAGCGGGTCACTTCGTAGAAGACGTGGCTGGCGAAGTCGCCGCGGTTGGTGAACTCGATGCAGGGCGCGCCGCCGTCGGCGCAGGCCTGGATCACCTTCTTACAGACCTCGACGTCGGGGTGATAGAAAACCGGGATGACGCCCTGGTCCATCAGCGCCGTCAGAACGGCCATGCGGTCTTTCACCATCAGTACTGCTCCTCAAAGGATCGATCTTGCGTGCGGCCCAGTTTGCGGGCTTCGGCCTGGAAGATTTCGCCGCGTCCGGCGCTGGGCGACCGTTTAGACCGCGTTGCGCACGGACGCCACAGCGGAGGGCTCCCCCAACGTCAATTCCCGTCAAACTGCGTGAGCAATCGTCCTTCGTTTCCATCCCGGCCACGAACCCGGTGGGTCGCGGCGTTGCTTTGTCCGGGAACACCGGGCCCTCAAAATAAAGGGCGCCGAACCGAAGCTCGACGCCCTGAAAGTTTGCGCAGGAGCGAACTCAGAAAGAGCCGCGGACGCCTGGAACTGGGCAGCCCAGCTCGAAACGTCGATGATACCGGCGACATAGTGGCCAGACCACTTTGCTACCGGTGTCATTCAGCAATTTACTCCGAAGCGAAGCCTTGTGCAAGCGCCGTCAAAACACGGTTCGATGTTTTGACGGCGGTGCTGAAAATGGTGTCGATCAGCCCGTGTTGCGCAGGCCGGCGGCGATGCCGGCGACGGTCAGCTGGATGGCCAGACGGACATTGTCGTCCTGGTCGCCCGACCGGCGTCGGGTCAGCAGCTCCAGCTGCAGGTGGTTCAGCGGATCAACCGACAGGCCGGCCAGGGCCACCGACTCCGCAAGCTCCGGCTGGTTGTCCAGCAGGGCGGCGCCGCCGCGGATCGCCAGGGCGATCTCCGAGGCCTTGTCGTGCTCGCGGTGGATGGTGTCGAAGATCCGCTGGGCGGCGGCCTTGTCGGGCGACAGGTCCTTGTATCGGCTGGCGATGCCCATGTGGCTCTGGGCCAGGGCCAGTTCCATGTTCGACAGCAGGGCCCCGAAGAAGTCGAAGCCGCCGGCCAGGTCCTGCAGCTGGCCGGTGGACAGCCCTGCCCGCTCGACGCCCGAGGCGAAGCCGTACCAGCCGGGCAGCATGAAGCGGGCCTGCGACCAGCTGAATACCCACGGGATGGCCCGCAGGTCCTCGATCTTGCGGCTGGCGGTCCGGCTGGCCGGGCGGCTGCCGATGTTCAGGCCGACGATCTCGCCGATCGGCGTGGCCGACCAGAAAAAGTCCTCGAAGGCCGGGTCGTCGTACACCAGGGCGCGGAAACCGTGGAATGACGCCTCGGCAAGGGCGGTCATGGCCGCCTCGACCTTGGGGTCGGGCCGGTGAGCCTCGCGCTCGCTGGCCATCAGCACCGCGGCGGCCAGGCCGTCGAGGTTGCGCCGGGCCGTGGGCTGGTCGCCGAAGCGGCGGGCGATCATCTCGCCCTGCTCGGTCATGCGGATGCGGCCTTGGACGGTGCCCGCCGGCTGCGCCAGCACGGCCTCGGCGGCCGGTCCCCCGCCCCGCCCGACGCTGCCGCCCCGGCCGTGGAACAGCTGCAGGCCCACGCCCATGCGCTCGGCCTCGAACGCCAGGGCGGAGGCGCCGCGCGCCACGCCGCGCCGACTGGCGACATAGCCGCCGTCCTTGTTCGAGTCCGAGTAGCCGAGCATGATCTCCTGCACGGGCCGGTCGCCCAGGATGGTGCGGCTGAGCGGCAGCTCCAGCCATTGGCGCAGCACGCGGGGACCGTTCTCCAGGTCGCCGATGGTCTCGAACAGCGGGCTGATCTTGACCGAGGCGCGCGGCGCGGCCCCGCCCCAGACCAGGCCGACCTGCTTGAGCAGGACCAGCGGCTCCAGGATGTCCGAGAGGGTCGCGGACTTGGAGATCACATAGGCGCCGATACAGCCGTGGCCGTAGTCGCGAACCATCTGGGCGGCGGCCTCCATGGTCGCCAGCTCCTTGGTCGTCTCCTCGCCATAGGCGGTGAACGGCGACACCAGCGGTCGCTGGTGCGAGAGCTCGCCGATCAGCAGCCTGGACCGGGCCTCCTCGTCGAGGTCCAGGTACTTCACGCCGGTGCCGGCCCGCTGGAACAGCTCGTGCAAAGTCCGCTCGTGGACGTCGGCGTTCTGGCGCAGGTCCAGGCTCATCAGGTGGAAGCCGCAGGCCTGGGCCACCTCGACCAGGGTGCGCAGGGCCGAGCCGACCAAGCGCTCGCCGCCGTGACGCTCCAGGCTGTCGATGACGATCTTCAGGTCGGCGACGAAGGCGTCCGGATGGCCGTAGGGCTCGACATCAGTTGTGCCGTTGGCGAAGGCCACCGGCTGGCCGGTCAGCTTCTGCGAGACGGCGGTCAGGCGGTCGAACACCAGCTCCAGGGCCAGGCGATACGGCTCGTCCAGGCGATGGACGGACGGGTCCTTGGTCTGTGCGGCCAGGGCCAAAAGCTCCTCGGACACCGGCGCGTAGGCGGTCGAGACCGCCAGGTTGGACCACAGCTTGCGCACCTCGCCGGCGTACCAGTCCAGGATCACCCGCGACTGCGAGGCGAAGGCCAGCTTCAGGGTGTCGCCGTTGACGCCGGGGTGACCGTCGCGGTCGCCGCCCAGCCACGAGCCCATCTTCAGCAGCGGGGCCATCTGGCCGTGCTCGCCGATCTGCTGCGACCAGTCGGCGTAGAGATCGATGACCGCCGGCAGGATCGAGGTGCGGACGATCGACAGGGCGTTGCGGATCTCGTCCTTCACGGTGATCCGCTCGGGACGGTACAGGCGGGTCCGCCACATCAGGGCGATCTCGCGGAACAGGCGCTCGCGGATGTCGGCGTCCAGGTCCGGCGGCAGGTGGTGGCGGCGCAGCGCCATCAGACGCGAAATCTCGGTCTCGCGGTCGACCATGCTGCGGCGGCGGACTTCGGTCGGGTGGGCGGTCAACACCGGCACCACGTTCATGGCGGCCAGGACCTTGGTCAGCTCGGCCGGCGACTTGCCCTCGGCGACCAGCGCCTTGACGGCGTCCACCAGGGTGCGGGGGCGCTCGTCGCCCGGACCGCCCGCGGCCTCGGCATGGCGGCGACGCCCGGCGACGTCCTCGCCGATATTGGCCAGCATGGAGTGGCTGGCGAGAGCCCGGGCCAGGAAGATGGCCTGGTCGCTGGAGACCTCGGAGAACAGGCTGTCCAGCACCGGGGCGTCGCCGTTGGCCACGTCCTCGGCCGAGGCGGCGCGGCGGGCCTTGGCGACCAGGGCGGCGGCCTCCTCGCCGTCCAGATAGGCGATCGCCTCGTTCAGCAGCTCACTGAGCAGATTGGCGTTCTGTCGCACGTGGCGGCTGGTAGGACGATCGCCCCCACCCAGAGAAGAGCCAAGCGAAAGAGGCATGCGCGAAACTCCGCGACCGCCGCGAACCCGCGACGGCTCATCAGGATGGAAACGTACGAAACGCCAGCCTTCTGCGAGCTCTTCTCGGGGGGCCTTGCTGACGCAGCGGCGCCTCTACCGCGCTTTGCCGACCGCGAAAAGGCGGTCGGCGCAATGGTTGCGGTACCAAATTCGTTTCTGCGCAGATTTCTTGCCCTAGCGGGCCAGCCAGCCCCCGTCGACGGGCAAGGTAATGCCCTGGACGTAGTCGGCGGCCGACGAGGCCAGGAACACCGCGGCCCCGCCCAGGTCGCCCGGTTGGCCCCAGCGACCGGCCGGGATGCGCGCCAGGATCGAGGCGTTGCGGTCGGCGTCGTTGCGCAGAGCCTCGGTATTGTTGGTGTCGAAATAGCCGGGGGCGATGGCGTTGACGTTGATGCCCTTGGCCGCCCACTCGTTGGCCAGGATCTTGGTCAGGCCCGCCAGGCCGCTCTTGCTGGCCGTGTACGACGGCACGCGGATGCCGCCCTGGAACGACAGCAGCGAGGCGATGTTGATCACCTTGCCGGTCACGCCGTTCACCGGACCCTGCTTCAGAGCCTGCTTGGCGAAGGCCTGGGTCAGGAAGAAGACGACCTTCAGGTTGGTGTCCATCACCGCGTCCCAGTCGGCCTCGGTGAACTCGATGCTGTCTGCGCGGCGGATGATGCCGGCGTTGTTGACCAGGATGTCGACCTTGCCGAAGGCGGCGACGGTCTCGTCGATCACACGCTGCACCGGCTCGGTCGTGCCGAAGTCGGCCTTGATCGACAGGAACTTGCGGCCGGTGGCTTCCACCAGGGCTTGGGTCTCGGTCGGCGCGCTGCGGCCGGCGGCGGCGATGTCCGCGCCCGCCTGGGCCAGGGCCACGGCGATGCCCTGGCCGATGCCGGTGTTGGCGCCGGTGACGAGGGCGACCTTGCCTTCGAGGCTGAACGGATTGGCCATGGTGCGTGCTTCCTGATCCTGAATCTTGTCATCCCGGACGGCCTCGGAGGCCGCTCCGGGACCGCCGTGCGCGGCGGTCCCAAGTCCGCGCCCCGCTTCGGCCGGGATGACGACCGAGGCGGAACGGGGCGGTCCCCGCCCCTATTTCAGCTGGCAGATGTCCAGCACGTTCATGTCGGTGTAGTCGAGGTTCTCGCCGCCCATCGCCCAGATGAAGGTGTAGTTCGAGGTGCCCGAGCCCATGTGGATCGACCACGGCGGGCTCATCACGGCTTCCTCGTTGGCGATCACGATGTGACGCATCTCGTCCGGCTCGCCCATGTAGTGGAAGACCCGGTCGTTCTCACCCAGGCCGAAGTAGAAGTAGGCTTCCGAACGGCGGTCGTGCAGGTGGGGCGGCATGGTGTTCCAGACGCTGCCCGGCTTCAGCACGGTCATGCCCAGCAGCAGCTGGGCCGACTTGCAGGTGGTCGGCACGATGTACTGATAGATGGTGCGCTCGTTGGAGGTCTCCAGGGCCCCGCGCTCCAGCGGGATGGCGTCGGCGAAGGCCAGCTTCTTGGTCTCGAACGCGGCGTGAGCCGGCAGGCTGACCAGGTAGAAGCGGGCGGGCTTGCCGTCGACGCCTTCGAAGGTCACGTCCTTGGCGCCCATGGTCACGTACAGGCCGTCACGCGGGACGATCTCGTAGACCACGCCGTCGATGGTGATCTTGCCGGTGGTGTCGCCGACATTGATCACGCCCAGCTCGCGGCGCTCCAAGAACGGGTGGCCGGCGGCCGAGGCGGGCTCGGTCTGGTCGGGCAGCTTCACGGCCGAGGTGGCCACGACGCCGCCGACCACGAAGCGTTCGGCGTGGTTGTAGGTCAGGACGATCTGGCCGTCCTGGAACAGGCCTTCCATCAGGTACCGGTCGCGCAGGTCGTCGTTGCTGACCGCGAACATCATGTCCGGGTGGGTGGCGTGGTAGGTCTTGGTGAACATCTAGGAGCTCCGGAAACGCTATTCGGCGGCGTGTTTGATGGGGGCGACCGGCCGGGCCCACGCGGGACGCTGGTCCAGCTTGTAGGCCTTCTTGGGCAGGTTGTACGTCAGGTCGACGATCAGTTCGGCGGCCTCGACCTCGTCCATGCGGTGCTCGGCGACCATGCGGGCCAGGAAGGCGCTGTCGACGCGGCGGGCCACGTCGTGACGAGCCGGGATCGAGAGGAAGGCGCGGGTGTCGTCGTTGAAGCCGACGGTGTTGTAGAAGCCGGCCGTCTCGGTGACCTGCTCGCGGAAGCGCATCATGCCTTCCGGGCTGTCGTGGAACCACCACGAAGGGCCCAGCTTCAGCACCGGATAGTGGCCGGCCAGCGGAGCCAGTTCGCGGCTGTAGACCGTCTCATCCAGCGTGAAGAGGATGATCGACAGGCGCGGGTCGTTGCCGAACTTGGTCAGCAGCGGCTTCAGCGCATCGACATACTCGGTGCGCATCGGGATGTCGGCGCCCTTGTCGCGGCCGTGCGACGCCAGCAAGCCCACATTGTGGTTGCGGTGCGAGCCTGGGTGGATCTGCATGACCAGGCCGTCGTCCAGGCTCATGCGGGCCATCTCGGTCAGCATCTGGGCGCGGAACAGCTCGGCCCTCTCGGGCGTCACGTCGCCCTTCAGCAAGCTCTGGAACAGGGCCTCGGCCTCGACGGCCGACAGGTCGGCGGTGGCGGCGGTCGGATGGCCGTGGTCGGACGAGGTGGCGCCGGCCTCGATGAAGGCCTGACGGCGGACGCGGTGGCCCTCCAGATAGCCCTTCCAGCTAGTGACATCCTGGCCCGAGACCTCGGCGAAACGCTCGAACGCGCGGCCGAAACGCTCGTCCTCGAAGTCGATGACCGCGTCGGGGCGATAGGCGGTGACCACGTGGCCGCCCCAACCGCTCTCACGGATGGCCTTGTGGTGCTCCAGTTTGTCCTGCGGCCCCTCGGTGGTGGCCAGGGTCTCGATGTTGAAGCGATCGAACAGGGCGCGGGGCCGGAAGGCCTCGGTGGCCAGGGCCGCGTTGATACGGTCGAAATAGTCGTCGGCCGTGTCGGGACCGAAGAACTCGGCGAAGCCGAACACCTGGCTGAATACGTGGTTCAGCCACATCCACGAGGGCGTGCCGCGGAACAGATAGAAGTTCTGGGCCAGCAAGCGCCAGGCCTCGCGCGGGTCGGTGTCGGGCACGCCCGCCTTCGATCGCACCTTCAGGGCGTCCAGACTGACGCCCTGGCTGTAGAGCATGCGGAACAGGTAGTGGTCGGGCGCCAGCAGCAGGTCCGTGGCGTCCTCGAACGGGGCGTTGGTGGCGAACCAGGCCGGGTCGGTGTGGCCGTGCGGGCTGATGATCGGCAGCTTCTTGACCTGGCCGTACAGCGCCCGGGCGATGCCGCGCGTGCGTTCGTCGGCCGGAAACAGACGGTCGTCGTGAAAAACCAGAGGCCGGGTCATGGCGTCTTCAACTCCCTACTCCGCCGACGGCTTCCGAGGGCCGTTTTCGACGCGCTTGGTAACCGGTGTCATGACGCCATGCAAGCCAAAGGCGCCGTCACGACCGTGCCGCCCAACCTATCTCGCGGGTGGGGCGCCGGACGAGTCGCGAACCACCAGATAGGGGATCGTGCTGTTGGGGTCACGCTTCTCGCGCGCCGCCGCGCCGATCAGTTTCTCGGCCGCGATCCGGCCCACCTCCCGTGTCGGGATGTGGATCGTGGTCAGCGGCGGCCAGACGGCCTGAGCGATCTGGAAATCGTCGAACCCGACCACGGTCACATCGGCGGGCACCTGCAAGCCCGCACGGCGCGCCGCCTGCAGGACGCCGGCGGCCATTTCGTCGTTGCCGGCGAAGATGGCGGTGGGGCGAGGCGTCTTGGCCAGCAGCTGCTCGCCGCAGACCAGGCCCGACTCGAAGGTGTAGGCCCCTTGGACGACATAGTCGGGCTTCAGCTCCAGGCCGGCCTTGTTCAGGGCGTCCTCGAAGCCCCCCCGCCGCTCGTGCGACGAGCGGAAGCTGGGCAGACCACTGATGAAGCCGATCTCGCGGTGGCCCAGCTCAACCAGGTAGCGGCCCATGGCCTCGCTGCCCTGCCGGTCGTGACCGACGATCATATGCTCGGGCTTGTCCAGCTCGACCGAGGCGATCCGGATATATTCGCATCCGATCTCCCGCAGCAGCTTGGCGACCCGCTCGTCCTCCGACACCGACGGCGGCAGCACCACGCCAAACAGCTTCTGACGCTCGATGAAGGTGCGGATGTCCTGCAGGAAGGTCGGGCTGGTGCGGTCGCACGGATGGACCACCAGCTCGAAGCCCGAGCCGCGAATGCCATCCAGGAGGCCCAGCTGCATGTTCACGACGTACTGCGGGTTGGGGTTGTCGTAGATCATGCCGATCAGGAACGAGCGACGGAACGCCAGGCCCCGGGCCTGGGGGTCGGGCGCGTAACCCCACTCGGCGATCACCGCCTCGATGCGTTCGCGGGTCTCGTCGCGCACGAAGGGCGACTGGTTGATGACGCGCGAAACCGTCTTCTTGGACACGCCGGCCAGGCGGGCGATGTCGTTGATGGTGGCGCGCTTGCGGCCGCCTTCGAGGCCGCCATTAACGGCGGCGTCGATTTCGTGGCCTTCAGTGTCCGGCAACGGGGTCTTGGACGAGGTCAAAGCGTTTCCACACAGCGGTCATTGTTTTGTTTTGTCATACTCTATCGAACGACGGTGTCGCTACAACTGCACCACCAGGCGTATTTGCCCTATGGTGACACCGGTTTCCCCGCCGTACAGACGAGATGGCAGCACGAAAACCTCCCATGACCAAGGCTTTGATGAGCGACCCGACCTTCAGTCCGTCCGAATCGATCCACGGCGTCGATCCGCGAGACCATGTGGCGACGGCTCTGCGCGATCTCGCGGCGGGTGAAACCCTGAACCTTCACGGCCAGACGATCACCGCCCGGGCCGATATCCCCAAAGGCCACAAGATCGCGGTCCGCGCCGCAGCCAAGGGCGAGGACGTGCTGAAATACGGCTGGCCGATCGGCCGGGCCACGGCCGACATTGCCGTGGGCGACCACGTGCACGTCCACAATGTTGAGACCCGCCTGTCGGGCGTCGAGGACTTCGCCTACGCCGAAGCGCATCCCGAACCGCACGGCGCGCCGCCGGCCGGGACCTTCCTGGGCTATCGCCGCAAAAACGGCCGGGTCGGCACCCGCAACGAGATCTGGGTGCTGTGCACGGTGGGCTGCGTGGCCAACACCGCTCGCCGCATCGCCGAGAGGGCCAACGCCCGCTTCGCCGGCCGCGTGGACGGCGTCTTCGCGTTCCCCCACCCGTTCGGCTGCTCGCAGCTGGGCGACGACCTGACCCACACCCGCAAACTGATCGCGGGCTTGGCCGCCCACCCCAACGCAGGCGGGGTGCTGATCCTAGGCCTGGGTTGCGAGAACAACCAGTTGAAGGCCCTGCTGGAGTCCGCGCCCGGCCTGGACTCCGAACGCCTGCGGTCCTTCACCACCCAGATGGTCGAGGACGAGCTGGAGGATGGGTTGGACGCCGTCGAGGCGCTGGTCGCCGTCGCTGAGAAGGACCGCCGTGAGCCCGCTCCCCTGTCAGAACTCGTCGTGGGTCTGAAGTGCGGCGGTTCGGATGGCTTCTCGGGCGTCACGGCCAATCCGCTGGTCGGCCGCATCGCCGACAAAGTCTCCGACGCCGGCGGCACGCCGGTGCTGACCGAAATCCCCGAGGTGTTCGGCGCCGAGAGCGTGCTGTTGGCCCGCGCCGCCAACCGCCAGGTCTTCGACGAGGCCGTCGAGGTGATCGACGATTTCAAACGCTACTTCATCGACAACCACCAGCCGATCTACGAGAATCCCTCCCCCGGCAACATCGCCGGCGGCATCACCACCCTGGAGGAGAAGTCCCTGGGCGCGGTGCAGAAGGGCGGCCGCGCGCCGCTGGTCGAGGTGCTGCGCTATGGCGAGCAGGTCGGGCCGCACGGCCTGACCCTGCTGGAAGCGCCGGGCAACGACGCCGTCTCGTCCACCGCCCTGACGGCGGCCGGCGCTACGGTGATCCTGTTCACCACCGGCCGCGGCACCCCTCTGGGCTTCCCCGCCCCCACCCTGAAGATCGCCTCGAACTCGGCCCTGGCCGCCCGCAAGCCCGGCTGGATCGATTTCGACGCCGGGGTCGTGCTATCGGGCCAGACCATGGATGCGGCGGCCGACTCCCTGATGGACCTGGTCGTGGCTACGGCCTCGGGCCAGCCCACCAAGGCCGAACTCAACGGCGAACGCGAAATCGCCATCTGGAAGCAAGGCGTTACTCTGTGACCGACACCCTTTCCCGTCCTCTCCGCCTCAACACCGTCAGCTATCCGGCCGCCATCCCGGGCGTCGTCCTGCCCGCCTATGACCGCGACAAGGTCACGGTCGGCGTGGTCCACTTCGGCCC
>JAGIBE010000008.1:4491-12322 GCA_017744495.1 Caulobacter sp. | reverse complement strand
GGGCCAGGACCGCGTGAAACAGGAGCATGCCATAGCTTGGCGCCACGCGAAGGCTTGGGCAACGGCCAAGCCTTCGCAGTCTACCGCCCCATCTCGTCGGCCACGGTCCGCGCAAGGGCCTCGTCGAAGTCCGTCACCTCGGCGTAGCCCAGTCGTCGCCGGATCTTGGCGTTGTCGATGAACAGCGGGTAGCCCAGGTCCAGGCCCGACACCGCCTTGGCCAGCGCCCCACGCGCCACGTCGGGATGAGCCAGCTGGACCTCGCCGGGCCAGCTGAGGTGCTCGGCGAACGACGCGGCCCAGGCGATGTTGGTCGGGGTGTTTGCGCGGCCCAGGTTGAAGGTCTCGCCGCCGGCTCGGGGGTGGACCGCCGCCAGGGCGATGCCCGCCGCCACGTCGTCCACATAGCCGAAGGTCGCCCGCCAGCCGGCCCACGGATGGGGGATGACGATGCGCGGCCGGCCCTGGGCCATCGGCCGGATCGCCCACGAGAACCGCCGCTGCCGGTCGCCGGGACCGAACACCATCGGCAGGCGCAGGATCGTGGCCTCCAACCCACCGGCGGCTCTGGCCGCCGCCTCAAGAGGAATCTTGTCGTAGTCGTCCATCCAGGCCTGCGGATCGGACGCGGCGCGCGGCTTGGCCAGACGATAAGGGAAGCGGCTGTCGCGCAGCTCGGCCTCCTCGGTCAGCCGGTCCCAGATCGGCGTCGGCCGGCCCCGGCGGTGCAGGCCTTCATAGTTGCGGTAGACGTCGACCGAGCTGACCAGGACATAGCGACCGACCTCGCCCGCCAGGGCGTCCAGCAGCGGCAGGGTGTCGGCCTCGGTATAGGCGATCAGGTCGATGACGGTGCCGATCTTGAGCTCGCGCACGGTCGCCAACACCGCCGCCGGGTCGCGACGGTCCATCACGACGGACGTCGCTCCGGCCGCCGCCGGGCGCGCGCCATGATGGGCGACGGCCGTTTTCACTCCGTCGGCCAGCAACCGCGCGACCACCGGGCCGCCGATGAAACCTGTCCCCCCGAGGACCAGGACGCTCATGCCGTTCTCGAAACTCCGCTTCGACTCACCCGTCAGCCTATGCGCGAGCGGGGGTCGCAAGGCAAATGATCGGGCGGGCGCCGTAAGCTGCGCGCGTCGAATCGAAGAGGACGCCCATGCACGACGGAGAAGTCAGGATCGCCCGGCGCACGCCGGAGTCCCGGGCCATGGTCGCCGACGTCCAGCGGGCCATGCGCCTGACCCCGGTCCTGAACCGCCTGACGATGGACGACGCGGACGAGGTCCGGCGGCTGTTCAGCGAGCTCACAGGCCGGGCGCTGGACGACCAGTTCCGCCTGCTGCCGCCGTTCTACACGACCTGCGGCAAGAACATCGCGGTCGGCCGCAACGTCTTCATCAATCAGAACTGCACGATCTACGACCTAGCGCCGGTGACGATCGGCGACGACGTGCTGATCGGTCCCAATGTCAGCCTGATCACCGAGGGACACCCGGTCGCGCCGTCGCAGCGCACGGCCTTCGTGACGGCGCGGCCGATCACCATCGAACGCGGCGTCTGGATCGCGGCGGGCGTCACGATCATCGGTGGCGTGACGGTAGGCGAGAACGCGGTCGTGGCGGCGGGCTCGGTGGTGACCAAGGATGTGCCGGCCAACGTGCTGGTCGGCGGCAATCCAGCGCGGGTGATCCGCTCGATCGAGGGCGAGTGAAACGGATGGACAGCGTCGCCCTCGTCCATCTTCTGGCTCGACAGGTCCCTTCTCTGGCGCCTCTGCTCACGGAGCATGTCGCGACCTACGACGAGCTGCTGCCCCACGTCTTCTTCGGGGAGCTCACGCCCTGGCTCATCGCCCTGAAGGACGGGGCGGCCGCTGACCACGCCGTCCTGGCCGCCACGCTCTCCCTGCTGGAAGACGCCTGGAAGGTTGGCGACGATTCCGTCCGCGACGTGATCTCGATCAGCTTCATCGAGAACCTGCAGGGGCGCGGACAGCTCAGGGCAATGCAGCCCCACTTCGGCCCGGCCCTGTCGAGTTGGGCGGACTGTTTCGAGGACGCGCGACCATCCCTGCCCCGCAAGGGCTGGCTGGGCAAGCTGTTCCGGCGCGGGCGCGCCTAGAAGTGGCGTCGAACTCGTCGCATTTCGTTATTGGCGCCGCCTCCGTCCCATCGCACAGTCCGCCGCAAACAAGCGTTCGGCCAACAGGCCTCGGGGAGTGGACATGGGCTGGAAGAGCAAGACGGCGTTGACGGCCGTGGGCCTGGTGCTGGCGGTCGGGGCCGTGGTGGCCGTGCGGACGGCGACGTTCAAGGCGCCGGCGGCGGTCGATACCTCCAGCATCCACCTGGCCTCGGCCCGCCCCGTCGACGTCGACCTGGCCGCCCGGCACCTGGGCGAAGCGGTGCGCTTCCAGACCGTCAGCCACCAGGACCGGGCCGAGGACCAGCCGGCCGAGTGGGACAAGCTGCACGCCTGGCTGCAGGCCACCTATCCGGACGCCCACCGGGTGATGGGCCGCGAGGTCGTGGCCGGCCACGCCCTGGTCTACACTTGGCAGGGGACCGACCGCGGCCTGGCCCCGATCGTGCTGATGGCCCACCAGGACGTAGTGCCGGTCACCCCCGGCAGCGAGGGCGGCTGGACCCATCCGCCGTTCGACGGCGTGGTCGCCGACGGCGCGGTCTGGGGCCGAGGCTCGATCGACGACAAGGGCAGCCTGGTCACCCTGTTCGAGGCCCTGGACGGTCTGGCCAAGGCCGGCTTCACGCCCAAGCGCACCGTGATCGTGGTCAGCGGCCATGACGAGGAGGTGCGCGGCGTCGGGGCCCGGGCGGCGGCGGACCTCTTGAAATCGCGCGGGATCAAGGCCCAGTTCGTGCTGGACGAGGGCATGGTGGTGGTCGAGGATCACCCCGTGACCAAGAAGCCGGTGGCCCTGATCGCCACGGCCGAGAAGGGCTACGCCACCCTGACCGTCACCGCGCCCGCCGTCGGCGGCCACTCGTCGGCCCCGCCACGACAGACGGGCGTTACCACCCTGGCCAAGGCCGTGCTGGCCATCGCCGACCATCCGTTCCCGATGAAGTTCGAGGGCCCAGGCGCCGACATGCTGAAGAGCCTGGCTCCGCACAGCTCGACGACGATCAAGATGGCGGCGGCCAACACGTGGCTGTTCTCGCCGCTGCTGGTCAGCCAGACGGCCAAGACCCCGGCGGGCGCGGCCATGCTGCACACCACCATCGCCCCGACCATGCTGAAGGGCTCGCCCAAGGAGAACGTCCTGCCGCAAGACGCCGAGGCCTGGATCAACTACCGCATCGCGCCTGGCGACACCTCGGCCGACGTGATGGCGCGGGCCAAGGAAGCGGTCGGCGACCTGCCGGTCAAGCTGGCCTGGGTGAAGACCCCGGACGAGCCCAGCAAGGTGGCCTCGACGACCTCGGAAGGCTGGAAGACCCTGGCCGCCCTGGCCGGCGACGAGAGCAAAGCCCCGGTCGCTCCCGCCCTGATGACCGCCGCCAGCGACAGCCGCTACATGGGTCCCATCGCCGACGACATCTACAAGTTCCAGCCGCTGCGGCTGTCGGTGAAGGACACCGAGATGATCCACGGCACCAACGAGCACATGACGATCGCCAATGTCGAACGCATGGTTCGGTTCTACCAGCGCCTGGTGGAGACGGCGGCGGCGAAGTAGGCCGACACAAACTCTTCACGGGACGCGAGCTCCGCCTTGGGGCCTATTCCGGCCGGGGACGGCGCGCGGGGGCGCGTCGCGGGGTCGGATGACGGACATGGCGGACGACGCGCAGATGCTGGCCACGCGGCCGGCTTCGAAAACCGTGAAATTCGGCGAAGGCTTCGTGCTGGACGCCTGGTACGTGGCGGCCCTCTCGCCCGACCTGAAGCCGGGGAAGATGAAAAGCCGGGAATATCTGGGCCAGCCGGTGATGATCGGCCGGACCAAGGCCGGCGCCGTCTACGCCCTGCACGACGTCTGTCCGCACCGCGCCGCCAAGCTGTCGGCCGGCAAGATCCGCGCGGAAGCCGACGGTGCTGAAAGCGTCGAATGCCCCTATCACGGCTGGCGGTTCCGCACCGACGGAGCCTGCGCCAGGATCCCCTCCCTGACCGCCGACAACCCGCTGGACATCACGAAAGTCCGTGTACGGACCTATCCGCTGATCGAGAGCCAGGGCCTGGTGTGGATCTGGATGTCGGCCGACCCGCGCTTCGAGGGCCGGCCGCCCTTCCCGCCCCCGGTGATCCCCGGCGTCGTCGGCGGCAAGCCCAAGCTGGTCGACCACCTGGACTACGACATCCACATCGACCACGCCGTGCTGGGCCTGATCGATCCGGCCCATGGGCCTTACGTGCACCAGCAGTGGTGGTGGCGAACCCGCGCCAGCCAGCACGAGAAGCAGAAGGCCTTCGCCCCGTCCGAGGTCGGCTTCACCATGGTCCGGCACGAGCCCAGCAAGAACTCCAAGGCCTACGCCATCCTGGGCGGCCAGCCCCTGACCGAGATCACCTTCCGCCTGCCGAGCTTGCGCTGGGAGCATGTGAAGGTCGGCCGGCGCCAGGTGCTGGCCCTGTCGGCCATGACCCCGATCAACGCCCGCAGGACGCGGATGAACCAGATCATCTGGTCCGACCACCCGGCCTTCACCGCCCTCCATCCGGTGATCCGCCTGGCCGCCCGCGCCTTCCTTCGACAGGACGGCAAGATCGTCGAGGCCCAGGCCCGGGGCCTGAAGGACAATCCGGCCCTGATGTGGGTGGGCGACGCCGACCAGCAGGGCCGCTGGTACCACCAGCTCAAGCGCGAATGGAACGCCAGCCGCCACGAGCGCCGGCCGTTCGCCAATCCGGTGACCAAGACGACGCTGAGGTGGCGGACGTAAGCTCGGCCGGTTAAGGCTGGCTTGGCTGTTTTCAGGAACCTTTCGTGCGCGCTCAAGACGATCAAGACCGGGCTTTCGACGCCATGTTCGAACCGCACGGCGACGGCTACCTCGTACAAGGCAGGGACGGCGGCGCGCTGTTTTCCGCCAACGAGCGCGACGCCTATGTGGCGGCGCACCGCAGGGCCAAGCCCGGCTGGAAAGCGTTTCCGATCAGCGTCGCCGTCATGGTCGGCGTGGCGCTCGTCGAGTTCGTCGTCCTCAACGCCATGCTTAGTCTGTGGCCCGATCTGCGGTCTTCGGCGGAAGTGTTGGCCTGGGCCATCGCCGCGATCGCCCTGACATTGCCGATCGCCCTGATCGGCGGCCTGGCCTATCCGACTCTGAGCCTGGTCGCGCGGATCCGTCGCGAGGCGGACCGGCGCTCGCCGGTGACGCCGCCCCGCGCGCGGCCGCGCTGGACACGCAAGATCCCCAACTGGATGGCCTTCCTGGGCGTCATCGGTTTGTTGATGGCCCAGGCCGCCGGCTGGACGAGCCCCACCTGGCCCTGGATCACCGCCGCATGCGTCGTCGCCGGACTGGTCGTCTACGTGGTTTCCCGCCCGAAGGGTACGTTAGGCGCTCTACCCGTCCTTCCGCACGCGGCGCGGGATCAGCTTGTCGATCCGCGAGCCGTCCATGTCGATCACCTCGGCGTCGAAACCGCCCAAAGCTCCGATCACCTTCAGCCGGCCGCCTCATCGAGGATCACGACCGTTTCCATCCGTCCCTCGAAGCGCCAACCCAGCACTTCGTACAGCGCGCGCCCCTCGGGCGTGGCGATCAGCACGCCCCGATCCGCGCCGAGCGCCCGTGCCCGATTCCCCAGGGCGCCCATCACGACCCGCCCCAGGCCGCGCCGCTGCTGCGCCGGATCGGTGATGATCTTGTCGAACACCGCGAAGCCTCCGGTCAGGGCGGCCCGCCCCGATGCGGCCAGACCGCCGTCCGCGTCGTGGATCTCGGCGACCAGCACCGCGCCCTCCGCGCGGAGGCCCTGAACGTAGCCGGCCGCCAGCGTGGCGAGAGGCCGATCAGCGGCGAGGTCGACGGCCATCAGGTCGCCGGGCGGCTGCGGGCTCCAGCGCGCGTCCACGGCGGCCAGCAGCGCTTCAGGCGCGCAGAAGACCTTCAGGAAAATGCCGGGCTCGGTGATCCCCGCCGCCCTAGCCGACAGGCGCTCGGCGTCCAGGGCCGGGAAAACCAGGCGCTCGACGTGGCCGGGCTCGCCCACCAGGACTCGATGGCCGCCGGCCACCCGCATTGGCGGGTCGACGCTTCGTGACAACGCCCAGCCGGAGACCCAGGCCTCGACCAGCGCCGCATCGGCCGAGCCGCTCATCCGCGCGCGCCTATTTACGATCAGACAGTTTGACGGTCGCCAGGAGGCAGAGTCCACCGATGAGGAAGACGGCTGCAAGCCGAAGCCAGGTCGAAAGATCGATCCCAGCTTCCTGCGCCCATTCCTGCGCCGTCTGATGACGATTGCCGAAGGCCCATATGAACATGCTGACGCCGGTGACCAGCAAGATGAATGCCGCCCAGCTGCCGGCTTTTCTCGTGAAACTATTCATCAGTGAAAGGGGCTTTCGGCAGACTCACCCCTACCCGTCCTTCCGCACGCAGCGCAGGATCAGTTTGTCGATCCGCGAGCCGTCCATGTCGACCACCTCGGCGTCGAAGCCGCCCAGCTCGACGATCTCGCCCTCGCGGGGGATGCGGCCCAGGCGGTCGAGGAGCAGGCCGGCCACGGTGTGATAGCCGCCCTCGGCCTCGAAGTTCTCGCCCAGGGCGTCGTTCAGCTCCTGGATGTCCAGGCGCGCGTCGACCAGCCAGGTGCCGTCCTCGCGGCGCAGGATGCGGCTGTCGCCCTCGTCGTGGTCCTCGGGGAAGTCGCCGGCGATCATTTCCAGGAGGTCCAGCGGGGTGATCGCTCCCTGGATTGAGCCGAACTCATCGACCACCAGGGCCATGTGCAGCGGCGTCTGCTTGAACACCGCCATGGCCCGCAGCAGGGACATCGTCTCGGGGATGGCGACCGGCTGCTGGACGTGGGCCTTCAGGTCGATGACCTCGCCGGAGAGGCAGGCGTCCAGCAGGTCCTTCTTGAGGATCACGCCGATCTCGCCGTCGAGATCGCCTTCGGACGCCACCACGATGCGCGAATAGGGGCAGTCGCGAATCTCCTGCAGGATCTCCTCGCGGCTGTCGGCCAGGGAGATCCAGAAGAGGTCGCGGCGCGGGGTCATGGCCACGCGCACGGGGCGGTCGCCCAGGCGCAGGACCTCCTGGATCATCGAGCGCTCCTCGGGCTCGATCAGGCCGGCGTCGGCGCCTTCGGCCAGGACGGTCTCGACCTCCTCGGCGGTGATGTCGTTGGTCCGCTCGTCGCGCACGCCCATCAGCTTGAGGATGCCGGCGGTCGAGGCGGTCAGCAGGGTCACGAACGGGCGCAGCACCACGGCCACCCCGGCCAGGAACGGGGCCATGCGGCGGGCGATGGCGTCGGGGAACAGCAGGGCCAGGCGCTTGGGCACCAGCTCGCCCAGGATCACCGAGACGTAGGTCAGGCCCACGACGACGATGGTGGTGGCCACGGCCTCGGAATGGGGACCGACCACCGGCTTGTCCTTCAGCCAGGCGTCCAGCGCCCCGGCGATCGTGGCCTGGCCGTAGGCGCCGGCCAGAATGCCGATCAGGGTGATGCCGACCTGGACAGCCGACAGGAACCGCGTGGGGTGTTCAGCCATCTGCAGGGCCAGCTTCGCCCCCCTGTCCCCCCGGTCCGCATAGGTCTGGAGCCTCGCGCGACGGGCGGAGACCACCGCCGAGGAGGTCGAGACCGTCCTGGCCGAGGGCGCCGACGCCGGCCTGAT
>JAGIBE010000008.1:0-4481 GCA_017744495.1 Caulobacter sp. | reverse complement strand
GAGCAGGACGACAGCGAGTGCGAGGAGGATCATGGTCCCTTGGAGGGTGAAGCGACCGGGCAGGCCGCGATGAGCCTACTATACAAAAGAAAACGCCGCGGCCCACTGGGGACCGCGGCGTCGTCTTGTAGAAGGTCGTGTTCGGCTTATTGGGCCGGACGCGGCATCACCGTCTTGTTGGCGGCGACTTGCTTCTGGGCCTCGTGCTGGCCGGGGGGCAGCGGGATCAGGCCGCGGCTTTGCAGATAGCCGCCACGACCGGTCGCGGCGTCGGAGGTGAACTCCTGCACGAACTCGGCCAGGCCCGGCGTCACGCCGATGTTGGCCTTCTTGACGTAGATGTAGAGCGAGCGCGACAGCGGGTAGGAGCCGTCGGCGATCGTCTGCGGCGAGGGACGCACGCCGTTGACCGAGGCGCCCTTGATCTTGTCCATGTTCTCTTCGAGGTAGGACCAGCCGAAGACGCCCAGCGAGCCGGGGGTCTTGGTCAGGGTGCCGACGATGGCGTTGTCGTTTTCGCCGGCGTCGATCCAGCCGTCGTTACGCAGCGGGTCGACCAGCGACTTGAACTTCTTCTCGTTGTCCGAGCGCAGGGCGTCGGCGGTCGGGAACTTACGGGCGCCGGCTTCGATAGCCAGTTCCACGAAGGCGTCGCGGGTGCCCGAGGTCGGCGGCGGGCCGTAGACCTGGATGCGGTTGCCCGGCAGGCCCGCGCCGATTTCGTCCCAGTTGTGGTACGGGTTGGCGACGAACTGGCCGCCCTTCAGGACGGTCTTGGCCAGGCCCAGATACAGGTGCTCGGTCTTGAAGTTGTAGTCGGCGCCGTCCTTGTCGGTGGCGACCACGATGCCGTCGAAGCCGATCTTGATGGCGACGATGTCCTTGACGCCCTTGGCGGCGCAGGCGTCGAACTCGGACTTCTTCATCGGACGCGAGGCGTTGGCGATGTCGGGGAAGCCTTCGCCGGCGCCCGAGCAGAACAGCTTGATGCCGCCGCCGGTGCCGAGGCTTTCAACCTTCGGAGCCTTCTTGCCGGTCTTCTTGGCGAAGTTCTCGGCGGTGCGGGTGGCGAACGGGAACACGGTCGAGGAACCGGCGGCCCAGACGTAGTCGCGGGCGGCGTGGGCGGGGGCGGCGGCGAGGCCCGAGAGGGCGACGGCGGCGGCCGCGCAGGAAAGCAGCTTCTTCATGGAGGACTCCTGGAGTCTCTGGAGCGTTGAGAAGGGGTCCGGGCCGGCCCCTCCCTCGAAAGGGAGCAGCCGGCCCGGAGGGTCTTAGAAGTCCAGCTGGGCGCGCAGCTGGAATTGCTTGATGTCGACGCCGCGGGTGGCCACGACCGGATCGACCGAGCCGTCCGTGTAGTTGGCCATGAAGCGCACATAGGCGGTCGGGTAGTAGTTCACGCCCAGGGTCCAGGCGGTGTACTTGCCCGCGTCCTGCGAGAGGGCCTTGCTGGCCGCCGTCGAAGCCGACGAATAGGCCTCGGTCAGATCGGCGTAGTCGTAGCGCAGGGCCAGTTCGACGCCGCCGAAACCGCCGGCGGTGATCGGGTTCAGGATCTTCGGACGCTTCACTTCGCCGGCGACCGGATCGTAGTTGCGGGTCTCGCCCGTCGGCCAGAAGCTGACGAAGGCGTAGCCGACCTTGATGTCCGGGTTCGAACCCGGAGCGGACGTCTGCAGACGCTCGACCGAGATGTTCGAGTACTCGCCCTGGACCGACAGCGGACCATGGAACCAGGCGCCTTCCACGGCCATCGTGGTGTCGCGGTCGCCGATGGCGCCGGTCTTATAGTACAGGCCGTTGGTGCCGTAGTTGGTGTCCGGACGGCCTTGGTAGTTGAAGGCGCTTTCGTTGCCGTGGTTGCGGTAGCGCGCCGACACGGCCAGGTGGATCTTGTCGGTGTCGGTCAGCAGCGGCGCGTAGTGGAAGCGGCCCGTGAAGCCCAGACGCTCGTTCGAGTTCTGGTTGGTGGTGGCCGACGACGAGGTGTTGTTGATGTCGGCGTTGTTGATGCTGTCGCCCTGGACGGCGCCGGTGAGGCTCCAGTTCGGGCCCTGCACCTTGCCCACCACGCTGAGCAGGTAGCTATCGACGCCGAAGTCACCGTACGGACCGCGGTCCAGGAAGGTGATGAAGCGGGTCGAGGTCAGGTTTTCCAGGCCGGTGGCCTTGATGTTGCCGACCAGGATGGAGGTGTTCTCGGTCGGCTTGACCTCGATGACCACGTCGTCCCAGGTCGGGTTGCTGCCGTTCACCCAGCCGCCTTCGGCCTTGTAAGCGATGTAGTTGTTCAGCTTGCCTTCGACGCCGAGGAACACCTGGCGACCGCGGATGTTGCTGGTCTTGTAGTCGGTGTTCGGGGCGTCGCGGTCGACGTCCTGGAAGACGCCGTCGATAAGGATCCGGCCGCGGACCTTGAAATAGACGTCGTCATTGCTCCACTGCGGAGCGCCCTTCCAGGCGGTCGTGTTGTCTTGCGCGTGAGCCGCGACGCCGAGGCCGCAGGCCAGCATGGCGCCCAGCGCCGCGCCGCAGACCAGCGAGGTCTTGTTCCGCATGTGAGAATTCCCCTTAAGGCTTTGCCCCCTGCCCGTTGGTCCGGATCAGGTAGAAGCGCTTTACGGGGGTCCCATGACGGTTCCGCCACCCTTTGATGACAGACCGATGACAAGTCTTTTCAAGACCTTAATTGTGGCCCGGAGGCCACAGAAACACCTCTTAAAGTAGACGTGTGCGGATGATCTGGGACAGCAGGTCGATCAGCGAGACCGCCACCACGATGACCAGGACGATGCAGCCGGTCTGGTCGTACTGGAAGCCGTTGATGGAATCGAGCAGCACCTGCCCCACCCCGCCCGCGCCGATCAGGCCCAGGACGGTCGCCGAGCGGCTGGACGACTCGAACCGATAGAGCGCGTAGCTGGTCCACAGCGGGGCGACCTGCGGGATCACCCCCCAGACCACTTCGGCCAGCTTGATCGCGCCGGTGGCCCGCACGCCCTCGACCGGGCCCTTGTCGATCGACTCGACGGCCTCGGCGAACAGCTTGGCCAGCACCCCGCCGGTGTTGAACATCAGGGCCATGACGCCGGCGAACGGACCCAGGCCCACGGCGGTGATGAAGATCAGGGCCACGACCAGGTCGGGGATCGAGCGGATCAGGTCCAGCAGGCGGCGGACCGGTTGCTGGATCCACCACGGGCTGATGTTGCGCGCGCCCAGCAGGCCAAGCGGGATGGCCACCACGATGGCCAGGGCCGTGCCCCACAGCGCCATCTGGATCGTCTGCCACATCTTGCCGATGTACAGCTCCCAATCGGCCGCCATGAACGCCTTGGGATCGCCGAACGGCGAGAAGAAGCCGCTGGCGAAGCCCTGCATCTTGCTGGCGTCGGTGAACAGCTGCGGGAACTTGTCGATCTCGGCCGGCTTGAAGCTGATCACCAGCAGGGCGATCACCCCGCCCCACAGCAGCAGGTCGAAGGCGCGGGCCGAGATCGGCTTGCTGGGCGGAGGCGGAACGACGTCGCTCATTGGGTAGGCTCGAAAATCCTGGCTCAGTTGGCCGGCGCGGCGACGCCGGCCTTGCCCTCGGCCGCCACGCGCTGGGCCTTGATGTCGGCCAGGGTCTTCTCGGCCGCGTCCAGCTTGGCCTTGTCGCCGGACTCGCGGGCCAGCCCCACCTGTTCCAGCGCCTCCATCTCGCGCACCACCAGCAGGTGGGTGTCGTCGGCGGGCTTGAAGCCGCCCATCGACAGGCGCGCCAGGTTCTTGCGCTGCTGCTCGGCCACGGGACCGTCGCCCTGGCCGTAGGTCAGGAAGAACTGGCGGACCTTCTCCTTGACGACGGGGTCCAGGTCCTTGCGCCAGACGATCGGGTCTTCCGGCAGGGTCGGCGATTCCCAGATCACCTTGACCTTCTTCGACTGCGCCCCGCCCTTGGCGTATTCGTTCAGGCGCAGAGCGGTCGTGTTGTTGGTCGCCGCGTCCAGCTTGTGGTTGGCCACCGCGAACAGGTTGGCGTCATGGCTGGCGCTGAGCACGGTCTTGAAGCAGGTCTCGGGCTTCTTGTCGGCCGGAATGAACAGGTAGGTCATCGGGGCCAGGGTGCCCGAGGTCGACTTCTTGTCGCCGATGCCGAAGTTCAGGGTCTTGTCGCACTTGAGCAGGCCCTCGACCGTCAGCTTACTGTCGGCGGGCACGATGATCACTGACTTGTAGCCGTCGACGCCCGACGGGTCGAAGGTGCGGGCGAAGACCTCGCCGCCCGAGCGGCGCACGGCTTCCAGGCCCGAGGCGTTCGAGAACCAGCCCACGTCGGTCTGCTTGGCGCCCATGGCCACGATCAGCGACGAGTAGTTGGACGAGAAGAACGGCTTCACCTTCATGCCGGTCGACTTTTCCATGTCGGCCAGGATGGGCTTCCAGTAGCTCTCCATGTTCTGGGCGGACTCGGTCGACAGGATCGAGAACACGAT
>JAGIBE010000007.1 GCA_017744495.1 Caulobacter sp. | reverse complement strand
CGCCATCCCCGAGCGCCCCAAGGCCATGCGCCTGGCGGGTCTGGAACCGTTCGAGCTGGCCTAAGAGACCGACATGCGCACCACCCTTCTCTTCGGCGGCATGAGCCGCGAGCGCCTGGTCTCGGTGGCCAGCGCCAAGGCCCTGGCCAAGGCCCTGCCGGAAGCCGACCTCTGGTACTGGGCGCCGGACGACCAGGTTTATGTGGCCAGCGACGCGGTGCTGCAGGCTCACGAGCGGCCGTTCGAGATCGACCTGCCCACCGAGGGCGCGCCCATCGGCGGGATCGAGGCGGCATTGGACAAGGCCAAGGCCGAGGACCGCGTGCTTGTCCTGGGCATGCACGGCGGCGCGGCCGAGAACGGCGACCTGGCCGCTCTGTGCGAAGCGTGTGGCGTGGCGTTCACCGGCTCGGACTCCAAGTCCAGCCGCCTGGCCTTCGACAAGATCGCCACCAAGGCCGCCGTGGCCAAGGCGGGCGTCGTCGCGCCCTCCACCGTGGAACTGGCCGACGCCGAAGCCGCCCTGGCCAAGTACGGAAAGCTGGTCGCCAAGCCGGTGGCCGACGGCTCCAGCTACGGCCTGATCTTCGTCAAAGAGGCCGCCGACCTGGAAGCGCTAAGGGCCGCCGCCGCGCGCGAGGCCTATGTGATCGAGCCCTTCGTGACCGGCTTCGAAGCCACCTGCGGGGTGCTGGAGCAGGACGGCAAGGTCTTCGCCTTGCCGCCGGTCGAGATCCGTCCGGCTGACGGCGCCTTCGACTATGTCGGCAAGTACCTGGCCAAGACGACGGAAGAGATCTGCCCGGCCACCTTCGCGCCCGAGATCAACGCCGCCATGCAGGAGGCCGCCCTGAAGGCCCACAAGACCGTTGGCGCCGGCGGCTATTCGCGCAGCGATTTCATCGTCAGCCCGAACGGGCCGATCTTCCTGGAGATCAACACCCTGCCGGGCATGACGGCCGCGTCGCTGTATCCCAAGTCGCTGAAGGCCCAGGGTATCGCGTTCCGTGACTTCCTGGACGGCCAGATCGCCCTGGCGGTCGCGCGCGCCAAGCGTGTCAGCGAGGGGGCGGCCTGACGATGAGCGCCTGGAGCAGCGGACTCTTCGACAACGACGACGCCCTGGACTTCGTCGAGGACCTGGCCGAGGCGCCGGGCTGGCGCACGGTCGTGCAGGCGCTCGACCACGCGACCAAGCAGGTGGGCTATCTGGAGGCGCCGGAGGGCTCGATCGCCGTGGCCGCCGCCGCCATCGTCGCGGCCGCGGTCGGCGAGGTCACGATCCTTCCCGACAATCACCGCGAGCTGAAGGCCGCCCTGGGCGCGCCGCCGGAGGGCGCCGTCGCCCTGGCCCGTTCAGCCCTGGGCCGCGTGGTGGCCCCGGCCTCCGAACTCGACGAACTCTGGCAGGAGGGTGACGACCACGACGCGTGGCTCACCCAGATCGCCGCGCTGCAATCCATCTTGAGCCACGCCCAATGAGACCCGTCTTCGTCAATATCGGTGAGCGCACCAACGTCACCGGCTCGGCCAAGTTCAAGAAGCTGATCGTCGAGGGCGACTACACCGCCGCCCTGTCTGTGGCTCGCCAGCAGGTCGAGGCCGGCGCCCAGGTCATCGACGTGAACATGGACGAGGGCCTGCTGGACTCCAAGCAGGCCATGATCACCTTTCTGAACCTGATGGCGGCCGAACCCGATATCGCCCGGGTGCCGGTGATGATCGACAGCTCCAAGTGGGAGGTGATCGAGGCCGGCCTGAAGTGCGTGCAGGGCAAGGCCATCGTCAACTCGATCTCCATGAAGGAGGGCGAGGACAAGTTCATCGAGCAGGCCAAGCTGTGCCTGCGCTATGGCGCGGCCGTGGTCGTGATGGCCTTCGACGAGGTGGGCCAGGCCGACACCGCCGCCCGCAAGATCGAGATCTGCACCAAGGCCTACGACATCCTGGTCAACAAGGTGGGCTTTCCGCCGGAAGACATCATCTTCGATCCGAACATCTTCGCCGTGGCGACAGGGATCGAGGAGCACGACAACTACGCCGTCGACTTCATCGAGGGCACGCGCGAGATCAAGAAGCGCTGCCCCTACGCTCGCGTGTCGGGCGGGGTGTCGAACGTGTCGTTCAGCTTCCGCGGCAACGAGCCCGTTCGGCGGGCGATCCACTCAGTGTTCCTGTACCACGCCATCGAGGCGGGCATGGACATGGGCATCGTCAACGCCGGCGACCTGCCGGTCTATGACGATATCGACCCCGAACTGCGCGAGGCCGTCGAGGACGTGATCCTCAACCGTCCGCAGCGGACCAATGTCTCCAACACCGAGCGCCTGGTCGACATGGCCCCGCGCTACAAGGGCGACAAGAGCCAGGTCCAGGCCGCCAATCTGGAATGGCGCAAGGGCACGGTGAACGAGCGCATCACCCACGCCCTGGTCAACGGCATCACCGACTATATCGATCAGGACACGGAGGAAGCTCGCCAGTCGGTGGAGCGCCCGCTGCACGTGATCGAAGGCCACCTGATGGACGGCATGAACGTGGTCGGCGACCTGTTCGGCTCGGGCAAGATGTTCCTGCCCCAGGTGGTGAAGTCGGCCCGCGTGATGAAGCAGGCCGTGGCCTATCTCGAGCCGTTCATGGAGGCCGAGAAGGCCGGCAAGCCGCGCGAGCAGGCCGGCAAGGTGTTGATGGCCACGGTGAAGGGCGACGTCCACGACATCGGCAAGAACATCGTCGGCGTCGTGCTCCAGTGCAACAACTACGAGGTCATCGACCTGGGCGTGATGGTCCCAGCCGACCGCATCCTTGACGAGGCCAGGAAGCACAACGTCGACATGATCGGGCTGTCGGGCTTGATCACCCCGTCGCTGGACGAGATGGTGTTCGTGGCCGCTGAGATGGAGCGCCAGGGCTTCACCATGCCGCTGCTGATCGGCGGCGCCACCACCAGCCGCACCCACACGGCGGTCAAGATCGAGCCGGCCTATCGCGCCGGTCCGACCACCTATGTGCTGGACGCCAGTCGGGCGGTGGGCGTGGTGTCCAACCTCCTATCCGCCACCGAGCGCGACCGGGTGATCGCCGAGACCCGGGCCGAATACGTCAAGGTGCGCGAGCAGTACGCCCGCGGCCAGACGGTCAAGGCGCGCACGCCGATCGAGGAGGCCCGCAAGCGCAAGTACGCCATCGACTGGTCCGGCTACACGCCGCCCAAGCCGGCCTTCATCGGCACGCGCGTGTTCGAGCCGTCGCTGGCCGAGCTGGTCCCGTTCATCGACTGGTCGCCGTTCTTCGCCAGCTGGGAGCTGATCGGCCGATTCCCGCAGATCCTGGAAGATGATGTTGTGGGAGCGGCCGCTGCCGACCTCTATCGCGACGCCCGCGCCATGCTCGACAAGGTCGTGGCCGAGAAATGGTTCGGGGCCAAGGGCGTGATCGGCTTCTGGCCGGCCCAGGCCGACGGCGACGATATCGTTCTCTATACGGACGAAACCCGTTCGGCCGAGCTGACCCGCCTGTTCACCCTGCGCCAGCAGATGGACAAGTCCGAGGGCAAGGCCAATCTGGCCCTAGCCGACTTCGTCGCGCCGGTGGGGCAGGGCCCCGACTACATGGGCGGCTTCGCCGTCACCGCCGGCCATGGCGAAGACGAGATCGTCGCCAGGTTCAAGGCGGCCGGCGACGACTACAGCGCCATCATGGCCTCGGCCCTGGCCGACCGCCTGGCCGAAGCCTTCGCCGAATGGCTGCACTACAAGGCCCGCGTCGAGCTGTGGGGCTATGCGCCCGACGAGCGCGAGGACGTCGACGTGATGATCGCCGAAAAGTACCGGGGCATCCGCCCGGCCCCCGGCTATCCGGCCCAGCCCGACCACACGGAAAAGGGCACGCTGTTCAAGCTGCTGGACGCCGAGGCGGCCACCGGCATGATCCTGACCGAGAGCTACGCCATGAGCCCCGGCGCGGCGGTGTCGGGCTTCTATTTCAGCCATCCGCAGTCGCACTATTTCGGCGTCGGCAAGGTCGATCTCGACCAGGTCGAGGACTATGCCCGCCGCAAGGGCTGGGACCTGGCCCTGGCCGAGAAGTGGCTGTCGCCGATCCTCAACTACGACCCGGCGGCGAGCGCGCGCGGCGAGGCGGCTTAAACGTAGGAGCGGCTGGGGACAGGCATGCGCGCCTGTCCCTCAGTCCAGCAGATCCGCCAGACGCATCCGCAGGTCCGGCGCCAGCAGCAGGGCGATCTCGGCGTCGGCGGCGTAGGTTTGCACCGAGCGGAAACGTTCGTCCGACGGATCGCGGTGAACGATCACTCGCCGCTTTTCGACGTCCACAACCCAATAGTCCCGCACGCCATAGTCGGCGTAGATACGGGCCTTCAGGCCGAGATCCCGCGACAGCGTGTCGTCGCTGACCTCGATCAGCAGGGTCAGGTCGCCGCCTGACAGATCCTGCGGCTTGAAAGCTTTCGGATAGAGCATCAGGTCGGGTTCGACGAACAGCATCTCGGCCAGATAGAGCGTGGTCTCGACGCCCAAACGCTGGTCCTTGGCCATTCCCTTCACGAGCCATTCGATCAGAGCGCTCTTGGCGATCTCGTGGTCGTTCTTCTTGGACGCCATCAGAACGAGCTCCCCCTCGATCAGCTCGACGTTTTCGTCTTCTTCCATCACGCCGGCCTCGACCATGCGGAACACCTCCTGCGTGGTGAACAGCCGGCGGGGAAGATCGGGCGGGGGACGAACGGGCGCGTTCATGGAACGACGATACCACGGCCGGCGCGACCGCGCACGCCGGGGCGGGACCCTATGGGTTCGGACACCGCTCCGCCGTGTCCTTCAGCCGCTCGATCAGCCAGCGGCCCGCCGGGCCTGGCGGCGTGTCGGCGCGGTGGGCCGAGTACATCGGCATGATGTAGCCGCCGGCCGGGGCGTCGCGCATGGTCAGCTCGACGAGGTCGCCCGCCTTGATGTCGGCCTCGACGCGGTCCAGGGGCATGCCGCCCCAGCCCAGGCCCGCGCGCAGGAAGGCGTGCTTGGCGCCCAGGTCGGCCAGCCGCCAGGTGCGAGACGAGAATACCCCGAACTCACGGCCCTGGGTCAAGGTGGAGCGGTCGGTCAGCACCAGCTGGATATGGCCGGCCACGTCTTCCGGACTCAAGGGGCCGGGCAGGGCGGCGAGGGGATGGCCGGCGGCGGCCACCTGCACCAGGCGCATGGAGATCAGCCGCTCGCGCACCAGCTCCGGCGGCGCGTCGGGCAGGGAGCCCATCACCGCGAAGGCGCAGCGGCCGTCCAGGACCGGCTGGAGCACCGCGCCGAGAGCCTCGACGTGAATGCGCAGGGTGGTGTCGGGGAAATGGTGCTGGAAGTCGCCGATGGCGTGGGTCAGCACCTCCATTGGGAACAGCACGTCGACCACGATCGACACCTCGGGTTCCAGTCCGCCAGCGAGGCTGGCGGCGCGGGCCTTGAAGGCGTCCGTGGCGCCGGCCACCTGGCGCGCCTCGACCAGCAGGGCCCGGCCGGCCTCGGTCAGGACCGGCAGGCGGGCGCTGCGGTCGAACAGCTGCACGCCGATCTGGCCCTCCAGATTGGCCAGGGTTTGGCTGACCACCGACTGGGCCCGCCCCAGCTTGCGCCCGGCCGCCGAGAAGCTGCCCTCGTCAGCGGCGGCGAGGAAGGTGCGCATCTGGTCAAGGGTGACGCCGTCCAGCATGTATCGGTCTTTCGGATGGATATCATCTAATCATATAGGCTGCTGCGCTGGTTTCGGAAGGCCTAAATCACCCGTCGCGCCACAGGGCGCTTCGGAGTTCCAAGGTCATGAAACTGCTTCACATCGATTCCAGCATCCTGGGCGCCGGCTCGGTGAGCCGCACGCTGTCGGCCGCGATCGTCGCCGCCCAGACCGCCCAGCATCCCGGTCTCGACATCGTCTACCGCGACCTGGCCGCCCAGCCGCTGGACCACCTGACGGGCGCCCATCTGGCCGCCGGCCAGGGCGCGACCCCGGAAAGCGCCGCCCTCGCCGACGACATCGCCTCGGGCCAGGCCGCCATCGAAGAGTTCCTGGCCGCCGACATCGTGGTGATCGGCGCGCCGATGTACAATTTCTCGATCTCCAGCCAGCTGAAAGCCTGGATCGACCGCGTCGCTGTCGCCGGCCGCACGTTCCGCTATACCGCCGAGGGGCCGGAAGGCCTGGCCGGCGGCAAGACGGTGATCATCGCCTCCTCGCGCGGCGGCTATTATGGCGAGGGCACGCCCGCCGCCGTGATGGATCACCAGGAGACCTATCTGAAGGGCCTGTTCGGCTTCCTGGGCGTCACCGACATCCGCTTCATCCGCGCCGAGGGCGTGGCCCTGGGCGAGGAAGTCCGCGGCAAGTCACTGGAGACGGCGCAGGGCGAAATCCTGAAGCTGGCGGCCTAAGGGTTGCGCGCCGGACCGGCGTCAGTCGTCGGTCCGGACGCTGGTCACCAGCCCGTCCCACCCCGCCATCGTCGCCCGGGCGATCCCTTCGAGGGTCGCTCGGGTCGCGCCATCCCGGGCCTGGATCGACATGCCTTGCTGGACGGTGACCAGATAGGTCGCGACAGCGCGTGCATCGGCTTTCGCCGGCACGTCGCCCTCCGTCTGACCCCGCCGCAACCGGGCTTCCAAACGATCGGTGGTCCCGGCCCGTCCTCGCACCATCGCCTCGCGCACGGCGCCGTCGGGCTCACCGCCGGGCAGGGCCGCCAGCACCGCCATGCAGCCCGGCGGCTTGTCGGGGCGGGTGAAGGCGCGAGCGGTGGCCGTCAGCACGCCCTCGCAGGCCTTGCGCGCGGTGGGCGCGGTTTCGAGTCCGCCCCAGATACCATCGCTTTCGGTCGCGCTGTAGAGCGCCAGGGCTTCGCGGAACAGCGCCTCCTTGCAGCCGAAGGCGGCGTAAAGACTGGGCGAGGCGATGCCCATGGCGGCCGTCAACTCGCTCATCGACGCGCCCTCGTAGCCGCGCACCCAGAACACCTCCATCGCCTTGGCCAGGGCCGCGTCACGGTCGAAACCGCGCGGCCGTCCTCGTTCCGCCATCGCCGAAATCGCAACTTCCGTGAATTCTTTATCGATTGATAAATAAATGCTTTGCCCCAAGGCCGCAAGCGCTTAGCTATTTCTGTGTCGATCAACACAGAAAGGAGTCGATATGAGCGGTCTCAACGGTAAGCGGGCCCTGATCACCGGCGCGAGCCGAGGCATTGGCGCGGCCATCGCCCTACGCCTGGCGCAGGACGGAGCCGACGTGGCGATCACTTACGAGCGGTCGGCCGACAAGGCCGTCGACGTCGTGGCGAGGATCGAGGCCCTGGGCCGCAAGGCGGTGGCGCTCCAGGCCGACGCCGGCGATCCGACCGCCGTGCGTCGGGCCGTGGACGACGCCGCCGAGGCGCTGGGCGGGCTGGACATCCTGGTCAACAACGCCGGCGTCTTTCGCGGCGGGCCGATCGAGGGCCTGACCCTCGACGACATCGACACCACCCTGGCGGTCAATGTCCGGGCGGTGGTCGTGGCTTCGCAGGCCGCCATCCAGCACCTGCCGCGCGGCGGACGCATCATTTCGATCGGCAGCTGCCTGGCCGAGCGCGTGACCGAGCCGGGCGCGTCGCTCTACGCCCTCAGCAAGTCCGCCCTGATCGGCTGGACCAAGGGCCTGGCCCGCGATCTCGGTTCGCGCGGGATCACGGTCAATGTCGTCCATCCCGGCTCGACCGACACCGACATGAACCCGTCGGCCGGACCACAGGCCGACGGACAGCGCGGTCGCATGGCGATCCCCGAATACGGCAAGCCCGAGGACATCGCCGCCCTGGTGGCCTTCGTGGCCGGTCCCGAGGGGCGGTTCATCAACGGCGCGGGCCTGACCATCGACGGCGCCGCCAACGCGTGACGCCGCCAAGGTGGTTCGGGGGCGCGTCGCGATCCTCGCCGTGAGCGGCGCGCCTTGACCCGAGGTTGTAATCCCCTCACTCCTAGCATCGCGCACAGTGGCGCTTGGGTTAAGGGGGAACTTCATGACGGACGCGACCGCGCCCGCTTCGGGTGAGACGCTGACGTTCGGTCAGACGCTGCAGTCGTCGGACTTCGTCGGGCTGGGGGTCAAGAACGGCCTGCTCAACATGGTTACGCTCGGGATCTACAGCTTCTGGGCCAAGACCGCGACGCGGCGGCGGATCTGGGAGAGGGTCAGCCTGAACGGCGACGCCTTCCGCTACACCGGCAAGGGGCTGGAGCTGTTCCTGGGCTTCCTGCTGGGCCTGGTGGTCCTGCTGGTCCCGTACCTCGTGGTGGTGGGGTTGACGGTCTACAAGCCGGCCTTCGTCTTCTTGATGATCCCGCTCTACATCGCCTTCATCGTGGCGCTGGGCGCGGCGGTGTTCATGGCCTTCCGCTATGTGGCCGGTCGCACCCGCTGGCGCGACATCCGGTTCCAGCTCAAGGGCTCGCCGGCCAAGTTCGGTTGGTCCTATCTCGGCTATTTCCTGCTGTGCTGCGTGACGCTGGGCTGGTTCTCGCCGGCCATGACCATGCGGCTGTCGGGCAAGCTGTGGGGCAACCTGGCCTACGGCGACAAGACGCTGGAATGGCGCCGGTCGGACAAGGAAGGCCTCTACGGCCCATTCACCCTGGCCTGGCTGGTCGGCGTCGCGGGCTATGTGGGCCTGATCGCCCTGATGGTTCAGGCGATGCCCACGGGGGGCGGCCGCACCCCGGACCTTGCACTGATCGGCAAGCTCTACGCCTACCTCCTGGCCTATATCGTCGTCGTGACGCTGGCCTCGGCCGCCTATTACGCCGCGGTGATCCGCGCCGTGATCGGCTCGATCCACATCGACCAGGCCCGCTTCTCGATCAAGCTGAAGGCCGTCGAGCTGATCGTGCTGAGCCTGACCAACACGCTGATCCTGATCTTCACGCTGGGCTTCCTGCTGCCGGTGGTCGAGGCGCGTTCGGCGCGCTTCGTGCTGTCGCGGCTGTCCAGCACAGGCACGGTCGATCTGTCTGGCGTGCGGCAGGCGCGGCGCGGCTCGGGCAATGACGAGGGTCTGGCCGACGCGTTCGGCGTCAGCACCTTCTGATCCGGAGGAGACGCCCCGTCCGCCAGGGCGTGGGCGTCCCCGCCGAACTCGGCTAGGTTGCCCGGCGAATCCGGGAGGCCCAGCATGAGCCAGTTCAATCGACGCGACGTTCTGGCGCTGGGCGTCGCGACCCTGGCCCTGGGCGCGGGCGACGGGGCCTTCGCCGCCGGTTCCGGCGACGCAGCCGCCGAGGCCCTGCTGTCCCAGGTCGCCGAGGACCTGATGCGGGAATATCCCGAGAACGCCTCGGCCCTGGGCCTGGACAAGGACAAGCGCGCCGCCCTCAAATCCAGCCTGACCGACCGCTCGCTGGAAGGCCGAGCCAAGTTGGCCGCCGCGGCCAAGGCGCGGGTCGCCAGGATGAAGGCGGTCGACCGCAAGACCCTGAGCCCCGCCGTCGCCCTTGACCTGGGCGTCGTCCAGACCGCCCACGCGCTGGCCGTCGAGGGCTTCGACTTCCCTTATGGCGACGCCATCGGCCTGTCGTCGCAATGGTCCTACCGCAACGCGCCCTATGTGGTGGCCCAGAACACCGGGGCGTTCGTCGAGACGCCCGACTTCCTCGACAGCCAGCATCCGATCGCCAACGCCGCCGACGTCGAGGCCTATCTGCATCGCATGGAGCTCTACGCCGCCCAGTTGGACGGCGAGACCGCGCGGCTGAAGCACGACAGCGCCCTGGGCGTGATCGCGCCCGACTTCCTTCTCGATAAGACGCTGAAGCAGCAGAAGGGCGCCCGGGCCCAGCCGATCGCCGACTGGGGCCTCGTCACGGGGCTGGCCAAGAAGGCCAAGGACATTCCCGGCGACCAGGCCAAGCGGGCCGCCGCCATCGTCGAGGGGAAGATCATCCCGGCCATGGACCGCCAGATCGCCGAACTGCTCGCCCATCGCGCCAAGGCCACTTCGGACGCCGGCGCCTGGAAGCTGCCGAACGGCGAGGCCTATTACGCCTGGGCGCTGCGGGCGGGCACGACGAGCCGCATGACGCCCGATGAAGTCCACCAGATGGGCCAGGAGCAGTTGAAGGCGCTGTTCGCCCGCATGGACGGCCTGCTGAAGGCCCAGGGCCTGACCCAGGGCAGCGTCGGGGCGCGGATGAAGGTGCTGGGCGAAGACCCCAAGAACCTGTTCCCCAACACCGACGAGGGCCGGGCCCAGATCCTGGCCTATCTGAACGGCCGTGTGGCCGACATTCGCACGCGCCTGCCGCGCGCCTTCGCCACCCTGGTGCCGGGCAACCTGCTGATCAAACGCGTGCCGGTCGAGATCCAGGACGGCGCGCCGGGCGGCTACGCGGCGGCTGGCTCGATCGACGGGACCGTGCCGGGCAATTACTACATCAACCTGCGCGACACGGGCATGTGGCCGCGCTACGGCCTGCCGACCCTGACCTATCACGAGGGCCTGCCGGGCCACATCTGGCAGGGCGAGTACACCTACAAGCTGCCGCTGGTCCGCTCGCTGCTGGCCTTCAACGCCTATTCGGAAGGCTGGGCGCTGTACGCCGAGCAGCTGGCCGACGAGCTGGGCGTCTACGAGGGCGATCCGCTGGGCCAGCTGGGCTACCTGCAGTCCATCGCCTTCCGCGCCTGCCGCCTGGTGGTCGACACCGGCATCCACGCCAAGCGCTGGACCCGCGACCAGGCCATCGACTGGTTCGTGACCACCAACGGCTCGACCCGCGAGGAAGTGCAGGGCGAGGTCGACCGCTACTGCGCCTGGCCGGGCCAGGCCTGCGGCTACAAGGTCGGTCACAGCGAGATCGTCCGCCTGCGGAGCAAGGCGCAGGCCGCGCTCGGCGGCCGGTTCGACCTGCGCGCGTTCGACGACGCGGTGGTGATGGGCGGCAACGTCCCGCTGACCGAGCTGGAAGGCGTGATCGACGCCTATGTGAAGGGCAAGACCGCGTAGAGCGGCTCCGCCGAGGGAGCTAGCCAAGACTACAGTTTTGGCCACATCCTCCGCTTGCACGGGGACGTCCGATCCCCGGCGGGGCATAGGGGGCGAACGTGGGTGACAAGGGCATCAGCCGGCGGGCTCTGGGCGCGCTGGCCGTGGGCGGAGCGGCCGCCGCGGGTCTGAGCGGCTGCGACCGCGCCGGGCCGACCGAGGCGACGGTGAAGTCCCGCCAGTTTCCGAGCGACTTCGTCTGGGGCGTGGCCACGGCGGCCTTCCAGACCGAGGGGGCGCCCACCGCCGACGGGCGCGGCGCAACCATCTGGGACACGTTCGAGAAGCTGCCGGGCAAGATCAAGGACGGCTCGAACGCCGACGTGGCCACCGACAGCTACCGCCGCTACGGCGAGGACGTCGACCTGATCGCCGGGGCGGGGCTGAAGGCCTTCCGCTTCTCGATCGCCTGGTCACGCGTGCTGCCGACGGGGGCGGGAACGATCAACGCCGTCGGCCTCGACCACTACGAGCGCCTGGTCGACGCGTGCCTGGCCAAGGGGATCACGCCCTACGCCACGCTGTTCCACTGGGACCTGCCCCAGGCCTTGCAGGACAAGGGCGGCTGGAGCGCGCGCGACACGGCCAACAGCTTCGCCGACTACGCCGCCGCCGTGGTCGGGCGGATGGGCGACCGCCTGAAGCACTTCATCACCCTGAACGAGCCGGCCGTGCACACGGTGTTCGGACACGTGCTGGGCGAGCACGCGCCGGGGCTGAAGGACATCGCCCTGCTGGGCCCGACCACCCACCACATGAACCTCGGGCAAGGCCTGACGATCCAGGCCCTGCGCGCCGCCAAGGACGATCTGCGGATCGGCACGACCCAGGCGCTGCAGCCCTGCCGTCCGGCCGGCGACGCGGCGGCGTTTTGGAACCGCCCGGCGTCCGGCGGCTTGGACGCCCTGTGGAACCGCGCCTGGCTGGACCCGCTGCTGAAGGGGACCTATCCGGCCCTGATGGACGACTTTCTCAAGGGCCACGTCCGCGACGGCGACCTGAAGACCATCCAGCAGCCGATCGACTTCCTGGGGGTGAACTACTACGCCCCGGCCTATGTGAAGCTGGACCTGGCCAGCCCTAGCCACATCGCGCCCGCCAATCCGCCCAAGGGCGCCGAGCTGGACGCCTTCGGCCGTCAGATCGACCCGTCGGGCCTGGCCGAGGTGCTGAAGATGGTCCGCGACGACTACGGCAACCCGCCCGTGCTGATCACGGAGAACGGCTGCTCGGACCCGTTCGGCGACGGCCCGGCCGTGATCAACGACAGCTTCCGCAGCCAATACCTGCGCC
>JAGIBE010000006.1 GCA_017744495.1 Caulobacter sp. | reverse complement strand
GGTTTGATCCCCACCGCCCATCACCCCCCACGTTTCGTCCTCCCCAACGTCCGTTATCCTCGGACTTGTTCCGAGGACCCCTGCGTCCGCTAGCGAGTGCCCTTCAAGGGCGCGCGCGGCCTCGGCGGCGCCACACTGGGCAAGCGGCAACAAGGCTGAACGAGGGGTCCTCGGAACAAGTCCGAGGATGACGGAGGTTGGGGGTCTACCGCGCCGCAGCGTGACCTCCACGCTGAATCATCCATGATCGCCTCTGCATCGTCGGAGCCCGCCCATGACCCTTCGCGCCCTCGCCCTGGCCTTGACGCTGCTGGCGACGCCCGCCGCCGCCCAGACGCTGAGGATCACCGGTGGCGAGATCGCCGCCGCCCCGGCGGACGCAGACGGGGTGCGGGTCTACAAGGGCCTGCCCTACGCCGCCCCGCCGGTGGGCGAACGGCGGTGGAAGCCGCCCGAGCCCATCCAACCCTGGAGCGGCGTGCGCCCGGTCGACGCCTACGCCCCGAACTGTCTGCAGCCGAAGGTCTACGGCGACATCGATCCGTTCACGCCGTCGATGAGCGAGGACTGCCTCTATCTGAACGTCACCACGGCCGCGAAGCCGAGCGAGAAGCTGCCGGTGTTCTTCTGGATCCACGGCGGCGGCTACGGCGCGGGCTCGGGGTCGGAACCGCGCCACGACGGTCAGGCCCTGGCCCGCAAGGGCGTGGTGGTGGTGACGATCAACTACCGTCTCGGCGTTTTCGGCTTCTTCGCCCACCCGGAACTGACGGCCGAGAGCCCCAACCACGCCAGCGGCGACCAGGCCCTGGCCGACATGATCGCGGCGCTTCGCTGGGTCAAGGCCAATGTCGCGGTGTTCGGCGGCGATCCGGACAATGTCACCATCGTCGGCGAGTCCGCCGGCTCGGAAGCTGTCAACCGGATGATGATCTCGCCCCAGGCCAAGGGCCTGTTCCACCGCGCTATCGGCGAAAGCGGTTCGGCCTTCGGCCTGATGGGCCAGGATAAGACTCTGGCCCAGGCCGAAACCATGGGCGTCGCTTTCGCCAAGACGCTGGGCGCGGACGATCTCAAGCGCCTGCGCCAGCGCTCGTCGGCCGAGATCCTGGCGGCGACCCTAGCGCCGAACACCGGCTTTGCTTTCCGTCCCAACCTGGACGGCTGGATCCTGCCCGCCGGCGCCGCCGACACCTTCGCGGCCAGACAGCAGTCCGATGTGCCCTTGCTGGTGGGCTGGAACCGCGACGAGGGCAGCCTGTTCCAGGGCGCGATCTTCGGGAGCAAGGCCCTCCAGCCGGTGCTGGCCGAACGCTTCGGCCCTCGCGTCGGCGACGCCCTGGCCCTCTACCCCGTCGATCCGCCCGCCGTGGCCCGCGCCTCGCAGCAGACCTATGCCGGCGATCTCTGGATGGGCCTGCCCACCTGGCGCTGGGCCGTGGCCCAGACCCAGACCGGAAAGTCACCGGTCTACGTCTACCGTTTCGACCAAGCGCCCAAGATCCCCGACGACTGGTTCGGCGCGGCCAATCGCGGCAAGGATTTCGGAGCCTTCCACTCGGCGGACATCGTCTACGTCTTCGATCATCCGGAGATTCTGAAGACCTGGACCACCGACGCCACGGATCGGCGCGTCGCCGACCAGATGTCGTCCTACTGGGTCAATTTCGCGCGCTCGGGCGATCCCAACGGCCCCGGTCTGCCCGCCTGGACGCCCTATGACCCGGCCGCGCCGAAGAAAATACTGATCGGGCCAGAGACTCGGCTGGTCGACGATCCGGACATCGCGCGGCTGCGCCTACAGGACAGCGTCGGGCGCTGAGCGCTACCTCCGCGCCACCTTGATCGCCTTCTCCAGCGTCGCCCGCCTCGCCTGAAGGTTTTCCGTCGTCGCGGCCTCCTCGGCGTCCAGGGCCGAGCGGCGTTCGGCGAAGGCCAACTCGGAGGCTTCGGCCTCGTCCTCGAGGGCCTCCAGCTCGGCCTTCAGCCCGGGCAGTTTCTCGGCCCGCGCCGTCTCGGCCTTGGACGGTTTGCGCCGGGCCTTGGCGGGCAGCGCCTTCAGGGCCTTGCCCAGGCCGCCGGCGGGCGTGGTGACCACGGTCTCCGGCGTCTGTAGGGCGGCGTCGTGGGCGGAACCTTCGGCGATCTCCTTGGCCGTGCCGTCCTTGAACAGGTCGCGGCCGACGTCCCAGGCCTCCAGCGCCTTGGCGCGCGACGTCGCGGCCACGGTGTAGTCGTGGAGACCGTCCGACCAGGAAAACACCTTCAGCTTGCGCGCCATGACGACCGAACGGGCAAATTGTCCAGCTCGTTCCGAAGGTTGACCTTAGGAACCTCACCCGTCGGCGACGGATTTCCCCTCCACAGCAGATGGAGGACGACATGCCCCAAGGCGACAAGTCCAAATACACCGACAAACAGGAGCGCAAGGCCGATCACATCGCCGAGGGCTACGAGAAGAAGGGCGTTTCCGAGAAGGAAGCCGAGCGCCGGGCCTGGGCGACGGTCAACAAGGACGACGGCGGCGGCAAGAAGGCCGGCGGGTCCGGACGCGGCAAGGACACCGGCCACCCGGCGGCCCATAAGGGCGGCGAAAAAGGCGGCAAGGCTTCGGCCTCACGCTCGGCGGCCGACCGTTCGGCCTCGGCCAAGAAGGCGGCCGCGACCCGCAAGCGCAACGCCGAACACCACGCCCATCATTAGGAGCCGTCATGGGTGAGAAGAACAACACCGAAGGGCGCGAAGCCAACGACGCCCTGCCGCTGGGCGAGATCCCGAAGCAGGACACCGAGAAGATCGGCCGGAGGGAGCCTCGCACCGCCGGCCCCGACGGCGGCGACGCCCGGGACGTGGGCGACACCTTCAAGAACAGCCCGGGCGGACGGGTGTAACATTGAATCCGCTCATCCCGGCATTCGCCGGGATGAGCGGATCAAAAAAGGAGATCAGGACTTCCGCAGGTCCATCCCGAGCGTCGGGCCGATCCCGCCGGGATGCTCGCCGAACGGGTTGGTGGATCTCAACTTGGCCGCCGACTCCAGGCGGCGGCGCAGGTCGTCGTCAATCGCCAGTTCGGGCTTGGGCGTCGGGTCGTCCTCGTCCAGAGGCTCGTCGACGAGCGAGGCCGCCAGCACCTGGCGCAGCCGCTCGCCGAAGCGGGCGTCCTCGGGCGTGCCGGGCGGCGGCGGATCGGCCAGGAATTCCAGGACCTCTTCAAGCGCGGTGTCGTTGTCGACGGCATGGGTCATCGGAGGTCTCCAGAAGTCATGAACACTGCCGGTCCAACGGCCCGCTGGCCACGACGGTTGCCGAGCGCCCCCGCCAGGCCCTAGAGAGACCCCTCACCTCTTCGGACCCCATCCCATGGCCTGGACCCGCCTCTACGACGAAGCCGAGCCTCAGCGCGTCAATCGCTGGCTGGCCCAGAACGGCGTCTGCTCGCGCCGTGAGGCCGAGGCCCTGATCAGCCAGGGCCTGGTGTCGATCGACGGCCAGCGGGTGGACGATGTCGGGCGCAAGATCGAGCCCGGCCAGACCCTGGTGCTGTCCGACCGCGCCCAGGCCAAGCTGGAAGGCGCCCTGACGGTGATGATCCACAAGCCGGTCGGGATCGTCTCGTCCCAGCCCGACCCCGGCCAGGTCCCCGCCGTGCGACTGCTGACCCGCGAAAACCTGGTTGGCCAGAGCCCGGTCATCCCCGGCTTCGACAACAAGCTGGCCCCGGTGGGCCGCCTGGACATGGATTCGCGCGGCCTGCTGATCCTCTCGGAAGACGGGGTGGTGGCCAAGGCGGTGATCGGCCCCGCCTCAGACCTCGAGAAGGAATATCTGGTCTGGGTCGACGGCTGGATCACCGACGAGAAGCTGGCCCTGCTGCGCCACGGCCTGGAACTGGACGAGCGCCGGCTGCGCCCGGCCCAGGTCGAGCTGGTGGGCCGCCAGCAGTTGCGGTTCGTCCTCAAGGAAGGCCGCAACCGTCAGATCCGCCGGATGTGCGAGCTGGTGGAACTGACCGTCAGCGACCTGCTGCGCGTCCGCATCGGCGACCTGGTCCTGGGCGACCTGCCCGAGGGGCGCTGGCGGCCGCTGACCGCCGCCGAACGGACCAGCCTGATCACCCCCCCCTCCCGATAAACCCGACGTTGACCGTCACCTCGGGCGGAGGCAGGTTCGCAATACCGCTTGGGGGATCGGGCCGAGAGGCTTAAGCCGTTCGCCTGTCGCTTCCGGGCCCTGTTTTCAGTACGTACAACCATGATCGCCATCACGCCCGCCGCCGCCGCTCCGGTCCGCAAGAAGAACCGCAACCGCCACCGCAAGCCGGTGCGGACGCTGCGGATCGTCCTGCCGACCATCGCCGTCGGCGTGGCGGTCGCGATCGTCGGCCAGGGCGTGATCCGCGCCATGGACGTCAAGCCGGCCGCTCCAGCCGCAGCCGCGCCGCTGCGCATGGAGAACCCGCGCTTCACCGGCACGCTGAAGGACGGCCGCGCCTTCCTGATCACCGCCACCTCGGCCACCCGCGACCTGAACAACGCCGACCAGGTGTTCCTGAAGAACCCGCAACTGACCCGCGGCTACGGCTCGGACGCCCCCACCCACGTGGTTTCCAAGGACGGGGCCTACCAGGAGGAGAGGGGCTCGCTCCTGCTGACGGGCGACGTCAAGATCGACAACGGCCAGGGCTATCAGTTCGCGTCGCAGAAGGCGCTGATCGACACCCGCACCGGCGACTTGGTCGGCGGCGCCGCCGTCGAGGGCGCGGGCCCGAACAACGGCTCGGTCCGGGCTGACAACTACACGGTCAGCGACAAGGGCGACCGGGTGGTGTTCAAGGGCCGGGTGCGCACGCGCCTTTCGCCGCAACAGTGACCGCGACCGACCCGAAGGGCGGTGGCGGCAGGCCCAGCGTCTGCTTCCTCTACATCGCCCAGACGCACCAGATCCTGCACAGCCTGCCGATCGCCATCGCCATGGCGAAAGGCTGGCCCGACATCGACGTCCACATCGCCGCCACCACCCAGGAGCACCTGGACTATGTGCGCGACCTGCTGGAGACGCTGAAGGCGCCGCCGATCCCCGTCCGACTGCTGCCGCCCGCTTGGTTGCGCAACATCCGGCTGAAGGGGTCGTCCACGCCGCCCAAGGCCCTGATGCTGGCGGCCAACGTTCATCGGCTCGGCCGCTACGACGCCTTGGTCACGCCCGAGCGTACGACCGCCCTGCTGCGCAAGCTGGGCGTGAAGGACACCAAGCTGGTCTACACACAGCACGGAGCCGGCGACCGGGGCGGCCCGTTCGAGCCTCGCCTGAAGCAATTCGACCTCGTCATGGCCGCCGGCCCCAAGCAGCGCGACCGCATGCTGGCCGAGGGCTGGGTCACGCCCAAGACCTGCGCCATGGTCGGCTATCCCAAATTCGACATCATCGACGCGTTGCCGCCCTCGCCGCTTCCGATGTTCCCCGAGGCCAAACCGCTGGTGCTGTACAATCCGCACTTCCATCCGACCCTCGGCTCGTGGCCGCGCTGGGGCCGGCAGATTCTCGAGCGGTTCGCGGCCGACGAGCGTTACAATCTGATCTTCGCCCCCCATATCCGCCTCTTCGAAGGCGCGGATCCCCGCACGATCGAGGCTCTTGCTCCGTTCGTCGATCATCCGCGCATCCATCTCGACCTCGGGGGGCCCGCGGCGATCGACATGACCTACACCCGCGCGGCGGACATCTATCTGGGCGACGTCTCCAGCCAGATCTACGAGTTCCTGCGCACGCCGAAGCCGTGCCTGTTCCTGAATCCCAGCCACGCCGACTGGCGCGGCGACGAGAGCTTCCACCATTGGCTCTACGGCCCGGTGCTGGACGACATCGACGGCCTGGTCGACGCCGTCGCCTCGGCTCAGCGCGGGCACGGCGACTATGTGGCGGCCCAGAAGCAGGGCTTCGCCGAGAGCTTCGACCTGACCGACACGCCCTCCTCGGTCCGCGCCGCCCAGGCGATCGTCGACCGCCTGCCATCGGGACGCCGACGCCCCCGATGAGCAAGGAAACCAAGGTGCTGCACCGGGTTCTGGCCAATGCCGGGACCCTGCTCGGGGGACGTACGGTCAACGCCGTCGTCGGCCTGGCCTATATCGCCCTGACCGCCCGGGGCCTGGGCAAGGATCTGATGGGCGTGATCGTGCTGATCAACGCCTTCTCCCAGTTCCTGGGCGAGGTCGCCAAATTCCAGTCCTGGCAGACCCTGCTGCAGTACGGCGCCTCGGCTCTGCTGCAGAACGACCGCCCGCGCTTCCAGCAGGTGCTTCGCTTCACCGTGCTGCTCGACAGCCTGGGCGCCGCCGTGGGCGTGACCCTGGGCGTGGTCGGGGCCCTGCTGTTCGGCCATCTTCTGGGCTGGCCGGCCGAACTGTCGCCCGCCTCCGCCTACTACGCCCTGTCGATCGCGGTGATGGACTCGGCTACCTCGGTGGGCTTGCTTCGCCTGTTCGACCGTTTCCGGTTCCTGGCCGCCGAGCAAGCTGTCAGCTCGACTGTCCGACTGATCGGCTGCGCTCTGTGCTTCACGCTGAAGGCTCCCATCGAGGCCTATCTGGCCGCCTGGGCGGCGGGGACGGTCGCGGCCTTCGCCTACGTCAACGGCGTGGCTCTGTGGGATCTCAACCGCCGCCAACTGCTGAAGGGCTTCACTTTCCGCGGCCCACTGTCGGAAGGCTTGCCGGGCGTCTGGCGCTTCGCGTGGGCGACCAATTTCAGCGGCACGATCGACACCGCGTTCAGCCAGGTGATCACCCTGGTGGTCGGCTCGGTGCTGGGCCCAGGCCAGGCGGCCATGTGGCGCGTCGGCCGCCAGGTGGCCGACGGCATGGCCAAGCCCGCCAAGCTGCTGGTGCCGGCCCTCTATCCCGAACTGGCCAAGATGCGCGCCAGCGGCGGCGAGGCGGCCATGCGCAAGCTGTCGCGCCAGATCGGCCTGATCGGCGGTGGCGTGGCGGGCGTGCTGCTGCTGGTCTCGATCCTGTTCGGCGGCCGCATCCTGGCCATCGTGATGGGCCCCGCCTTCGCGGCCGGCGCCAGCATCATGAACTGGCAGGTGGCCGCCGCCGCCATCGGCGTGCTGGCCATGCCGCTGGAGCCGATGCTGGTCTCGCTGGGCAAGGCGGGCCTGGCTCTACGCGTGCGGGCCGTGGTCTGCGCGCTCTACCTGATCGCCCTGGTCCCGCTGATCCGCGCGGCCGGCCTGAACGGCGCCGGCGCGGCCCTGGTCGGCGTCGCCGCCGCCCTGGCGATCGGCATGTACATCGCGCTCAAGCGGAGCCTGTCCCAGGAAACGGCCCGCGCCAAAGACGAACAAACTTGCGCCGAGGGTCAAAACGGCGCCAAAGGCCTTCCGCAATGATTACTCCGACGTCCTCTTCGCGAACCGTGAGATTCGCCGATTTCCCGACCCTGACCGCCGCGCTCGACTTCGCCGCGACCGGTGAAACCGGGATCAACCTCTACTCGCTGCGCGGCGAGTTGATCGAAGCCCTGCCCTACGCCAAGCTGCGCGAGCAGGCCCTGGAGCTGGCGCCGCGCCTGCTGGCGAACGGCGCCAAGCCCGGCGACAGCGTCGGCCTGATCGCCGAGACCGAGGGCGACTTCGTGCGCGCCTTCTTCGCCTGCCAGTACGCCGGCCTGGTCCCAGCGCCACTGCCCCTGCCCGCGCCGCTGGGCGGTCGCGAGGCCTATGTCGAGCAGATCGCCCGCATGCTGGCCTCGGCCCACGCCAAGCAGCTGATCGGCCCGAACGGCATGAAGGACTGGGTGGCCGAGATCGCCGCCAAGACCCCGCTGAACTTCGCCGGAACCCTGGCCGACCTGCCGGAATCGAAAGGCGACGCCCTGCCGGAGATCGTCCCGGACGCCACCTGCTATTTGCAGTTCTCGTCGGGCAGCACGCGCTTCCCGACAGGCGTGGTGGTCACGCACCGCGCGCTGATGGCCAACGCCGTGGCGATCACCCGCGACGGCCTGCAGGTGCTGCCGACCGACCGCGCCGTCTCGTGGCTGCCGCTGTATCACGACATGGGCCTGATCGGCTTCCTGCTGTCGCCGATGACCAGCCAGATGTCAGTCGACCTGCTGCCCACCGGCGCCTTCGTCCGCCGTCCGCTGCTGTGGCTGGACCTGATCACCAAGAACGGCGGTACGATCAGCTACAGCCCGACCTTCGGCTACGAGCTATGCGCCCGCCGCGCCGAGGTGGCCTCGATCGAGCACTTGGACCTCAGCAAGTGGCGCAGCGCGGGCCTCGGCGGCGACATGATCCGCACCGGTCCCCTGCGCGCCTTCGCCGAGCGGTTCGCCAGCGTCGGCTTCTCGGACAAGGCCTTCGTCGCCAGCTACGGCATGGCCGAGGCGACCCTGGCCCTGTCGATGGCCCCGCTGGGCGGCGGCCTGAAGACTGAGCGCCTGGACGTCGAGCGCTTGGAACAGCACGAGGCGGTTATCACCGACGACTTCGACCGCTCGCGCGAGTTCGCTCGCAACGGTCCCGCCCTGCCCGGCCACGAGCTGGAAGTCCGCGACGACAACGGCGCGGTCCTGCCCGAGCGCGGCGTCGGCCGCATCTACGCCCGCGGCCCCAGCCTGATGCGCGAGTACTTCGAGCAGCCCCAGGAGACGGCCCGCGTCCTGTCGGCCGACGGCTGGCTGGACACCGGCGACCTCGGTTACCTGGTCGAGGGCGAGATCGTCATCACCGGCCGCGGCAAGGACCTGATCATCCTCAACGGCCGCAACATCTGGCCGCAGGACCTGGAATGGACCGCCGAGGCCGAGGTCGAGGGCCTGCGCAGCGGCGACGTCGCGGCCTTCTCGGTTCCCGGCGACGAGGAAGAGACCGTTGTGGTGCTGGTCCAGGCGCGCGGCGGCGACGCCGACAGCCGCGCGGCCCTGGTCGAGAAGATCGCCGGAGTCCTGCGTCTGCGCCACCAGGTCGAAACCCAGGTCCAGCTGGTGGGCGCCCACGCCCTGCCCCAGACCTCGTCGGGCAAGCTGAGCCGCTCGAAGGCCAAGGCCGCCTATCTGGCCGGCGCCTATGGCGAGCGCGCCTGACATGACGCCGGCCCGCGAGGGCTCGGTGGTCGCCGTCACCGGCGCCACGGGCTTCCTGGGCCGCCGTCTGGTCAAGACCCTGGCCGAGGAAGGTTTCACAGTCCGCATCCTGGCGCGACGTGACGTCGTCGATCCAGCCTGGAGGGGGCTGGAGCCCCAGTTGGTGATCGGCGACCTGGCCAACGCGGGGGCCCTCTCCGCCCTATGCGACGGCGCCGAGACGGTGGTCCACGTGGCCGGCCTGATCAAGGCGCGGGACCGTGCGGCCTTCGACCGCGCCAATGTCGAGGGCGCGCGCCGCGTGGCCCAGGCGGCCAAGACGGCCGGCGCGCGACTCATCCTGGTCTCTAGCCTGGCCGCCCGCGAGCCGCATCTGTCCGATTACGCCGGCAGCAAACGTGGCGGAGAAGACGCAGCCCGCGAGATTTTCGGCGGTGATCTGACCATTGTCCGGCCGCCGGCCATCTACGGCCCGGGCGACGTCGAGACGTTCAGATTGTTCAAAATGGCCTCGGAAGCGGCTTTTTTGCCCGTTTTGGACCCAAAAGCGCGCATGGCGTGGATCCATGCCGACGACGCGGCGGCCCGGATCGTCGATCTGGTCAAAACGCCGCGCCCTGGGCTGCTCAGCTTGTCCGACGACCGCCCTGAGGGTTATGGCTGGGTCGAACTCATGCGGGCCGCGTCCAAAGCGGTCGGCGCGTCGCCAAGGCTGGTAAGGGTCCCTTCGGGGCTGATCAAGACTTTGGCGGTGTTGTCAAAATGGGCGGCGGTCGCGACCGGGAAGGACTCTATTCTGACCCCCGGAAAGGCTCGGGAGTTGCTTCATGGCGATTGGGCCCTATCTAGCAACGATCCGATTCCGGACTTTCCCCCAGTGAGATACCCTCTCGAAGTGGGATTCGCGCAAAGCGTGCGCTGGTATCGCTCGGAAGGTTGGTTGAAGGAAGAAAAGTCTCGAAAATAGCCGAATACGGCGATTTTCTGGCGGGACGGCTGTTACAATTCGGTTATGTAAGACTGTGGTCGGGGATACTGTCGGGTCGATGGAAGCTGTTACGGATCTCACTCTGCGTGAAATCGGCCTAGCCACGAGCAAAGTGCTTGGGCGTTCGGTTGATGTGGCGAACGACACTCACATCGGCCGCGATCTGGCGGTCGATTCCCTGGCCCTCATGAACATCATCATGGAGCTCGAAGACGCCTTCGACATCTCCATTCCTCTGGATCGCCTGGCTTCGGTGGAAACCGCCGGAGACCTCGCCTCCCTGATTAAAGATCTTCGGAATAGGGCCTAAACCATGGGGCTGTTCGACAAACACCTCGCATATCGCGACGCCTACAACGCCATCCGGCAAGCCGGCGCCGATCCCTTCAGCGTGCGCTTCGACGCCGTCGTCTCGCCGACCGAAGGCGTGATTAATGGCAAACGCACGATCCTGCTGGGCACCAACAACTATCTGGGCCTGACCTTCGACGAGCAGGCGATCGCCTCCTCGGTCAAGGCCGTGCAGGAACGCGGCACCGGCACCACCGGTTCCCGCATCGCCAACGGCAGCTTCGAGGCGCACGTCGAGCTGGAAGAGGCCCTGGCCAAGTTCTACAAGCGCAAGCACGCCATGGTGTTCACCACCGGCTACCAGGCCAATCTTGGCGTGCTGTCGACGCTGGTCGGCCGTGGCGACCACCTGATCCTGGACGCCGACAGCCACGCCTCGATCTATGACGGCGCGCGCCTGGGCCACGCCGAGGTCATCCGCTTCCGCCACAACGATCCGGAAGACCTGTACAAGCGCCTGCGCCGCATGAAGGACGTGCCCGGCGAGCGCCTGATCGTGGTCGAAGGCATCTATTCGATGATCGGCGACACCGCGCCGCTCAAAGAAATCGCCGCCGTGAAGCGCGAGCTGGGCGGCTACCTGCTAGTAGACGAAGCGCACTCGATGGGCGTGCTGGGCGAGCACGGCCGCGGCCTGGCCGAACTGGCCGGCGTCGAGGAAGACGTCGACTTCGTGGTCGGCACCTTCTCAAAGAGCCTAGGCGCCATCGGCGGCTTCTGCGTCTCGGACATGGACGACTTCGACGTCATGCGCGTCACCTGCCGTCCGTACATGTTCACCGCCTCGCTGCCGCCGGCCGTGGTCTCCTCGACCGTGACCGCCCTGCGCCGCCTAGAAGAGCAGCCGGAACTGCGCCACAAGCTGATGGCCAACGCCCGCCGCCTGTACGACGGCCTGTCGGGGATGGGCTACGTCACCGGCCCGACCTCCAGCCCGATCGTGGCGATCACCATGCCCGACACCGAGCGCGCGATCGGCATGTGGAACGCCCTGCTGCAGAACGGCGTCTATCTGAACCTGGCCCTGCCGCCCGCCACGCCGGACAGCCGTCCGCTGCTGCGCACCAGCGTCAGCGCCGCTCACACCGCCGAGCAGATCGACCAGGTCCTGGCCGTGTTCGCCGAGCTGGGCGCGGCCATGGGCCTGATCGAAGCCCCGCTGCAGCGCGTCTCGGCCTAAGGCTGGACGTCAGCGCCTGAAACACGAAAGGCCCGAGGGAAACCTCGGGCCTTTTGCTTTACCGGGGACATGCCCTCACGGCGTATCCCCTGAGCATTCACGGAGCCAAGACTTGGGGACACGCCGCAAGGGCATGTCCCCCGCTAGGCGCCCTTCCGGGCCTTCCCCTGCGCCTGCCGCCGCAGCCAGAGCTTCCACAGCACCCCCGGCGCGGCCAGCACCGGATGGCGCTCGCGCCAGGGCGTGACCTCGACGGGCATCCCGGTGTGGCGCTCGATCTTCCAGGCCGCATAGCGCGCGGCGCCGTCGAAGGTGAAGGCCGCCTTGATCAGGCGGGCGTAGTTCAGGGGCCGGCCCATGGTCCGCCGCAGCCGCCAGGCGGCCAGGAGGCGCTTGCGCTCGGCCGGAGCCAGGTCGGGCTTCACCACCTCGGCGTCGAAGTCCAGCAGGCCCTCCTCGCGCCAGCAGGCGACCAGCAGGCGGTGATAGCGATCCGCATCGAAGCCGAGGATGGAACGCTCGCGCCCGCCCTTCTCGACCCGGAACTCGGCCGCGTAGGTCTCCTTGAACAGCGCCGTCCAATAGGCCTCGGTCGGACCTTCTGCGGGACCCAGAGCAGCGGCGAAGCGGGCGGCGGTGCGGGCCGCGTCGGCCACGGCCTCGACGACCTCGTCGGCGATCGCCGGGCTTGCGCTCCACACCAGCCCCGCCGGCTGGACGAAGCGGGCCCAGATGGTGGTGTCGATCCCCTGCCCGCGCGTCGCCGACTGGAACTGGGCCAGGGTCATGGTCGCCACCTTGGCCCGCAGCAGCTGACCGTCCACCTCCAGCTCGTGATAGCTGACGTCCGGCCAC
>JAGIBE010000005.1 GCA_017744495.1 Caulobacter sp. | reverse complement strand
GTCATCACCGGGCCGGGCGTGGCGCGCAGCATGGCGACGGCCTGCAGGATGATCTTGGTCGACTCACGCATCTCCTGCATGCGGCAGAGATAGCGATCGTAGCAATCGCCGTTCTTGCCCAGCGGGATGTCGAACTCGAAGTCGTTGTAGTTCTCGTACGGCTGCGAACGACGCAGGTCCCAGGCCAGGCCCGAACCGCGCACCATCACGCCCGAAAAGCCCCAGGCCAGCGCGTCTTCCTTGGTCACGACGCCGATATCGACGTTGCGCTGCTTGAAGATGCGGTTGTCGGTGATCAGCCCCTCAATGTCGTCGCAGATCTTGGGGAAAGCCTTCGCCCAGGTCTCGATGTCGTCGATCAGGGCCGGGGTCAGGTCCTGGTGGACGCCGCCCGGACGGAAATAGTTGGCGTGCAGGCGAGCGCCGCAGGCGCGCTCGTAGAACACCATCAGCTTCTCGCGCTCCTCGAAGCCCCAGAGCGGCGGCGTCAGGGCGCCGACGTCCATGGCCTGGGTCGTCACGTTCAGCAGGTGGTTCAGCACGCGGCCGATTTCGCAGAACAGCACGCGGATGATTTGGCCGCGCTTGGGCACTTCCACGCCCAGCAGCTTCTCGATGGCCAGGCAGAACGCATGTTCCTGGTTCATCGGCGCCACGTAGTCGAGGCGATCGAAGTACGGGATGTTCTGGAGGTAGGTGCGGGCCTCCATCAGCTTCTCGGTGCCGCGGTGCAGCAGACCGATGTGCGGATCGACGCGTTCGACGATCTCGCCGTCCAGCTCCAGCACCAGGCGCAGCACGCCGTGCGCGGCCGGGTGCTGCGGACCGAAGTTGATGTTGAACTTGCGGACCGGGGTTTCCGGAACGGCCGGCAGCGACGGCGCGTCGTGGAAGAAGTCGGTCGCGGCGGCGGGGGAATTGGAACCAGTCATGACTCTTACGCGTCCCCTGCCCGCTTCTCGGCCTTCTCGTCGCCCGGCAGGGCGTACTTGGCGCCCTCCCACGGAGACAGGAAGTCGAAGGCGCGGAACTCGGTGATCTTCACGGGCTCGTAGACCACGCGCTTCAGCTCGTCGTCGTAACGGACCTCGACATAGCCCGTCATCGGGAAGTCCTTCCGCAGCGGATGGCCGTGGAAGCCGTAGTCGGTCAGGATCCGGCGCAGGTCGGGGTGACCGTCGAAGAAGATCCCGTACATGTCGAAGGCTTCGCGCTCGAACCAGTCGGCCACCGGGAACACCGGCGTCGCGCTGGGGACGGCGGTGTCCTCGTCGGTCTGGACCTTGAAGCGCACGCGATGGTTCTTCACCAGCGACAGCAGGTGATAGACCACGTCGAAGCGGCGCTCGCGCTCCGGATAATCGACGCCCGTCAGGTCCACCAGCTGGTGGAAGCGGTAGTCGGGGTGGTCGCGCAGATAGGTCAGCGCCTGGACGACCCGGTTGGACGGGCCCAGCAGGTTCAGCTCGCCGAACGCCACGTGGAACGCGGTGATCGCGCCGGCCGAGTTGGCGACGATCGCCTGGCCCAGGGCTTCCAGCGGCGACAGCGCGGGAACTTCGGCTTCGGTGTTCACGACGTCGGTCATCGCTCGATCGTCCCCGTGCGACGGATCTTCTTTTGGAGCTGCAGCACGCCGTAGACCAGGGCCTCGGCGGTGGGCGGGCAGCCCGGCACGTAGATGTCGATCGGCACCACGCGGTCGCAGCCGCGCACGACGCTGTAGCTGTAATAGTAGTAGCCGCCGCCGTTGGCGCAGCTGCCCATCGAGATGACGTAGCGGGGCTCGGGCATCTGGTCGTAGACCTTGCGCAGGGCCGGAGCCATCTTGTTGGTCAGGGTGCCGGCGACGATCATCACGTCCGACTGGCGCGGGCTGGCGCGCGGCGCGAAGCCGTAGCGCTCCAGGTCGTAGCGCGGCATGGCCGAGTGCATCATCTCGACGGCGCAGCACGCCAGGCCGAACGTCATCCACATCAGGCTGCCGGTGCGGGCCCAGGTGATCAGGTCGTCGGCGGCGGCCGTGACGAAGCCCTTGTCGGCCAATTGGCCCGACAGGCCGTCGAAATAGGGGTCGTGCAGCTTGGGGTCATAGCCCTGCACCGTCGACCGCGCGGCCGAACCGGCGGGAACGAGGGTCGAGCTGGGAGCCGAGCCGGTGGGGGGAACGATCACTCCCATTCGAGGGCGCCCTTCTTCCATTCGTAGATGAAGCCGACGGTCAGAACGCCCAGGAAGACCATCATCGACCAGAAGGCGAAGGCCGCCACGTCGTGCGGCAGCTTCATCAGCGAAACGGCCCACGGGAACAGGAAGGCCACTTCCAGGTCGAAGATGATGAACAGGATCGAGACCAGATAGAACCGGACGTCGAACTTCATGCGCGCGTCGTCGAAAGCGTTGAAGCCGCATTCGTAGGCGGACAGCTTTTCCGGGTCCGGCGCCTTGGGAGCGAGCACCGCGGCCGCGAGGATGAAGACGATGCCGATGACCGCCGCGATCCCTAGGAAGATCACGATCGGCAGATACTGGAGGAGGAAGGCGTTCATGACAGCCCTTGGCTTGAATCGAGCGGGTTGTAGCTCAGTGTCGCCAAGGCTTCAAACGCCTCGGACACATTGAGAAACGGTCGCAACTGGGTCACCCTTTACCTAACGTCGATCTGCCGGACGCGGGCCGGCCGGCTCGCCGATCCACACGAAAACACGACCGCCTCGGCGACGTTTGATCTCTTCTTCGATATGGCCGTTGACACGAGTCTTCGCCCGACATATCAGACGCCCCTCGCCGAACGGCGGGTCGCACTTCGCTTCGGCGAAGCCAGATGCGGATGTAGCTCAGTTGGTTAGAGCGCCGGCCTGTCACGCCGGAGGTCGCGGGTTCAAGTCCCGTCATTCGCGCCACTTCCTTTCCCTTTGTTGATCAGCCGCCTCGGCGGGCGGCCGCCGGCGGATCGCTGGCCGGGAAGCTCTCATCCTTTTCCTCATCCAGGACGACGTCCTGGACCAATGCCTCCAGCACGGGATCGCGCACGGGTTCGTCCATCGACCGCCCGGCCAGCCAGAGCGCTATGTTGCGCGCATAGAGCCTGACGTCGCGCTGTGCTTCGGGCGAGCGAGAAAGCGCCTCGCCCGGCGGCTCGGAGACGAAGCTGGGCGCCCCCGCTGCGGTGTCCCAGTTGTAGTCGGCGAAGTGGTGGAACGTGGATTGGGCCAAGGCGGGGCCGCCGTCGGACGAAGGCTCGAACACCACGGCCAGGTTGAAGCCCGCGCCGGTGACCTTGCTGACGCCCGTGGCGATCACCCGCGCGGTCGGATCATCGGCGGGCGCGCTGATCGCGCCTTCGTGCGGATGCGAAGGCAAGAAGCCGATGACGCGACCTTCCGAAGCGACGTCGCGCAGCACCGGATGGATCGGGTCCACGATCTTGATCGCCTGGAAGTCGCCGTTCGCGCCGGAATGGTAGTTCGGCCAGCTGATATAGGTCGTGAACGGGTCGTCGATCCGGTGGCGCGATTCGTCCGGATCCAGATTCTTGCTGTGGAAGTGGTGGGCCGCGCCGACGCCGCCCAGGGAGCAGACGCTGCTGCCCAGATCCTGGTGGTCACGCGTCACCATCAGGCCGCCGCCCTTGGACCGGAAGCGCGAGATCGCCGCGCATTCCTCACCGCTGAGCCCGTCGCCCACGTCGACCGCGAACAGCCACATCGCCGCGAAATCCGACTCGTCCAGCCGTGACAGCACGGGATCAGACGCATCCAGCGGTCCGCGATCGCGGGCCACGACCTCGAAGACCGGATCGCCGTCCCGGTCGCGCAGTTGTCCCAGATAGCTCGCCAGCATCGAGAACCTGGCGATCGACCAGTCTTCGACGGCGCTCTGAATGGTGGTCTGGAGAAGAATCCTGCTCGGCTTGCCCATGGCGGAGATCTCGGTCCGATCAATAAAAGCGGGGGATCGGGCCAGGATGTGGGGTCGGCGCGTCGAATTCGAAGAACTCCTCGTCGACATAGCACCAGCCCCAGCCCTCGGGCGGATCGTAGCCCTCGATGATCGGATGGCCGGTGGCCTTGAAGTGCTTGGTGGCGTGCTTGTTCTTCGACTGATCGCAGCAGCCCACGTGTCCGCAAAGCCGGCAGAGTCGTAGATGCAGCCAAGCGTCGCCCGTCTTCAAACACTCCTCGCAGCCGGCCGTGCCTGGGGTCACGTCCTTGATCTGGTCTAGATGGGTGCATTTGAGCGCCATGAACGTCTCCCGTCGCGTGCTTGGTGATTCCTGCGCCGATCGCGCCGCCGCCGCTAGTATGAACCAGCCGCCTTGAGGTTCGAGCTCCCAGTCCCGATCTAGCGTGCATGTCGCACGTTCATCCCCTGCCCTTTTCCGTCCTCGACCTGGCCCCCGTTCCGCAAGGGACCGATGTAGGCCAGGCCCTCCACAACAGTCTGGACCTGGCCCGCCACGCCGAGCGCCTGGGCTACCACCGCTACTGGCTCGCTGAGCACCACAACATGCCGGGCATCGCCAGCGCCGCGACCGCCGTGGTCATCGGCCACGTGGCGGCGGGCACCTCGACGATCCGGGTCGGTTCGGGCGGGGTGATGCTGCCCAACCACGCGCCCCTGATGGTGGCGGAAGCCTTCGGCACCCTGGCCGCCCTCTATCCCGGCCGCATCGACCTGGGCCTGGGCCGCGCGCCCGGCACCGACCAGGCCACCATGCGCGCCCTGCGCCGCTACATGGGCGCGGTCGACAGCTTCGCGCAGGACGTTGTCGAGCTGCAGGCCTGGTTCAAGCCCGCTCAGCCCGGACAGACCGTGCGCGCCGTGCCGGGCGAAGGCCAGGACGTGCCGCTGTGGCTGCTGGGCTCCAGCACCTACAGCGCCCAGCTGGCCGCCGCCTTGGGACTGCCATTCGCCTTCGCCGCCCACTTCGCCCCCGACCAGCTCATGGAGGCGATCGCGGTCTATCGACGGACCTTCAAGCCCTCGGAAGCCCTGGCCCGGCCCTATGTGCTGGTCTGCATCGGAGTCTGCGCGGCCGACACCGACGAGGAAGCCCGGCGCCTGTTCACGTCCAGTCAGCAGCAGTTCGTGGCCCTGAGGCGCGGCAATCCCGGCCTGCTGCCGCCGCCGGTCGACGACATCCGCGACGTCGCCTCGGAGTCCGAGATTGCCGGCCTGGACCACACCTTCCGCTATTCGGCGATCGGTTCGCCCGACACCGTCCGCGCCAAGATCCAGAAGGTGTTGGACACCACCGGCGCCGACGAGCTGATGGCCGCCTCGCAAATCCACGATCACGTCGCGCGCAAGCGCTCATACGAGATCCTGGCCGAGGTGCGCGGCGGTCTGACGAAGGCCGCCGCCTAGTTCCATCCAGCGTGTTCGACGACCGGCGCGATGGCCAGGTCGTCGAACGCGGCCGCACCGGTCAGGCGACCATAGATCGCCGACAGCTTGCGGAACACCGGGTCCCAGCCGTGGCGAAGCTCGGCGCGCTGGCGCGCCGCCAGGCCCAAGGCGTGGATATCGCGGACGAAGACCGATTCAACGGCCTCGGCGAAGGCGCGGGCTTCGGAGGCCGTGGCTAGGGCGCCGACCGTCTCATCGACGGATTCGGCCACGCCGCCGGCCGCCACGCCGATCACCGGCAGGCCGCAGGCCATGGCCTCCAGCACGATCAGGCCGAAAGGTTCGTTGTCGTTGGCGTGGACGAAGGCGTCGCAGCCGGCCAGCACGGCGGCAAGGCTCTGCGGGTCGCGCTGGTAGTCCATGCAGATCACCCGGTCGCTGGACGGCGCACCGGCGCCGGCGCCCACGAACAGCAGCACATAGGGATCGCCCAGGCGCTCGACCGCCTCGACCAGCACGTCCAGCTTCTTCTCCTTGGCCGGCCGTCCGGCGAAGACCAGGATGCGATGGCGGCTGGTCAGGCCGAGCTTCCGGCGCAGGGCTTCGCGGTCGCCGCGATGCGGATTGAAGATCTCGGTGTCGACGCCCAGCGGCAGGCCGATGGCGTCCTTGACCCCGGCCTCGATCAGCCGGCCGGCGATGAACTGGCTGGGGGCCACGGCCTGGTCGAACTGGCTGTAGATCGCCGCCCAGCGCTTCTGCACCGGCTTCTCGGCCCATTCGCCGATGTGCAGGGCCGCCAGGGCGCCCAGGTCGGTGTGGCAGAAGCCGACGACAGGCACGCCCAGGGCGTCGCCGGCCTTCAGGGCCGCGAGACCGGGGGTGTACGGATCACCGGCCTCGATGATGTCGGGGCGCTGGCGGATCAGGCGCTCCATCCAGGCGTTCTTGACCACGGGCCAGCGATAGCCGTCGCCGAACGGCAGCGGGGCCGCATAGATCGAAACCCGCCCGTGTCCGTCGTGCGCGTCGCGCGGACCGGGCACTACCAAGGTGTGTCGGACCTGGGGGCGATTCGCCGCGATCCAGGCGCGCTTGGAGTTCAGATAGCGTCGCACGCCGCCGCTGCGAGGCGCGTAGAGCATGGTCGTATCGATGAGCCTGACGGGTTTGCCCCCCGACCGCGACGGCGTGAGGAGCGCTTCCGCGGCCTCTCCCAACGCTGAGAGCGGATCAAACCTCAAATTCATACGCCCGAACCTCGCTTCTCACTCGCGTCCGCCGAAACGACCGCAGAGCGTTAAGGCTTTTCTGCGGACGGAGGTTCCTCCGAAGCTGAACCGCTGTCCAGCGCTCGTAGCACGCCGCGCCGGGACAGCGCCTCCCGAAGCAGCATCTCGACCTGGGCGTTGACGCTCCGAAGCTCGGCCGCCGCCAGAGTCTCGACGGCGGCCAGCACATCGGGGCGGACCCGCATCAGGAACGCGCGGCGCCCGCCTTTCGGCGACTCGGGTGGGGACGCGGGCACCGGGTCAGCCGTAGAGCGTGCCGGTGTTGACCACGGGCTGGGCCTCGCGATCGGCGCACAGCACCACCAGCAGGTTCGAGACCATCGCCGCCCGGCGCTCGTCGTCCAGGACGACCACGTCGCGCTCGCTGAGCTGCTGCAGGGCGTGCTCGACCATGCCCACCGCGCCGGCCACGATCGTGCGGCGGGCCGCCAGCACCGCCTCGGCCTGCTGGCGCTTGAGCATCGAGCCGGCGATCTCGGGTGCGTAGGCCAGGTGCATCAGATGCGCCTCGTCGATCGCGATGCCCGCCACGGCGACGCGGGCGCGCAGGTCCTTCTCCAGGCGATCGCCCACATGGGCCGCGTCGGCCCGCAGGGTCGGCTCGCCGCTGTCGTCATGGTCGTAGGCGTAGTGCGAGGCGGTCTCGCGCAGGCCGGTCTCGATCTGGATGTTCACGAAGGTCACGTAGTCGTCCACGTCGAACAGGGCCTGGGCCGTGTCCGACACGCGCCAGACGATGTTGGCGGCGATCTCGATCGGGTTGCCGCGCTTGTCGTTGACCTTCAGCGTCTCGCTGGTGACGTTGCGCACTCGCAGGCTGATCTTCTTGCGGCCGTACCAGGGCAGCACCCAGCGCAGGCCGGTCCGGCGATCGGTGCCGACATAGGTCCCGAACAGGGTGACGACATAGGCCTCGTTCGGCTGCAGCGCATAGAAGCCGCAACTGGTCAGCAGGAAAAGGACGATCAGCCCGGCCCCGCCCAGGATTCCGGGAGGGCCGCCCAGCTTGAAGCTCCAGACAGCGGCGGCGATCAGCAAGGGAAGCGACAGCAGCGGCAGCCCGCCGCCGATCCCGCCAAAGGCGCGTTCGGTCGATCGATTGATATTCGGCGCGTCGGACATGGAGCCCTCCAGAGTTGATGTCAAAGTGATATCATTTTGATCGCTTATGGCAAGGCTCGTCCGGACCGCGTAGGCAGGCGGGACGGAGACGTCGGGAGGTCTGATGGCGCGGTTTCTCTTCACCACCTGGGAAGGCGGCGGACACGTGCAGCCCATGCTGCTGGTCGCCCGCGACCTGGCGGCGCGCGGCCATGCGGTGCTGGTCCTCAGCGACCCCTGCAACGCGTCCGACGCGGCGGCCCTGGACGTGCCGTTCCAGGCCTGGACGACCGCGCCCTTTCAGACGGGCAAGACCCGCGACGACGACCGGCTCAAGGACCATGAGGCGGACAATCCGCTCGCGGTGATCCAGCGCCTGCTGGAGCGGGTGATGGCCGGCCCCGCCCTCGCCTACGCCAAAGATACGCTGGCGGCGATCGACGCCTTCACGCCGGACGTGGTGGTCTCGCAGGAACTGCTGCTGGGCCCGATGGCGGCGGCGGAGGCCCGAGGCCTGCCGCTGGCCCTGCTGGCCGCCAATGTCTGGTCATTGCCGACGATGGCCGGCGCGCCGCCGTTCGGGGCCGGCATGCTGCCGGCGACCAGCGACGAGGAGCGCGGCATGCACGCCATGGTCGGCCAGATGAGCCGGGGCTTCTTCCAGGCCGGCCTGCCCGACCTGAACACCGCCCGCGCCGCCCTGGGCCTGGCGCCGCTGGAGGACCTCTTCGCGCAGCTGGACGTCGCCAAGGCGATCCTGCTGGCCACCAGCAAGGCCTTCGACTTCGCGCCCGATCCCCTGCCCGATCCCTTCGCCTATGTCGGCCCCTACCTGGCCGATCCGGCCTGGGCCGAGCCGTTCACCCCGCCGCCGGGCGGCGCGCCGCTGGTCGTGGTCTCGTTCTCCAGCCTCTACCAGGCGCAGGAGCCGGCGCTGCGGACCATCATCGCCGCTCTGGGCCGGCTGCCCGTGCGCGGCGTGGTGACCACCGGGCCGACCATCGATCCCGCCGAGTTCGAGGCCCCTGCCAATGTCGCCGTCGTCCGCAGCGCTCCGCACAGCGCCCTGCTTGAGGACGCGGCCCTGTTCGTCACCCATGCCGGTCACGGCTCGACCCTGCGGCCGCTGATGGCCGGCGTCCCGCTACTGTGCCTGCCGATGGGTCGCGACCAGAACGACAACGCCGCCCGTGTCGCCCATCGCGGCGCCGGCCTGATCCTGCCGGCCGACGCGGGTGTCGACGCCGTCGCCGACGCGGCGAGCCGCCTGCTGGATGAGCCGACTTTTAGGACCGCCGCCCGGGCCCTGGGCGCGGCGATCCGGGCCGACGAAGCCGCCCGCGACGCGGCGACCGCGCTCGAGGTGCTGGCGCCTTAGTTCCTGGCGGCCTCGATCCGGACCTCGCCGCCGGCGTGCTTGGCGCCGAACGCCAGCAGGCGCTCGCCCTCCTCCGCCAGAGCCCTGGTGACCGGCTTGGCGACCTTGTCGAACAGTTCGATATGCAACACCGACGCCGTCTTGCCGTCCTCTATGCGCCAGAGGCCCGCCGTGACACCGTCGATCAGCACGGCCGCCCGCAGGATGCCGTTGGGCGTGTAGAGGCGGCGCCTGTGGTCGGCCGACATGATCCGCGTCCGGTCGTCGTGGGCCAGCAGCACATTGTCGAACTCCCCCAGGAACCGCACCGGCGCCTCGGTGTCGCCGGGCGGTCGCTCGGCCCCGGGCAGATCGAACAGTTCGATCCCATCCTCGCCGCGAAAGATCGCCAGGGAGGGTCGAAGCGCGTCGAAGATCGGCGCCAGGCGCGTGAGGCCCAGCCAGGTCTGGGCGTCGGCGACGCTGGCCGGTCCGAAGGCCGCCAGATAGCGCCGGACAAGCTCTTGGAGATCCAGGCCGGGTCTGGGCGTGGCGATGCGGCCCGCCATAGTCGCCAGGGTCGGCTGGCTGCTCCGTCCCCACAGGCCGCGCGGCGGCAGTTGCAGCATGGGAAGGTGGATGCGGGCCGCCATGGCCAGCGCCTGGGGATCGCGTCCAGGCCAGCGCGCGGCCAGGGCGTCGCGAAGTTCGGCGGCGGTGAGCGGGCTGCGCTCCAGCTGGTCACGCGCCACGGCGCCGATCTCCGCGGGCTCCAGCCCGGCCAAGGCTCGGCCGTAAACGCTCCCGTCGGTCAGGAACCGGTCCAGCCCCTGCTGGATCAGCGGCCGGATCGCCGCGAAATCATCCGCCGCCGCGACGTGGAGCGTGCCGCGCATCAGCGTGCCTCGCGCCACGCTGAAGTCCTCGAGCCGATCGGACAGGTCGCTCGGCGCGAAGGCCTTCAGGCGGCTCCACAGGGCGAAGTATGGAGCCTTGGCCGACTGGGCCTGCAGGGCGATCAGGCGATCGAGCGCGGCGGCGACGTCGAGGTCGGCGCGCCGCAGCAGATGCTGCCGCGCCAGCAGCGCCCGGTTCAGCGCCCGGCGGTCCAGAACCTTCTCGGCCGAAGACCTGCCCGCCACGCTCATGCGCCTCGCCGTGTGGGATGCCTGAAGTCTTGGATCTTGGTGGGCGGTGAGGGGATCGAACCCCCGACCCTCTCGGTGTAAACGAGACGCTCTACCGCTGAGCTAACCGCCCCAAGGTGATCCGTTCGAGGCGGACGAAGCCGAGACGGACGAGGATGTGGGAGATACCCCGTCCGCCCGGAAAAGTCCCGTATAGAAAAGGCGGGTCGCCTCAGCGGCGGCCCGCCCTCGAAATCTGCGTTGCTGGATCAGCCGTTCAGCGTGGTCTTCAGACCCTCGCCGACCTGGAACCGGGCGGTCTTCGACGCCGGACGGTTCACGGTCTCGCCGGTGCGCGGGTTGCGCGCGGTGCCCGCGGCGCGCGCGACGGCCTTGAAGGTGCCGAAGCCGACCAGACGAACGTCCTCGCCCGCTTTCAGCGAACTGGTGACCGCGTCGATGAAAGCTTCGAGAGCGTCCTTAGCCTGGTTCTTGTTGATGCCCGCCTTCTCGGCGATCGCCGTGACGAGTTCGGCCTTTGTGGTCATGTTCTTCTCCCAGCATGAAAGCGGCGGCGCCGACTTCACTCGACCGGGAGTATGCGGGGTTCAGACGGCCCGTCAAACGAAGGCGGCGCGGAAAATCTCCGCGCCGCCTAAGTTATCAACAATAAGTTACTGTTAGTGGGTCAGAACAGCGTCACTGTCGCCGTCATCGACCTTCGCAGATGCAGCAATCGGCTCGACGTCTTCGCTCCACTCGACTGGCGTCAACGGCCCGGTGAGGGCGTGTTTCAGCACTTCGTCGGCCGTGGAGACCGGGATGATTTCGAGCCCGTCCTTCACGCTTTGCGGGACGTCGGCCAGATCCTTCTCGTTCTCTTGAGGGATCAGAACCGTCTTCACGCCGGAGCGCAGGGCGGCCAGCAGCTTCTCCTTCAGACCGCCGATCGCGGTGACCCGGCCGCGCAGGGTGATCTCGCCGGTCATGGCGATGTCCTTGCGGATCGGGATGCCGGTCAGCACCGAGACCATGGCCGTGACCATGGCGGCGCCGGCCGACGGACCGTCCTTGGGCGTCGCGCCGTCCGGCACGTGCACGTGGACGTCGGTCTTCTCGAACACCGGCGGCTTGACGCCGAACTGCAGGGCCCGCGAGCGGACATAGCTGTGGGCCGCCGAGATCGACTCCTTCATCACTTCCTTGAGGTTGCCGGTGACCGTCATGCGGCCCTTGCCCGGCATCTTCACGGCTTCGATGGTCAGGATGTCGCCGCCGAACTCCGTCCAGGCCAGACCGGTGACGATGCCGACCTGGTCGACTTCGTCGGTCTCGCCGTATCGGTACTTGCGGACGCCGGCGTACTTGGCCAGGCGCTCATCGTCGATCGTGATCGAGGCGACCTTCTCGCGCGCCAGGTCCCGGACCGTCTTACGGGCCAGGGCGCCCAGTTCCCGCTCCAGCGACCGCACGCCGGCTTCCCGGGTGTAGTAACGGATCAGGTCGCGGATGGCCTTTTCGGGCACCACGAATTCCGACGGCTTCAGGCCGTGGTCCTTCATCTGCTTGGGCAGGACGTGACGCTTGGCGATCTCGACCTTCTCGTCCTCGGTGTAGCCGGGGATGCGGATGATCTCCATGCGGTCCAGCAGGGGCTGGGGCATGTTGAGGCTGTTGGCCGTGGTGACGAACATCACCTGCGACAGGTCGTAGTCGACCTCCAGGTAGTGGTCGCCGAAGGTCCCGTTCTGAGCCGGGTCCAGCACTTCCAGCAGGGCCGAGGATGGGTCGCCGCGATAGTCGCTGCCCATCTTGTCGATCTCGTCCAGCAGGACGAAGGCGTTGGTGGTCTTCGCCTTCTTCATGGTCTGGATGATTTTGCCGGGCATCGAACCGATGTAGGTCCGGCGGTGACCGCGGATCTCGGCCTCGTCACGCACGCCGCCCAGCGAGATGCGGGCGAACTCGCGACCGGTCGCCTTGGCCAGCGAACGGCCCAGCGAGGTCTTGCCGACGCCCGGAGGACCGACCAGGCACAGGATCGGGCCCTTCAGCGAATTGGTGCGCGCTTGGACGGCCAAGTACTCGAGGATGCGTTCCTTGACCTTCTCCAGGCCGTAGTGATCCTCTTCGAGGATGGCCTCGGCCTCGGTCAGGTCGATCTTCTTGGTCTTGGCCTTGCCCCACGGGATCGACAGCATCCAGTCCAGATAGTTCCGGACCACGGTGCTTTCGGCCGACATCGGGCTCATGTTGCGCAGCTTCTTCAGTTCGCCCTCGGCCTTGGCCCGGGCTTCCTTCGAAAGCTTGGTCTTCTTGATGCGCTTCTCGAGCTCGATCAGCTCGTCGCGCTGATCGTCGGGGTCGCCCAGCTCGCGCTGAATCGCCTTCATCTGCTCGTTCAAATAGTACTCGCGCTGGGTCTTCTCCATCTGGCGCTTCACGCGCGAGCGGATCTTCTTC
>JAGIBE010000004.1 GCA_017744495.1 Caulobacter sp. | reverse complement strand
ACAGCGCAGAGTCCGATCCAGATCGCCAGGCCTGCAATAAACAGCACCCGCTCCTGCGGGAAGGCGTGGAACAGCAGCAGGGCGGCCAGCTCGAAGGCGGCCTCGAAGCGCGACTTGCCCTTGCCCCGCTTGCGGTCCAGGCGCGGCAGGTCGGCGACCTTCCAGTCGAGGGAGTCGCCCAGCGGGATCCAGCCGCGCTCGATCCCGTAGCCGACGATGGTGGCGGCCCCGATCAGCGTCATGGCCAGGGTGATGAAGCCGGAGAAGAACTGGCCGAAGGCGCCGGCGGCCTGCTGGCCGCCGATGATCACCGAGATGGCCAGCGGGATCGCCGTGACGGCCGCCGCTACGATCAGCAAGCCCTTCACCGCGAACATGTAGAACGGATAGAGCTCGGGCCCGATCAGGGTGCGGGCGGCGCCGTAGCGGCCGGCCACGGCGATCGGGTGGCCGAAGGCGCGCAGCACGGCCTCCTGCTCCTTGGGGGTGAGGCGCCGACCCAGCTCGGCTTCCTTCTCCTCCATCCGGTTGAGCAGGGTGTCGCGCAGCTCGGCGACGATGTCCTCGCGCTGGTCCTTGGGCAGCAGGGCCGCGACGGCGGCCAGATAGCGGTCGAGCAGGTCCATGGTCCTGGCCTCCTTCGTCAGATCAGGTTTTGCAGGGTGTCGTTCATCGTCCGCCACTCGGCGGACAGGCGGGCCAGCACGGCCTCGCCCTCGGACGACAGGCGGTAGAAGCGCTTCTTGCGCTTGTCTTCCTCGCGCCACTCGCTGGTCAGCAGGCCCTGGCTCTCGAGCCGGCGCAGCATCGGATAGAGGGCGCCTTCGTCGATCTCCAGACCCACCTCGGCCAGAGCCTGGCGCAGGCTGTAGCCGTAGCGTTCGACCTTCAGCTGGGCCAGCACGGCCAGGATCAGGGTCCCACGCCGCAACTCCTGGCGCAGGGTTTCGAAGATGTCGGCGTCTTGCGGCATGGTGTACGTCACATGGTGTGCGTCACTTGGTGTGTGACATACACTGTGTGACACACAGGTATGTAACGAGTCAAGCCGGTGGAATGGCGTTCGCTCGCGCTGGGCGGCCCCGACCGATCTTCACCCCCTATCGTTTCGTCATTCCCGCCCTTTGTGCGGGAATGACGGGTAGATTAGGAAAGCCGTATCGATATGCCGATCGCCCCCTAGGGTTTGGCCTGCCCTTCAAGCACGGCGGCGCGGGCCTCGGTCTTCTTCAGCCAGCACCGCGTGACCTCGACATTGCCCTCCAGTCCGACGCGGACGTCGGGACCAACGTCGATGATCTCATCGCACTCGGTGTTGCGCTTCTTGAGCCACGCCCGCTGGGCGTTGCGCAGCGCCGTCCTTCCGGGCTCAGGCTGGACCAGGGCGGCCTGATAGGCGCGGTTGAGGCGGGCGTCCTGCACGTCGAACAGGTCGGTGACGCAGTCCAGGACTTCAAAGATCAGCCCGTCGCAATGGGCGGCCTCCTGGACGGCCGTGACCGGCGTGGGCTTGTGCGCCGGGTAGCGGTCCAGCTCGTCGGCCCGCTCACCAGTCCGGTAATAGTAGCAGGCGCCCAGCCGGATATAGATCCGGTTGTCGTAGTTGGCCGCGTCCTCGGGTTCGAGATAGTCGACGCAGTCGAGGTCGCGCCATTCGATCCAGGCGCGCTGGGCCTTGCGCAAGGCCTCCTTTCGCGCCGGCGTGTCCAGCCGCCCCAGGGCGGCCTTGTAGACGGCGTTCAGGCGATCATCTTCCTTGTCCGTCAGCTTGCTGAGGCATTCGCGGGCGCCGCTGACGTCGTTCTCGAAGATCTGCTTGTCGCACGCGGCCGCCTTGCGCGCCCGGCCCTCGCCGTCGCCCTCGGCGCCGACGACCCTGAACACCTCGGTCCGCGGGCGGCGATCGTGGTCCAGCTCGTCGGCCCGAAGCCGCGTGCGATCATAGGCGCAGGTCGCGGCCCGCACCGGTCCCTGGGTCTCCATGCCGGCCTGACCGATATAAGAGGCGCAATCGGCGTCGCGGAAGGCGACCCAGGCCGTCTGCATCGCCTCCAGGTCCGCGCGCTGGCCCTCGTTCAGGCTGGTCATGGTGGCATCGTACGCCCTGACCATCCGCGCCTCCTCCTGGGCGGCCAGGCTGCGGATGCAGGCGGTGACCCGGCTTGCATCGCCGCCCCCGTCGACCGTGCATCGCGCTGGCGGCGTGACGGCGGCGGGCTTGGCGGCCAGAGCCATGGTGGGCGCCGCCAGCAACAGCGCGGCCGCGAGGGCGACAGACCGGATCATCACAAGCTCCGCCGAGGACGACGGCAAGCTAGGCCGTATTTCGCGGAACGCCAGAGAACGCGTTACCCAAAACGGGTCGCGGCCTCCGCCCCAAGGCCGCCCCTAGGACGACGCCGTCAGCCGCCGCAGCTTCGGGACGGCCGGCGCGTCCAGCTCCCCCTGCGCCACCGGGACCGTGATCTCGATCGTGAAGCGACTGCCCTGGCCCGGCGTGCTCTCCACCCCGATCTCGCCCTGCATCAGGGCCACGATCTGGCGACTGATGCTGAGGCCCAGGCCGGTGCCGTGATTGCGGTCGGCGGCCTCGCCCGCCTGTTCGAACGGCCGGAAGATGCTCTCCAGCTGGTCGGCCGCGATGCCGACGCCGGTGTCCTCGACGACGAAACACAGGCGCGCGGCGCCACCCTTCCGGTCCAGGACCGAGACCCGCAGGTCGATCCGGCCGCTGGTCGTGAACTTCACCGCGTTGCCGACCAGGTTGATCAGCACCTGGCGCACGCGCTTCTCGTCGGCGTCGACCAGGCGCGGGACCTCGGGCGCGATATGGACGGCGAGGGCCAGGCCCTTTTCCTCGGCCGGCAGCACGAACATCTCGCCCACGCCCTCGACGCAGGTCGGCAGGTCGAAGGGCGCGGCCAGCAGGTCGAAGGTCCCCGCTTCGATCTTGGCCACGTCCAGGATGTCGCTGATCACCGCCAGCAGATGCTCGCCGCTGGCCTGGACGGTCTTGACCGCCGCGCGCTGCTTGGCGTCCAGCTCGGTGCGACCCAGCCAGTAGGTATAGCCGATGATGGCGTTCAGCGGCGTGCGCAGCTCGTGGCTCATATTGCCCAGGAAGCGCGACTTGGCGTGGCTGGCCGCCTCGGCCTCGGCGTGAGCGTCGGCCAGCAGCTGGGCCCGCCGCAGGTGGCGCTGCTGGCGCGCCTCGTAGGCGTGGCGCACGCGCAGGAAGCGGTAGACCAGGAACCCGGCGGAGCCCACCAGCCAGAGGCCCAGAATGATCAGGTAGAACTGCTCGGCCGACAGATAAGCGCCCCGGAAGGTGATGTCCTGGACCGATACCGCCAGCCGCTCGCCCGGCTTGGCGTTGCTGGTGGCGATCACGACGGCCCGAACCTTCCGGAAGTCCGGCTTGGCCTGGGCCGCCGTCAGGCCGTGGCGGGCCAGCCACCAGTCCTCGGGCGCCAACTGGTCCAGCGGAACCTCGATCGTATTGTCGCCGCCCACGACCGGGACGTCGGTCGCCAGGGTCAAGGGTTCGCCCTTGAGCCTGGTGCTCAGGGCCGCGTCGGCGTCCACCTTCAGAATCAGCCGCAGACGTTGGCCCGTGCCGTGATAGGCCAAGCGCAGAGTCGCCGCCTGGAGGTGCGAGAAGTCCGCCCCACCGACCGCCTCTCCCGCGTCCAGCTTCAGGCCGTAGCCGCAATAGGGATAGGCTGCGCCCTGGCGGATCTCGCACGACCAGGACAGGGGCCGCGCCGGATCGCCGGCGGCGGTCGAGCGGCCGCCGTTCTCGGCGTCGGAATAGGCGTAGCCGACGAACCGGCTCGATTCCGGCGACAGGGTCAGCGTCTGGTTGGTGATGGCGCTCTTGCCCAGCACCGCGGCGAACGACACGGCCACCAGTAGGAAGACCCCGGCCTCCAGCCGCAGGTTGGCGTAGCCCAGCCAGGGCTTGCGGGCCTGCTCGCCCGCCGCCGCGACCGGCGCGGGATCCGTTAGTTGCTGCACGACGCTCCCCCGGGGACGACCCCGACCCACGCCGGAAAGCCCTCAACTTCGTCGTACAATTAGCAGCGGCAACGTTTCCCCGAGGTTTACCGCAGGGATGGTGCGACACTTTGGCGAGGTGGAGGCTGCGTCGAATTTGGCGTTGGCGGTGTGGACGCTTTCCTCTAGGTCGGCGCTCGCCCGCCTCGCCCCGGGAAAAGGCCTGATCCTCGAGACCTTCATGCGACAGACGCTCATCCAGGCCCTGCGCGGCCGCAATCCCATCCGCCCGCGGGACATCCTGCGCTCGGGCCTGGGGGCCCTGCTGGGCGTTCCGGTCACCGGCCTGCTGGCCCACTTGATCGCCAGCGGCCACGCTTCGGCCCTGCCGCTGCTGATCCCGCCGATCGGCGCCTCGGCGGTGCTGGCCTTCGCCGTGCCGGCCAGCCCCCTGGCCCAGCCCCGGTCGATCATCGGCGGCAACATGGTCTCGGCCCTGTGCGGGGTGACCTGCGCCCTGGCCTTCCACCCGCACCCCGCCCTGGCGGCCGCCGCGGCCGTGGCCTGCGCCGTCGTCGCCATGGGTCTACTGGGCTGCCTGCACCCGCCCGGCGGCGCCGTGGCCCTGGGCGCGGCCCTGGTCGCCGGCCCGGTCGGCCTGCCGTCCTACGCCTACATCTTCGTGCCCGTGGGCCTGTGCTCGACCCTGCTGGTGCTCAGCGCCATGGCCTACGCCAGGGCCGTCGGACGCTCGTACCCGCACCGGGTCCCGCCGCCCGCCAACGTCCACGCCACCCAGGACGCCCCGCCCCTGCGCCGCGTCGGCTTCACGCCGCAGGACATCGACAACGCCCTGACCCACTACGGCGACCTGCTGGACGTCGACCGGGAAGACCTGGACGTCCTGTTCCGCGAGGTCGAACTTCAGGCCCACAAGCGCATCCACGCTCACATCCTGTGCGGCGACATCATGTCCCGCGACGTGCTCAGCGTGGACCTGCACCAGAGCGCCGAAAGCGCCCTGGCCTATATGCGCGCCCACGACCTGCGCTCGGCCCCGGTGGTCGACGCCGATCGGAAGGTGGTGGGCATGGTGCGCCGGGCCGAGCTGCAGACCGGCCGCGACGGCGCGGTCGAGGCCGTGGTCGACCCGTTCGTGCACAAGGTCCGCCCCGGCACGGCGATCGAGGCCCTGTTGCCGATCCTGTCCAGCGGCGTGGCGCACGAAGCCATGGTGGTGGACGAGAACCGCGTGCTCCTGGGCGTCATCACCCAGACCGACCTCCTGGGCGTGCTCTACCGAGCCCACATCGTCGAGGCGGTGGCGCTGCAGCGGGCCCAGGACGCGGGGGCGTTCGACCCGGCTATCTAGGCGTCAGGGCTTGGGCGGAATCCACCCGAAGAAGTCGCCCACCCCGGTCAGCAGGAACTGCATGCCGATGCAGATCAGCAAGAAGCCGAAGATGCGGGTCATGGCGTCCATGCCGCCCTTGCCCAGGAAGCGGACCATCAGCTCGGCGGCCCGCAGGATCAGGTAGGCGATGACCAGGGTCACGGCCATGCCCGCGATCACGCCGCCGTAGACCACCCGCCACTGGTCCGGATAGCTGCTGCGGATCGAGGCCGCGGCGCTGAGCACCACCGAGATCGAACCGGGTCCGGCCAGGCTGGGCATGGCCAGCGGGGCGAACGCCACGTCCAGCTCCTGCGGCGAGCTGGAGCCGTCGGCGCTCGCCGAGGCCGGTGGCGGGAACAGCATGCCGAACCCGACGCTGGAGATGATCAACCCGCCCGCCGCCCGGATGCCCGGGATCGAGATGCCGAAGAACTGCACGATCGCCGAACCCAGCAGCAGGAACGTCGCCAGGATGCCGAACGCGTAGATGCAGGCCCGGACGGCCTGCTGCTTGCGCCGCTTGGGATCGAACCCCGCCGTCAGCGACACGTAGAGCGGCGCCGTGCTGAACGGGTTCATGATCGGGAACAGCGCGCCGATCGTCAGGATCAGGCCTTCGAAGAAGATCAGGATGGCGCCCTCCCTCGGGTCGTGCGCACGACGAATCCCGCGCGTCGTCATGAATCTGACCGTGGACGGACCGTCGGAGCCATCCAGCGCAGACCTGAGACGCGGCGCCGGGACTCCGCAGGCCCGTCACGCCGTCGCGCTTTGACATTTCCGGCCGGTCCTGGCGCCCTGGCGGGATGAGCGAGCTCTTCCGTCTTTCCGGCGCCGTGCGGCGAGACTCCGAGGTCGAGGCCTGGTTCGCCTCGCCCCATCATGACCTGCGGCGCCTGGCTCGGCCGTGGTTCGACGCCTTGCGCGCCTGCGGGCCGGATGTGGGCGAGCTCCTGCACGACGGCCATCCCACCGCCTGCGCCGGCGGCGCGGCCTTCGCCTATGTCGACGCCTTCAGCGTCCACGTGAACCTCGGCTTCTTCCACGGCGCCGACCTTGCCGACCCGGCCGGCCTGCTGGAGGGCGCGGGCAAGCGCATGCGCCACGTGAAAATCCGCTGGGGCCGGCCGGCCGACGAGCCGGCGCTGGAGGCGCTGATCGCGGCGGCCTATCGGGACATCAAGGAGAGGCTGGCGGCTCTATAAGCCCCTCTCTCTTTGAGAGAGAGAGAGGGTTTTGGTGGGCGTCCCCCTACCGATCGAACTTCGTCGACAGGATGATCGACGACGTCGTGCGCTCCACGCCCGCCACGTGGCCGATCCTGTCCAGCACGGTGTCCATCTCGGCGACCGTGGCCGTGGCGGCGAAGGCGATCATGTCGTAGTCGCCGCTGACCGAGTGCAGCAGCCGGACCTCCGGAATGGCGCGCAGGGCGGCCTCGACGGCGCGGGCCTCCTTGGGGCCGATCTTGATCATCACGTACACCCGCACCGCCCCGTGCTCGAGGTCGGGCGCCAGGCGCGCGCCGTAGCCCAGGATCACCCCGTCTCGCTCCAGCCGCTCGATCCGGCTCTGCACCGTGGTGCGCGAGCGGCCCACACGCCGGGCGAGGTCGGCGGTCGAGGCCCGGCCGTTGTCCTTCAGGGCGGCGATCAGCTTTTGGTCGATGGGATCGATAGGCATTTCGTTGGGACGTCCCTACATTTCGCCGAAACTTAGACGGCGAACCGACGATACCGCCACTAGGATTCGACGAAACGGCGGGGATGATGTCCGCCCCTGGAAATTCATCGCCCGTGCTGGACAAAGCCTGCCAAGAGGCCCTCGCCGCCCTCGTCGGCTCGGACGCCGTGCTCATCGACGCGGCCGACCGCGCCGCCTACGAGACCCCGGCCCGCTACGCCGGCGGGACGGCGGCGGCCGTGGTGCGCCCGGCGACGACCGCCGAGGTCTCGGCCGTGGTCGGCTATTGCGTGCGCAACGGCCTTCCCTTCCTGCCCCAGGGCGCCAACACGGGTCTCGCCGGCGGCTCGACGCCCGACGCCGGCGGCGGCCAGATCGTGCTGTCGCTGGACCGCCTGACCGCTCCGCTGGAGATCGATGTCGACGACCGCACGGCCACCGTCGGCGCGGGCGTGCGCCTGTCGGCCCTCAACGCGGCGCTGGAGCCGCACGGCCTGTTCCTGCCCATCGACCTGGGCGCCGACCCGTCGCTGGGCGGCATGGCCGCCACCAACACCGGCGGGGCGCGGTTCCTGCGCTATGGCGACATGCGCCGGCACGTACTGGGGCTGGAGGTGGTGCTGGCCGACGCGGCGGGCACGGTGCTGACCCTGTCGCACGGCCTGCGCAAGGACAACGCCGCGCTCGCCCTGCGCCAGCTGTTCGTCGGCGGCTGCGGAGCGTTCGGCGTGATCACCAAGGTCACCGTCGAGGTTCACCACCGCCCGCGCCAGAGCGCCGCGGCCCTGCTGATCCCGCGCGACGCCGACGCCGTCCTGCCGCTGCTGCTGGCCTTCGAGGCCCAGGCGGGGGCCAGCCTGAGCGCCTTCGAGGGCATGTCGAAGGCCGCCATGACGCGGGCCATCGACCACGTGCCGTCGCTGAGCAACCCGTTCGCCGGCGGCGTAGTCCCCGACTACGCCGTGCTGGTCGAGCTGACCCGAACCTGGGCCCCACGCGAGGGCGAGGCGAGTCTGGACGAGGTGCTGCAGCAGATCGCCGGCGAGGTGCTCGAGCGGGATGACAGCCCGCTCACCGACGCCCTGTTCGGTCCGGCCGAGAAGATGTGGGCCCTGCGCCACGGGCTGTCGGAAGGCCTGCGGGCCAGCGGGCCGGTGGTGGGCTTCGACCTGTCGTTCCGCCGCCGCGATCTGGCGCGGTTCCGCCGCGAGGCGGTGCTGATGCTGGAGGCTGACTTCCCCGACTACGCCCTGTGCGACTTTGGCCACGTGGCCGACGGCGGGGTGCACTTCAACCTGGTGGGACCGACCGATCCGGAACGCCGGGCGATGCTGCGCGAGGCGGTGCTGGGCCTGGCGGTCGACGGCTTCTCCGCCAGCTTCAGCGGCGAGCACGGCCTGGGGCGGGCGTTCCAGGACGCCTACGACCGCTTTATCCCGAGGCTGGTGCAGGACTACAGCGCGGCCGTCGCAGCGGTGTTCGGGGCGGGGTCGGCGGCGGTGCGGCTGGGGCCAGCTTTAAAATCATGAACCTCAAAAACGTCCGCTCATCCCGGCGAATGCCGGGACCCAGATGGAATGGCTTTGAAGTGGTTGCCTTTGGCGCCGCGCCCCTCCAATCAGCCTCCAAGCCATTGGATCTGGGTCCCGGCATTCGCCGGGATGAGCGGATCAGAGAATAGACTTTCAGGACCGCCACGATGACCCCCCTCCCCTCCGCCGTCGCCGAAGCCCGCGCCATTCTGGCGCGCCTGGGCGTTACCACCGCCCTGGACGGCGGGACCCTGGCCGCGCGCTCGCCGGTCACGGGCGAGACCCTGGCGAACCCCATCGAGCACACGCCCGCCCAAGCCGCCGCCGCCATCGACGCAGCCCATGCCGCGTACCTCGCCTGGCGCAAGGTTCCCGCCCCGCGTCGCGGCGAGCTGGTCCGCCTGCTGGGCGAGGAACTGCGCGCCGCCAAGGCCGACCTGGCCGCCCTCGTCACCCTGGAGGCCGGCAAGGTGGTCTCCGAGGGCCTGGGCGAGGTGCAGGAGATGATCGACATCTGCGACTACGCCGTGGGCCTGTCGCGCCAACTGTTCGGCCTGACCCTGGCCACCGAGCGCCCCTCGCACCGGATGATGGAGACCTGGCATCCGCTGGGCGTGGTGGGCGTGATCAGCGCCTTCAACTTCCCCGTCGCCGTCTGGTCGTGGAACGCGGCCCTCGCCTTGGTCTGCGGCGACAGCGTTGTGTGGAAGCCGTCGGAGAAGACCCCGCTGGTGGCCCTGGCGACCCAGGCCCTGTTCGAGCGCGCCGTGGCGAAGTTCGGGCCCGAGGCTCCGGCGGGCCTCTCGACCCTGCTGATCGGCGGCCGCGCGGTGGGCGAGGTCCTGGTCGACCATCCGAAGGTCCCGCTGGTCTCGGCCACCGGCTCGACGGCCATGGGCCGGCAGGTGGGTCCGAAGCTGGCCGCCCGGTTCGCCCGCGCCCTCTTGGAACTGGGCGGCAACAACGCCGCCATCGTCGCGCCCTCGGCGGACCTCGACCTGACCCTGCGGGGGGTCGCCTTCGCGGCCATGGGCACGGCGGGCCAGCGCTGCACCACGCTTCGCCGCCTGTTCGTGCACGACAGCGTCTATGACGCCTTCGTCGGTCGACTGAAGACCGCCTATCCGTCGGTGCCCGTCGGCGATCCGCGCGCCGCCGGGGTGCTGGTCGGCCCGCTGATCGACAAGGCCGCCTTCGACGCCATGCAGTCGGCGCTGGAGCAGGCCCGCGCGGCCGGCGGCAAGGTGGTGGGCGGCGAGCGCGTCGAGGTGGCGGGTCCGGACGCCTACTATGTCGCCCCGGCCCTGGTCGAGATCGACCACCAGGCCGAGATCGTGAAGCACGAGACCTTCGCCCCGATCCTCTACGTCATGCGCTACACCGAGCTGGCCGACGCCATCGCCGAGCAGAACGCCGTGGCCCAGGGTCTGTCGTCGTCGATCTTCACGCTGAATGTCCGCGAGGCCGAGCTGTTCGTCTCGGGCGAGGGCAGCGACTGCGGCATCGCCAACGTCAATATCGGCCCCTCGGGCGCCGAGATCGGCGGGGCGTTCGGCGGCGAGAAGGAGACCGGCGGCGGCCGCGAGGCCGGCTCCGACAGCTGGAAGGCCTATATGCGCCGCGCCACCAACACCGTGAACTATGGAACCACCCTGCCCCTGGCGCAGGGGGTCACTTTCGACGTGTAGCCCTTTCATCCCAAAGGGTTGTCATCCCGGAAAGCGCGGAGCGCTTGTCCGGGACCCAGGACAACCGCACCGCATTCGCCCAGTCCCCTGGGTCCCGGACAGCCTCTCCGAGGCTTCCGGGATGACAACGATTTAGCTTTCGGATTTTACCGGACCTTCCCATGTCGCATCTGAACACCCTCGTCGCCTCGGCCGTCGGCCAGAAGGCCGCCGCCGCGATCCTCGACGTGCTGGACATCGATCCGGCCCTGACCGCCGAAGCCGAAGGTCCCGTGTCGCGCGCCGTGTTCGCCATGGCGCTGAACGCGGTGCTGTTCCACGACATCATGGGCCGGGTGCCGCTGGGCGCGGCCTATGTGTCGGAGCGGCGCGCTGAGGGTCATAGGCTGGTGTTCGACCACGGCGCGTTGCGCACGATCGACTTCGGCGACGGCGTTCCGACCGGCGCCCTTCCCGCCGGCCACCTGGCCTTCGCGCGCATCCTGGAGCCGCTGGGCTACGCCCTGGCCGACCTCTATCCGCTGGACCGCCTGAAGATGACCGGTCGGGCCTACGCCCATGCCGACCTGCCCGAAGCCATCCCGCAGTTCTTCGTCAGCGAGCTGCACGTCGACCGCTTCTCGCCGGCCTTCGGGGTCATCGCCCACGCGGTGTTCGACTCGACCGCAGACGCCCTGGGCGCCGAGGCTCAGCGCGCCCTCGCCGCTTTCGACGCCGAGGGGAGCTGCGACCTGGACGCCGCCCGCGCCGCCCTGCCCCAGGTCGTCGCCGCCTTCGCCCGCACCCACGCCACCCCGCGCCTGGAGCACTACCAGGCCCTGCTGGCCGAGTCCGCCGAGGCCGCCTGGATCGCCACCGAGGGCCAAGCCTTCAACCACGCCACCGACCGGGTGGCCGATGTCGAGGCCGTGGCCGACGCCCAGAAGGCCCTGGGCCGTCCGGTCAAGGACAAGGTCGAGGTCTCGGGCTCGGGCCGCGTGCGCCAGACCGCCTTCAAGGCCCAGCCCGTGGAACGCGCCTTCGCGACGGACGCAGGCGAGGTCACCCTGACCGTCCCCGGCTCGTTCCACGAGTTCATCTCGCGCGACCGCTATGTCGACGAGACGGGCATGGAGAAGCTGGACCTGCGCTTCGACAGCGGCAACGCCCAGGGCATCTTCAAGATGACCAAGGCGGGGTGAGGTTCGAGAGCCCGCCCTAGTCCTCCTCCAACGCCGTCGCGATCGCCATGCGCAGCTGGCGGTCCGAGACCGGTTTGAACAGCAGTCCGGCCGGATGGTCCTCGTGGATGCGGTCGATGGTCGACTGTTCGCGCGAGCCGGTGATGAAGATCACCTTCGAGCCAACCTCGGCGTGGATGGCCAGGGCGGCGTCGACGCCGTCCTGCTCTCCGCGCAGCCGCATGTCCATCAGCACCACCTCGGGGCGGAACATCATCGCCAGGGCCAGGGCCTCGTCGGCGTTGGTGGCCGTGCCGCAAACCTGCAGGTTCATGTCCTCGACCTGCATGCACAGGCCTTCGGCGACCAGGAATTCATCATCGACGACCAGCACCGTCGACTTCTGGAGGGGGACGATCGCGTTCACGCGGCCACCTCGCCCGTGAGGTGACCCGCCAGGTGGGACGTGAGAGGAGCGGCGAGGCGGATCTCGCTGCGGGTCAGACCCTGCTGGCTTTCGACCATGATTGTTCCTTCCATTTGCGCGATAAGTCCTTGGATGATCGTCGAGCCCAGCGCGACCCTGGGGCCTTCATCCCTGGGTCCGCGCGGGCTGTAGCCCTGGCCGTTGTCGGCCACGACGAGCAGCAGTTCGCCGCCTTCGCTCCGGCTGAGACTGACCGCGATTTGGCCGCCGCCGTCAGGGAAGGCGTGCTTGAGCGAGTTTGTGACCAGCTCATTGACCACGAGGCCTAGCGGGATGGCGAAATCCAGGTCCACGTCCAGCGGGATGGCCTCCACCGACAGGGCGACCGCGTCGTTCGCGCCGCCCTCGACGATGTTGCTGGACAGCTCGCTGAGGAACGGGGCGATGTCGAAGGTCTTCAGGTCGCTGGAGCTCATCAGCTGCTGGTGCACGAGGCCCAGGGCGAAGATCCGGTCACGCAAGCCGCGCAGCGCCTTGCGGGCGTCCGGATCGGTGATCTGGCGCGTCTGCATGACCAGCAGGCCGTCGACCATCTGCAGGTTGTTCTTCACCCGGTGATAGACCTCGCGCAGCAGCAGGTCGCGCTGGGCCAGGGTGGCCTTCTGCTCCTCCACCACGCGGGCCAGCTCGGCGGTGCGCTCCTCGACCCGGCGCTCCAGCTCGGCGGCCGACGGCAGGGCGGCGACCTTGGGCAGCAACGGCCACAGCAGGGCGGCCGTGGCGATGGACAGGCCCGCGGTGACCAGCTTGATCAGTCCCTCGATACCGTAGGCGGGCGCCCAGAGGGTGAGGATGGCCATCAGGTGGGTGGTGCCGCAGGCCAGGATGAAGGCCACGAACAGGTAGGCCACCCAGCTGTACTTGATGTCGGGCCGCATCTTGACGAAGGCCGCGATGGCCAGGGGGATCGACAGGTAGGCCAGGCCGATGACGGCGTCGGAACCGGCGTGCAGCGCCACCAAACCGGGGGCCCAACTCAGACAGAAGCCGTGCGGCGTCAGCCCGGTCGGATTCAGCAGCCAGTCGATCCACGACATGTCCCCGCCTCCCGGCCAGTGCGCCGCTTCAACGGCGACGATCAAAAGGGCCGTGACCCATGAAGGCAGAAAACGACCGGCTCAGGTAGCCCTTTCGCGCGCGGTTTGGTTACCCGCCTGGGTTTGCGCGGCGACGGTCCGAGCGGAAACCAAAAACCGGCCGGCTCTGGGGAGAGCCGACCGGCCATTCGGCGGACGGTCCTTTGGGGGGAGGGACGAATCGGCCGCTGGGGCCTTCCCATCGACGTGCGGGGGGACGTGCCGGGAAGGGCGTTGGTATTGAAGCGCGAGCGCGGACCGCCGTCTTGGACGATCCGCGCCTGATTTTAGCTAGCCGAACAGCTTGGCGGCGGTCTTGGCGACCAGCTCGCCCTGGTGACGGGCGCCGGACAGTTCCAGTTCGCTGGGCTGACGCGAGCCGTCGCCGCCGGCGATGGTGGTGGCGCCGTAGGGCGCGCCGCCGGTGATTTCCTCCAGGGTCATCTGGCCCTGGTGGCTGTAGGGCAGGCCGACGATGGTCATGCCGAAGTGCAGCAGGTTGGTGATGATCGAGAACAGGGTGGTCTCGTTGCCGCCGTGCTGGGTGGCCGACGAGGTGAAGGCCGCGCCCACCTTGCCGTTCAGCGCGCCGCGGGCCCACAGGCCGCCGGCCTGGTCGAGGAAGTTGGCCATCTGCGAGGCCATGCGGCCAAAGCGGGTGCCGACGCCGACGATGATGGCGTCGTAGTTGGCCAGGTCTTCGATCGTGGCGATCGGGGCGGCCTGATCCAGCTTGTAATAGGACTTCTTGGCGATCTCTTCGGGCACCAGTTCCGGCACGCGCTTGATGTCGACGGTCGCGCCGGCGGCGCGGGCGCCCTCGGCGACGGCGTTGGCCATCGTCTCGATGTGGCCGTAGGCGGAATAGTAGAGGACGAGAACCTTGGCCATGAGGGCCTCCTGAAAGTTCGGGATGGGTTGAGGGAAGGAATGTTGGGGGACGAGCGCGAGCGCCCGTCCCCATCTTTTGGGTCTAGAGTTCGGCGGCGTCGACGAGCACCAGTTCGGCGTCTTCCAACGCTTTCACGCGGATGATCGCCTCGTCTTGGATGGCCGCGCCGTCACGGGTGTTCAAAACCACGCCGTTGACCTCGACCTTGCCGGTCGACGGGACGAGGTAACCCTTGCGGTCGGCGCCGATCGAATACTCGGTGGTTTCACCAGCCTTCAGGGTGGCGCCCAGGACACGGGCGTCGGTGCGGATCGGCAGGGCGTCGCCGTCATCGGAGAAGCCGCTGGCCAGGGCCACGAACTTGCCGCTGCGGTCGCCCTTGGGGAAGGGCTTGGCGCCCCAGGCCGGGCCTTCGCCGCGCTTGTTGGGGATGATCCAGATCTGGAAGATCTTGGTCACGCCCGGCTCGAGGTTGTACTCGGAGTGGCGGATGCCGGTGCCGGCGCTCATCACCTGGACGTCGCCCGCCTCGGTGCGGCCCTTATTGCCCAGACTGTCCTGGTGGGTGATCGCGCCTTCGCGGACATAGGTGATGATCTCCATGTCGGCGTGCGGGTGGGGCGGGAAGCCCGTGCCGGCCGCGATGGTGTCGTCATTCCACACCCGCAGGGCGCCGTGATGAACGCGCTTGGGGTCGTGGTAGTCGGCGAACGAGAAGTGGTGCTTGGCGTCCAGCCAACCGTGGTTGGCGCCGCCCAGGCTGTCGAAGGTTCGAACGTCGATCATGGTCGTTTCTCCGGGAGACGAGCCAGATGGCCGTCTCTGTTGAGGAGAAGATGGGCTATTGCGTCGCGCACCGAAATGGAAATGATCGAAACAAACTGTTTCGGATTTTTAACCCATGAAACTCCCCGACTTCGAGGCCTGGGCGGTGTTCGCCAAGGTGGCCGAGACCGGCTCGTTCGCCCGAGCGGCCGAGCAGCTGAACCTGTCCAAGGCCACGGTCTCCAAGGCCGTCACCCGGCTGGAGACCCGGCTGGGGGCGACGCTGTTCCATCGCACCTCGCGACGTCTGTCCCTGACAGAGGCGGGCAAGGCCTCGCTGCACCGGGCCACGCACATCCTGGCCGAAGGCGAGGCGCTGGAGGCCGAGGCCAGCGCCCAGTCGGCCACGCCGCGCGGCCTGGTGCGCGTGGCGGCTCCGATGTCGTTCGGCATCGCCCATCTGGGTCCTGCCCTGCCGGAGTTCTTCGCCCTCTATCCTGAGGTGTCGGTCGAGCTGTCGCTGTCGGACCAGCTGGTCGACATCGTCGAGGACGGCTTCGACCTGGCCCTGCGGATCTCGGCCCTGGAGGACTCCAGCCTGCTCGCGCGTCGCCTCTGTCCGGTGCGGGTGATGCTGGTCGGCTCGCCGGCCTATTTCGACAAGCACGGCCGGCCCAGCCACCCCAAGGACCTGACCGCCCACCGGGGCCTGTTCTACACAGGCGGCCGATCCAAGGACGTCTGGCGGTTCCAGCACGCCGAACACGGACAATACGCGGTCAGCGTGCCCTCGCCCCTGCGGGTCAACAACGCCGACATCCTGCGGCCGTCGCTGCTGGCGGGACTGGGCCTGGCCATGCAGCCGGACTTCCTGGCCTGGGAGGATTTGAAGGCGGGCCTGCTGGAGGAAGTGCTGCCCGACTGGGCCCCGCCGCCGATCGCCCTGCACCTGGTCACCCCGCCCAGCCCGATCCGGCCGGCGCGCGTGGAGGTGCTGATCGCGTTCCTGGCCAAGCGGATGGCCAACGCACCTTGGTTGGGATGAGCGGCCCTTAGGCCATCTCGTGCTTGTCGCTGAGACACTCGCCGATGGCGCGGGCGCAGCCCGGCAGGCCCAGGGCGCCGATGAAGGACATGGCCACGGCGCAGACCAGCATCACGGGTTGGAAGATACGCATGGGAAGTTCTCCACAGGCCACTTCGGTCACGAGGCGTGCTTAAACCCAGATAAGGTCAAAGCTTGACGTTTGTTCCCTCGCGAGGGGCCCCCACGTCGGAAAAGCTCAGCGTGCGGCAGATATGTCTCACTCATATGTCAGTCTCCCAACGCATAAGCGACACGCGCGGCTTCAATTCGCCCAAGTTTGTCCTGAAGCGGCGACCAGTCGTCTTGCTCGGCGATCGGCGACCACAGGGATTCGACCTCGTCGATCAGCATTTCCTCCGGTTCGGGACGGCTGAAGACCGGGTTTTCCAATCGCTCGGGTCGGTCGGGCTCGAACGCGGCCAGCTTGCGGCGGAAGTCCAGGAAGGCCTCCTGGCCGTAGAGCGCCGCGCGCGGACCGGCCAGGGCGCGGGCCTCCGAGGCCTCGCCGCCGAACCAGTCGAAGAAGAACGGCTCCCAGCGCAGTGATTCGCCGCCCTCGCGGCCGCCGACGGCCAGGGCCCCGAACGCGGCCTGGACAAGATCGATGTCCTCCTGCGGTGAGCGGGACTTCAGGCCCAGGCGGTCCAGCATCGCCGCGCGCAGGGCGTCGCGATAGAGGTCGGAGAACCCGTTCAGCGCCGCGATCAGCCCGGCGTCCTCGCCGGTCAGGGCCAGGCAGCCGGCCAGCTGCTGTAGGTTCCAGAACACCGCCTCGGGCTGACGGCCGAAGCTGTAGAGCCCCGAATGGTCGAAATAGGCGGCCGTGAAGTTCGGGTCGTTCTTCGGCAGGAACCGCCAGGGGCCGTAGTCGAAGCTCTCGCCGGTGACCACCATGTTGTCGGTGTTGAGCACGCCGTGCACGAAGCCGGCCGCCATCCAGCGGGCCACCAGGCGGGCGCTGGCGGCGACGGCCTGCTCCAGCAGGACCTTGGGCCGGTCGGGCTGGTCGGCGAGGTGCGCGAAATAGGTCTCGATCGCGTGGTCGACCAGGAGGTTCAGGTTGTCGCGCCGCTCCAGAAACGCCTGGCGCTGGAACGTGCCGAAGCGGATGTGGCTGTGCGACAGCCGGGTCAGCACGGCCGAGCGGGTGGGGCTGGGCTCGTCGCCGCGCGTCAGGTCCTCGCCGGTCTCGACCAGGGAGAAGGCCCGCGAGGTCGGGACGCCCAGGGCTTCCAGCATGCCGGCGGCCAGGATTTCGCGCACGCCGCCCTTCAGAGTCAGCCGCCCGTCGCCGGCCCGCGACCAGGGCGTCTGGCCCGAGCCCTTCGTGGCCAGGTCCAGCAGGCGACCACGCCCCTGCTCGCGCAGCTGGGCGAACAGGAAGCCGCGTCCGTCGCCCAGGTCGGGATTATAGGTGCGGAACTGGTGGCCGTGATAGCGCATGGCCAGCGGTCCCGGCTGGTTGTCCGGCAGGGGGCGGAAGCGCGCGAAGTGGTCCAGCCACTCGGCGTCGGTCAGGCCTTCCAGTCCCACGGTCGCTGCGGCGCGATCGTTGCGGTGGCGCAGGACGGTCTGGGGGAAGTCGGCGGGGGCCACCGGATCGGCGAATTCCGGGCCGAGGCGCATGAAGACCGGATCGGGGCGATAGACGGCTGAGACGGGCATGACCCGCACATGCGGCCACCGGAGCGTCGACGCAAGTCTGACGTCGCCGAGCTCGTAGCCCCTCAAACCCGCCAGCAGAATATCGGGGATGGTCGGAGAGCGCTGTCGCATCCGCGCAACAGGGCGTTCGCCAACCTTTAATCCATAAGGATTTTCCTTGCCGAGCACACAGCAGGGCCATAACCCTTGCGTGTCTATTCGAACAAACGTTCGGGTCACGACCAATCAACAAGGGGAGGCGATGCAAGCGCCTCGCCATAACGAACCGAGGTAGGAAATGCGCTTTACACAGGTGCTTTGCGGCACGGCGTCCGCCGTCGTGCTCGCCGGTCTGACCCCGCTGGCGGCTCAGGCCCAGGATACGGAAGTCCAAACCGTCGACAGCATCGTCGTCACCGCTCAAAAACGCGAACAGAACCTGCAGGATGTTCCGGTGGTGGTCACCGCCGTCGGCGCCAAGCTGCTGCAGGACACCGGCGTCAAGGACATCAAGGATCTGACGATCCTGACCCCCGGCCTGACCGTCACCTCCACGACGTCGGAAGCCTCGACCACCGCCCGCATCCGCGGCGTCGGCACCGTCGGCGACAACCCCGGCCTGGAAAGCTCGGTCGGCGTCGTGATCGACGGCGTCTATCGCCCGCGCAACGGCGTGTCGTTCGGCGACCTAGGCCAGATGGAGCGCATCGAAGTGCTGAAGGGCCCGCAAGGCACCCTGTTCGGCAAGAGCACCTCGGCCGGGGTCATCAACATCGTCACCAAGGAGCCGGAATTCGGTTTCGGCGCCGAAGGCGAGCTGACGATCGGCAACTACAACGCCCACGGCGCCTCGGCCTCGGTGACCGGCCCGCTGTTCGGCAGCGAGACCCTGGCCGGCCGCCTGTACTTCGCCGCCCGCGAGCGTGACGGCTACAACGACGTGGTCACCGGCAAGGGGCCCAGCGACCGCGACCAGGACGCCGACCAGGGCTTCTACACCGTGCGCGGCCAGCTGCTGTTCGTGCCGGACGACAAGTCGTCGTTCCGCCTGATCGGCGACTACACCAAGCGCGACGAGAACTGCTGCGGCGCCGTGCAGATCCGCACCGGCCCGACGGCCAACATCCTGGCCATCGTCAACGGCGGCCCGGCCCTGGCCAACCCGGCCAACCCGTACGACCGCGTGGCCTATTCGAACCGCGGCGCCCCGTCGTCGGTCGAGGACAAGGGCGTGTCGCTGGAAGGCAAGATCGACCTGCCGGTCGGCCAGCTGACCTCGATCTCGGCCATCCGCAACTGGCGCACCGACAACGGCCAGGACTCGGACTTCAGCACGGCCGACCTGGCCTATCGCGTGAAGGACGGCACCAACTACGCCGAATTCACCACCTTCAGCCAGGAACTGCGCCTGGCGGGCCAGACCGACAAGCTGGACTGGCTGGTCGGCGCCTTCCTGGCCGATGAGCGCCTCGATAACCGGGCCAACTTCCTGTACGGCAACAACTACGAGCAGTATCTGGGCCGCCTGCTGTCGCTGTCGGCCTCGCCGGCCACCGGCGGCATCCCCAACTTCATCGCCCTGCTGCTGAACCGCGCCCCCAACACCAGCTATGTCGGCGGCCAAGGCCTGCATGACCGCTACCAGCAGCGCGCCACGACGATCGCCGGGTTCACCAACAACACCTGGCACGTGACCGACGCCTTCGACATCACCGCCGGCCTGCGGTACTCGATCGACGACAAGACGCTGGACACATACCAGACCACCACCGACGGCGGCATCGCCTGCGCCACGGCCCTGTCGCCCGCCGGCCAGCTGCGCATCGCCACCCTGGTGGGCGCGGCCAACGCCTCGACCGTGATCGGCAACCTCTGCCTGCCCTGGGCCAACCCGCTGTTCAACGGCCGCGGCACCACCCAGAAGCATTCGGACAAGGAGTGGAGCGGCACGATCAAGGCCTCGTACCGCTTCTCGCCGGAGGTGTTCACCTACGCCTCGTACGCCCGCGGCTACAAGGGCGGCGGCTTCAACCTGGACCGCACCCAGTCGTCCAACGGCCTGCCCAGCGGCGGTCCGGGCGTGGTGCCGATCAACGACACCTCGTTCCCGGCCGAATTCGTCGACAGCTACGAAGTCGGCATGAAGAACACCCTGTTCAACAGGACCGTGTTGTTCAACGTCACGGGCTTCTACCAGAAGTTCAGCGACTTCCAGCTGAACACCTTCCTGGGCACATCGTTCGCGGTGCGCTCGGTGCCGGAAGTGACCTCCAAGGGCGTCGACGTCGACTTCCTGTGGTTCACCCCGGTGCACGGCCTGTCGATCCAGAGCGGCCTGAGCTACGCCGACACCAAGTACGGCGACGACCCGATCCCCAACGACCCGACCAACGCCCTGGCCCTGCTGCCGGGCAGCCGGATGTCGCTGGCCCCGAAGTGGTCGGGCTCGGCCTCGCTGACCTACGAGCGTCCGGTCGGCGACAACCTGAAGACCCGCTTCAACATCGGCGCCAAGTACTCGTCCGACTACAACACCGGTTCGGACCTGTTCCCGCCGAAGGTCCAGAAGGACTACACGGTGGTCAACGGCCGCGTCACCTTGGGCGCGGCGGACGACAAGTGGACCGTGGAGCTGTGGGGTCTGAACCTGTTCGACGAGAAGTACGAGCAGGTCGCCTTCAACGGCTTCCTGCAAGGCTCGTCGGGCCTGAGCGCGACCAACAAGGTCTACAACCCGGCCGCGGACACCATCACCTATGATGCGTTCCTCGGCGCGCCGCGCACCTACGGCCTGACCCTGCGGGCCCGGTACTAGCTTTCGAAACCCGCTCATCCCGGCGAAAGCCGGGGATGAGCGGAGATCGGGAAGAGCGAGAGGGCGATCCGGGCGACCGGGTCGCCCTTTTCGTTGAGCGCTTTTCGCCCGCGGCCGAGCTTTCCCAAGCTTCCAACGAATCCCGAACCGTCCCAACCTGGGGCGGGGATTCGCTCTCGGAGGCGCATCATGAAGACCGTCCGGCTGCTCGGCGTCTGGGTCTGCCTGCTCCTGGGTCTGGCGATCGCCAACCTGGCCCTCCGAACGCCACCGCCCCTGCCGGCCAACGCCCCCGCCGACCAGTTCTCGGCCACGCGCGCCATGGCCGACGTCCGGGCCATCGGCCAGAAGCCCCACCCGATCGGCTCGGCCGAGATCGTCCGGGTCCGCGACCATCTGCTCTCGCGCATCAGCGGCCTGGGACTGGAGGTGGTGGTCCGCCCCGGCGAGGGCGTGCGCGACGCGGCCAAGTGGTCGCCGCGCTCTGTCTCGGTGGGCGCGGTGCAGAACATCGTCGCCACCCTGCCCGGAACCGACCGCCAAGCGCCGGCCGTGCTGGTGATGAGCCACTACGACACCGTGCCCAACTCGCCGGGCGCGGCCGACGACTCGGCGGGCGTCGCCGCGGCCCTCGAGATCGCCCGCGCCCTGAAGGCCGGCCCCACCCCGGCCCGTGACGTGGTCTTCCTGTTCACCGACGGCGAGGAGCCGGGCCTGCTGGGCGCCGAGGCCTTCTTCGCCCGCGACCCGCTGCGCGACCGCATCGGCGTGGTGGTCAACATGGAGGCCCGGGGCGACGCCGGCCGCGCGGCCATGTTCCAGACCGGCCCTGACAGCGGCGACCTGGTCCGGCTCTACGCGTCCGTCGCCCAGCAGCCGACCGCCAACTCGCTGGCCGCGACGATCTACCAGCGCATGCCCAACGACACCGACCTGACCCACGCGCTGCGCAAGGGCCTGCCGGGGCTGAACTTCGCCTTCATCGACGACCAGCTAGCCTATCACACGCCCCTGGCCACGCCCGAGCACCTGAACCAGGGCAGCCTGCAGAACCTGGGCGACCAGGCCCTGCCCACCGTCCGGGCGCTGGCGATGGGCGCGGCCCTCCCGGCCAAGGCGCCGGACCTGATCTATTCCGACGTCCTGTCGCGCTGGCTGGTGGCCTATCCGGCCGACATCGGCTGGGCGCTGCTGGCGGCGGCGGGCCTGCTGATCGTCTTCACCGGCTTCCGCGCCCTGCGGGGGAAGGCCGTGACCTTCGTCGAGATCCTGCGCGGGATCGCCGGCTTCCTGCTGCTGGCCGCCGCGGCGGTGCTGGCTCTGCACCTGGGCGGGCGGCTGATCGGGGTCAGCGACCAGCAGCGCTTCTACGCCGTGCTGGGCCAGTTCAACGCGCTGCTCCCGGGCGCGGGCCTGCTGTTGATCGGGGTGTGCCTGAGCGTGCTGATCCTGCAGGCGCGCGGCCTGACCCGCGTCTGGAGCAAGGTCTGGCTGAGCCTGGCGGCCCTGGCCGTGGGCGGGGCGTGCAGTCTGGTCGGCGGCTTCGACCCCATCGGCCTGGGCCTGGGCGCCGCCATCGTCGTCCTGGCCTGGATCAGCCTGGGCAAGGGGGTGGGCGTGTTCGGCGCCTGGCTGGGCGCCCTGCTGGTGGTGCTGGGCCTGGCGGTCGCGGCCCAGGTCATCGTTCCCGGCGCCTCGGTGATGCTGGCCTGGCCGCTGCTGGCCGCCAGCCTGGCCGCCGCCCTGGTCATGGCCGTCGGCGGGACCCGCGACCGCCGCGTTGCGTGGGTGCTGACCCTGGCCGTCGCGGTGATCGCCGTCGCCGTCGTCGCCCAGCTGGGCGCCTGGGGCGCCTGGACCTTCGCCGGCGTAGGCCTGATGGAGCCGGCGGTGCTGGCGGTGTTCGCGATCCTGGCCGCCCCGGCCCTGCTGCCCCTGGCCTTCGACTTCGCCGCCTATCGCTGGGCGCCGGTCTTCGCCGGCGTGGCGACGGCGGCGGGCGTGGGCCTGCTGCTCTACGCCGGCCTCGGCGACGCCGGTCCGACCCGGCCCAAGCTGGCCGAGGCCAGCCACCTGGCCGACCTGTCGACCGGCACGGCCTGGCGGGTCTCGCCCCAGCCGCGCCTGGACCCGTGGTCGACCGTGGTGCTGTCCGACAATGACGCCAAGCCGGTGCGCCAGGCCTATCCGCCCTTGTATCGCGAGCCGGTGTGGATGGCCCCGACCCAGGTCCTGCCGGTCGAGCGCCCGACCCTGACGATCGACCGGGCCGGCGACCGCCTGCTGGTCCGCGCCGTGCCGACCGCCGGAGCCGAGATCCTGACCCTGCGCCTGAAGGCCAGCGTCGACCTCCACGAGCCGCGCCTGAACGGCCGCCCGCTGGCCCTGCCCACCGAGGCCGGCAAGTGGAGCAGCCTCAGCTACCACGCCCCCGACCCGCAGGGCGTCACGCTCAGCTTCACGGCCCGGGCGGCCGGCAAGGTCGAGGTGGCGGTGATCGAAATCCGCGACGGCTGGCCCCGCGGCGTCTCCACCATCCCCGCCAAGCCGGCCGGCCTGATGGCCAGCGGCTACTCGGACAAGACGATCGTGCTGGATCGCGGCGCGCTGAGCTGGCCGGCGTATGTGGCGGGGGATGGGGACTGAAGCGGGGACACGCCCTTGCGGCGTGTCCCCAAACGCGCGCACAGCCGATCTCCAATAACCACCGTCATCCTCGGGCTCGTCCCGAGGACCCCTGGTGCAGCCGAGAAGAACGAAGACCCGTGGAGCGGTGAGGCCGCGACCTACCTCCGCCCGGCAAACTGGCCGACAAAGGGGTCCTCGGGACAAGCCCGAGGATGACGGAGCTTTAGGCGCGGAGCCAAGCCTTTGGGGACACGCCGCGAGGGCGTGTCCCCGGCTCGATCTCAAACCACGATCACCCCGTCCCCCGGCTCCGCCGCGTACAGCCCCTCGACCACCTTGGCCCGCCGTTCCAACGTCGCGCGCTGGTTCACATAACCCTTGTCGGTGATCTCGCCGGCGTCGATGGACGGTGGTTCGGTCAGGATGGCGACGCGGGTCACGCGGCGCGACGACCCGCCGGCGGCGGCGTTGAAGGCTCCGATCCGCTCGCGCAGGATGGCGGTCAGCTTCTCCAGCGGCGTGCCCGGCCCCGGGTCGGCGACCAGCGCCGCCAGGCCGGCCGGCGCGGGCCAGACCATGGCGGCGATGAACGGCTTGTCCTGGCCGGCGATCACCGCGTCGTGGATGTAGGGGCTGCAGGCCGCCACCAGGTCGGGGCGCAGCACGCCGACGCTGACCCAGGTGCCGCTGTCCAGCTTGAAGTCCTCGGTCACCCGACCGTCGAACACCAGGCCCTTGGACGGATCGTCCGGATCGACGAACCGCGCCGCGTCGCCCAGCTTGTAGAAGCCCTCCTCGTCGAAGGCCGCGGCGGTCTTCTCCGGATCGCGATGATAGCCGCCGGCGACCGTCGGCCCCTTGACCCGCACCTCGTACTTGGCGCCGGCCGGAGCCAGCTTCAGGGCGATGCCCGGCAGGGGCAGGCCCACCAGCCCGACCCGCTCGGTCAGCCAGTGGACCACGGTGACCCCTTGGGTCTCGGTCGCGCCGTACATGGTGGTCAGCGGCACGCGATGGCCGGTCTCGGCCACGGCCAGGGCCTGCATGCGGGTGTAGACGTCGTCCGACAGGGTGGCGCCGCCATAGCCCATGTACTTCAGGTTCTTGAAGAACGCCTTCCGCAGCACCGGGTCGTTCTCCATCGCCCCGGCCAGCATCGAAAAGGCGATCGGCGCCGAGCCGAATACCACGGGCGAGAC
>JAGIBE010000003.1 GCA_017744495.1 Caulobacter sp. | reverse complement strand
CTATGTGGCCCAGATCCCCGCCTTCATCGCCAGGCACGGCGGGCGGTACATCGTCCAAGGCGCCGAGCCGACGGTCATGGAAGGCGACTGGGCGCCCGAGCGGATGGTCATCCTGGAATTCCCGTCGCGAGAGGCCGCCGAGGCGTTCCTCGACGATCCCGAAGCCCAGCCGCTGCTCGCCCTGCGTCACGAAACGACCGACAGCAAGCTGGTGCTGGTCGACGGGTGCGACTGAGCTCGACCTGAAAGCCCCCTATCACCCATCATCCTCGGACTTGTTCCGAGGACCCCTGTGTCCGCCGTGTTGCCGCCGGCCGATCCGGACTCCGCCCTCGCCGCACCTCCTTCTGCTTCGTCACCGGAAGCCGAACGAGGGGTCCTCGGAACAAGTCCGAGGATGACGGAGGAAGGGGAAGCGATCGCGGATATCGGACTCCCTCACCGCGCGCCCTCTCCAACCGTCGCATGGCGCTGTTATATTGCGCCCATGGCTTCCCCCTCCCCGACCCAGGGCTTCGCGCTCTTCGAAACCCCCATCGGCCTGTGCGGCTTGGCCTGGGGCGAGCGGGGGCTGACCGGGGCGCAGCTGCCGGACCCGACGCCGGGCGCCTCGTGGGATCGCCTGCGCCGCCGCCATCCGGACGCCGTCGAGGCCGCGCCGCCGCCCGAGGTCCAGCAGGTGATCGAGCGGATCAACGACCTCCTGTCAGGCGGTCGCGACGACCTGACCGATGTCGAGCTGGACTATGACGTGGTCGCCCCCTTCAACCGCCGGGTCTACGAGATCGCCCGCGCCGTGCCGCCGGGCGAGACCATCACCTACGGCCAGATCGCCAAGGCCATCGGCGAGCCGGGCGCGGCCCGCGTGATCGGCAAGGCCATGGGCGACAATCCCTGGCCGATCATCGTGCCCTGCCATCGCGTGCTGGGCGCCGACGGCAAGCCGGGCGGTTTCTCCTCGCCGGGCGGGCTGCAGACCAAGGCGCGGATGCTGACCATCGAGCGGGCCAGGACCAACGACGTCCCCACCCTGTTCGACCTGGAATTCTCGGTGGCGCCGAAGCGGGCGCGGTAGACCGCGGAAAAATCGGGAAGCTCCAGCGTTAACGCGCTTTCACCGTTCGCCGAACACGAGCGAAACGAATCATGACCGAATCAGCGACTCCCGCCGATTCAGTGTTTGTTCCCTACAAGCTATTGTAGCTTAATTTGGATTAACCACAATCAGGTTCCCTTTGTTCCCTTCGGGGAGGACGCCAGGGCCTGGCCCTGGGCCTGGACTGTTTCGAACAGATTGACGGCGTCCGCCATGGCGGCGCGGGCCAGGGCCAGCCGATGGTCCTGCCCCTCATCCCGACCGCCGGCGTCACGCAACGCCACGGCCGTCGCCGTCTCGACCAGCAGGGTGGTGCGCTGCAGGTGCTGGGCGGCGCTGACCAGGGCCAGGCTGGCGGAGTGGACGGCGGCCGCCCACATGGCGCTCGTCAGCGGATCGCCGAATCCGATGTGGACGACCTCCTCGGGGGAGGCCTGGGCGTCGCTCGAGGTGGCCGCCATGTCAGGAGCCCGGCTTGGAAGGCGCGGGCTTGATCGCCTTGACGGCGGCGATGGCGGCGTCGACCGCCTGGGCCTGGGCTTCGGCCGAACCGAAGGCGCGCAGGGCGGCCAGCAGAGACAGCAGGTTGTCCGGCACGTCGGACTGGGCCACCTTCGCCGAAGCTGCGGCCGCGACGGCGGTGTCCAGGCTGTAGATCTGGATCACGCCCTGGTTGGTCGCGGCCTGGGCCGCGATGGCCAGCTGCTGCTGGGCGGACACGGCGTTCTCGAACAGGATGCCCATCGAATGGGCCAGGCTCTGATAGATCGAGCTCATGGCCATGGCGGGAGCGTCGCCGATGACCTGGACATTCGACTGGGTGACGGCGTCGGTGATCTGCGGATTGACGATCTCGGCCATGGACTTTCCTCGGGGCCGCACATGGACGATTCCAGGTTGCGGCGGGGCATTCTTCGCGCCGCTCCGCCAGCTTGGCAATCGCCGTTATGTGAAGCTCCCCCTGGCCCGGCCCGCCCTACTTCGGCTTGCCCCTACTCCGGCTTGCATTGGGCGCTGACGCGCTTGGCCTCCATCACCCCGGCCAGGGGGATGCCGTTGATGGTCTTCATGTGGACGTTCAGACGGAAGCTTTCGGGGGTGTAGGTCCCCTTGGCGTCGACGGGGGCCACCCGGCCCTTCTTGTCGGTCCAGGTGCCCTTCAGCGCCACCTTGCCGTCCTGCACCACACGGGTGTCGTAATCGCACTTGTACTTGCGCGTGCAGATGCCCTTGGCGAACTGCTCGACATCGGCCTGTCTGAGGCACCGGTCCTCGCTGCCGGTGGGGATCGGCCCGACGCGATAGCTGTACTCCCACTGACCGGGCAGAATCGTCGTGCGCGCGCCGGCGGCGTCGGCCAGCTGTGGGGCCGCGATAGCGGTCACGGCGCCCAGAATCAGCGTGCCGGCGATCAGGGCGGGGGCGAGCAGACGCATGCGGTCGATCTCCATCAAGGACGGCTCCATATATAAAGCGGCAGATGAACCGCGTTTGAAGGCGATGTTGGGGCCGCGGGTTCCCGCGAACGGCCCATGATCGGTCAGGCGCGGCTTGACTCGGGAAGGCCCCTTCGCCTATATCGCCCGCTCTCGCGCGGCGGTCCGCCCATCGCGCGCCGAAATTCATGTTGCGGAGCCTTCGGCTTCGCCCAAGCCCTAAGGTATCCACATGTCGCGCCGTTGCGAACTCACTGGGGTCGGTCCGATGGTCGGCCACAATGTGAGCCACTCGAACATCAAGACCAAGCGCCGCTTCCTGCCGGCTCTGGCTCCCGCCTCGCTGCAGTCGGAGTCGCTGGGTCAGACCTTCAAGCTGCGCATCAGCAACGCCGCGCTGCGCACCCTGGACTTCAAGGGCGGCCTGGACGTGTTCCTGCTGGGCGCCAAGGACGAGCAGCTGTCGCCGCGCGCCCTGAAGATCAAGGCCCAGGTGAAGGCGAAGGCCAAGGCCGTCGCGGCCGCCGCCTAAGACTTTCTCGGCTTCCGCCGAACGAAAGGCCCGCGAGGTTCGCCTCGCGGGCCTTTTCGCGTCTGGACCTAACGCGTCTGGGGCCTGACGCCGCCCACCCGGCAAAACCCTGGGAGCGAGGCCGGGTTAGCCCCGATTGCGACGGCCCCGGCCGTTGAAGATGCTGCCTCGCGGCCACGCTCCGTCCTCGAGCGCGCCGAGCAGGAGCTCTTCCATGACCTTCAGAACCCTCGCCGTCTCGCTGCTGCTGGGCGTGAGCCTTACCCAGGCCCCCGTGCTGGCCCACGCCCAGGCCCCGGCCTCCGCACAGGCCCTGCCCGCGCCGGACAAGCCGCTGACCGCCGCCGACCTGGAAGGCCTGCGCGAGGAACTGCGTTCGTCCCGCAAGCAGATCATGGCCGCGACCCTGACCCTGACCGACGCCGAGGCCACCCGCTTCTGGCCGGTCTATGACCGCTACGCCGCCGAGCGGACCACGATCAAGGACACTCAGTACGCCCTGCTGGCCGAATATGTGAACACCTACGGCAAATACGACGACAAGGGCGCGCTCGACTTCATCACCCGCTGGCTGGACCAGGACGTCCGGCTGGAGACCTTGCGGGCCAAGTACGTGCCGACGGTCGGCAAGGTGCTGCCGGGCGTGAAGGCCGCCACCTTCTTCCAGATCGACCGCCGCCTGAGCATGGCCATCGACCTGAAGCTGGCCTCGATGCTGCCGATCCTTGTGACCCAGGATCAGGCGTCCAAGAAATAGCGCCTCGGCGTCCACGCACGAAAAAGCCCTCCCCGACGCCGGGGAGGGCTTTCCGCATCCACGAGGCGGAAGAGGCCGATACGCCGCCTCCTCGTCTTTACTCTACGCGGGCGCTCGCCTCGCGAATTCCTTAGCGGGCGCGGATGGCCGGGTTGGCGTCGTTGTACGAGGCCAGTTCCGGGTTGTTCAGCTTGCTGACCGCGGCGTTGACCGAGGCGCGCACGCACGACGGGTACAGGTAGGTGGCCAGGCTCTCGCCGCGGACGTCTTGCCAGCAGACGGTCGAGGCGGCCTTGACGATTTCGGCGCGCAGTTCAGCGGGAGCCTTGCCGGCGGTCTGGATACGGACTTCGGCGGCGCCGGCCGAGGTGGCGGCGAACAGGGCGACGGCCGAGGCGGCCAGGGCGAAGGTGCGGATCATGGGACGGATTCCAGGACAGTGTTGGCTTTCAACCCGTCCGAAACGCGTTTCCCCTCGGCGACTGGTCCAGGATCTCGCCCGCTCTGCCGCCTCTGCTCAAGCTGTAACTTGTCGCTCGTCACTTATCAACGGTTATATTGCAGCGCGAACACAAAACCGATTGACACGAATTGTCGCGGGACAGCCGGGGTCGGACCCGGTCCCGCGCCGCCGAGACGGCGCGAAACCGGGCCCGAAAAGGCTTAGTAGCTGGCCTTGATCAGGCCGTTCGAGCGGAAGGCCTGGCGATCATAGGCCTTCAGGGTGGGGCTGCCCACCTTCTGGACGGCGTCGCGGGTCGCTTCGCGGACGCAGTAGGCGTAAAGGTCGTCGTCGTGGATACCGACGTCCTCGCGGCAGATCGACGAGGCGGCGGCGACGATGTCGGCGTGGATGGCGGCGTCGGTGCGGCCGCGGACCTTGACGTGCTGCTCGGTGGCGAAGGCCGACGAGGCGGTGGACAGAGCGATGGCCGAAGCGGCCAGGACAAACAGAATCTTCATGATGCTTACTTCCGAAAGGGGGTTGGGGTTCAACCACCTCCCGGTGCGTTCCTCTGACGGCCGTTGGGATCTCGCCCGTTCAACCGTCAAAGGTACCGGTAACATGACAACGTTGTCGGTTGAAGTAAAATGTTGAGTTTCAAAGGAAACTACCTCTCTTGCCCAAACCTTAGGCATTTTCTTAGCGCGTAAGGCCGGTGAAAGACGCTCGAAGCGTCTTGAAGGCATGACGCCCCATTGTTCGCTGAAGCGCACAACCCGTTCGGATTGGACCTGATTATCGAACCACCCCGCGTTCGCTAGGTTTCGGCCTCGAACAACGGAGACGACCATGCAAGCGATCGATCAGGCGGGGACCTTCGCCCTCGGCGGCAAGATGGTGAAGCGGCTGGGCTACGGCGCCATGCAGCTGGCCGGGCCTGGCGTCTTCGGCCCGCCGCGTGACCGCGAGGCGGCGCTGGCCGTGCTGCGCGAAGCGGTGGCCTCAGGCGTCAATCACATCGACACCAGTGACTTCTATGGTCCGCACGTCACCAACCAGATCATCCGCGAGGCGCTGGCGCCCTATGCCGACGACCTGACGATCGTCACCAAGATCGGGGCCGTTCGCGGCGAGGACGCCTCCTGGAACCCGGCCTTCGGCGCCGACGAACTGGAGCGCGCGGTCCACGACAACCTGACAAACCTGGGCCTGGACGTTCTGGACGTCGTCAATCTGCGGATCATGTTCGACGTTCACGGTCCGGCCGAAGGCTCGATCGCCGCGCCGCTGAGGGTGCTGGCCGATCTCCAGCGCCAGGGCCTGGTGCGCCATGTGGGCCTCAGCAACGTCACCGCGACCCAGGTGAAGGAGGGCCAGCAGATCACGCCGATCGTCTGTGTGCAGAACCAGTACAACCTGGCGCATCGCGAGGACGACACGTTGATCGACGCCCTGGCCGAGGAGGCGATCGCCTATGTGCCGTTCTTTCCCTTGGGCGGCTTCAGCCCGCTGCAATCGACAGCCCTGTCGCGGGTCGCCGAGCGGCTGGGCGCGACGCCCATGCAGGTCGCCCTGGCCTGGCTGCTGCGCCGCGCGCCCAATATCCTGCTGATCCCCGGCACCTCCTCGGTCTCCCACCTGCGCGAGAACCTGGCGGCGGCGTCCCTGTTCCTGCCCGACGACGCGATGAGCGCTCTGAACGGGATCGGCGGGAGCTAGCGCCGGCGCTTCACCGGCTTCGGCGGGGCCGGAGGCGGCGGTGGGGGCGCGGTCCAGTCGAAGGCCATGAGCAGGGTGCGCTCCTGCGGGGCGTCGTTGTCGTCCGACAGGATGTAGATCCTCGTCGCCCCAGGTGTCGGAGAATTGGCGGGACTGCTGCTCAACGCGATACCCTCGAAATTGTCGCGGGTGGTCGCCCCGTCCAGGGTCAGGGTCGCGGCCAGGAACTGCTTGGCGGCCGGGGCGCGGGGGTCGATGACGAACCGCACCTGGCCGCGCCAGCCGCGGATCGGGTCGTAGGCGCGATAGAGGGCGGCGACCGACTGGCCCTGGAAGCTCGCGAAGCTGGTCAGACCCCAGGTGAAGTCCGGCGGCGACTGCGGGGCCAGGCCCACGCACGGGGCCGACAGCTTGCACAGCCACACCTCGCCCTCCTCGCCGCCCACCAGATAGGCGTCTGGGCCGGCGATCGGATAGGCGGTCAGGGCCTCCATGCCTTCGTTGTCAGGGAAGGTCGTGGCCGGCTTGTTGACCGCGCGCGGCGCGCCGTAGGTCCCGTCGGGCTGACGCGGATAGAGCCAGATGCGGTGCTCGCGCTCGAAACTGACCAGGCGGTCGCCGTTGGGCAGGAAGGCCAGCCCTTCCGCGTCGGACTGGGCCTTGCCCCGCAGCGGCTGGCCGTCCAGCCCCTTCAGCGGCGACAGCTTGCCGTCGGTCAGGCCCACCAGCCGGCCGGTCTCGTCCAGCTTCAGGCGGGCCTCGAACAGGTCGCCGTCGTCGCTGATCGCCACCAGCCCGCCGTCGGGGCCGAACTTCAGGTCCGACAGCCCGTGCAGGCGCTGGGTGTCGGGGCTGCTGATCGCGATGCCGCCGGCATAGACGAAGCGGCCTAGCGCTGTCGGCGGCGGATTGGCCGCGCTGAGCGGCACGGGCGTGGTCGTCAGGCTGATCTCGGGCCCGGCCTTGACCGGAGCGACCGGCAGGACGGCCGGCTGCGGCGGGGTCTTGGCGCACTGGCCCAGCGCCATCGACGCCAAGCCCAGCACGAGGAAGCCGCGCAGTCCGATCACGCGGGGACCTTGGGGGCGGCCTTCGGCGCGGAAGGCACGACGGTCGGCGGGGCGGCCAGCAGGCCCCGGGCCCGCTTCACCGCCTTGGGCTCCTCGTCGAAGAGGCCCGCCAGTTGGTCGACCAGCGCCCCGCCCAGTTGCTCGACGTCGACGATGGTCACGGCGCGGCGGTAGTAGCGGGTCACGTCGTGGCCGATGCCGACGGCGATCAGCTCGACCGGGCTCTTGGTCTCGATCTCGGCGATCACCTGCCGCAAGTGGCGCTCCAGATAGTGGCCCGAATTGACGCTGAGGGTGGAGTCGTCCACCGGCGCGCCGTCGGAGATCACCATCAGAATGCGGCGGGCTTCGGGCCGGCCGACGAGGCGCTGGTGCGCCCACATCAGGGCCTCGCCGTCGATGTTCTCCTTCAGGAGCCCCTCGCGCATCATCAGGCCCAGGTTCTTGCGGGCCCGGCGCCAGGGCGCGTCGGCGCTCTTGTAGATGATGTGCCGCAGGTCGTTCAGGCGGCCCGGCGCGGGCGGCTTGCCGGCCTTGATCCACTCGTCGCGCGCGCTGCCGCCCTTCCAGGCGCGGGTGGTGAAGCCCAGCACCTCGACCTTGACCGCGCAGCGCTCCAGCGTGCGGGCCAGGATGTCGGCGCAGACGGCCGCCACCATGATCGGCCGGCCGCGCATGGAGCCGGAATTGTCGATCAGCAGGGTCACGACCGTGTCGCGGAACTCGACGTCCTCCTCCTGCTTGAACGACAGGGGGGCGGTGGGATCGACGATCACCCGGGTCAGGCGGGCGACGTCGAGCATCCCCTCCTCCAGGTCGAAGGTCCAGGCGCGGTTCTGCTGGGCCAAAAGGCGCCGCTGCAGCTTGTTGGCCAGGCGCGAGACCACGCTGGAGAACGCCGCCAGCTGCTGGTCGAGATAGGCGCGCAAGCGGGTCAGCTCGTCGGCGTCGCACAGCTCCTCGGCCGGGACCACCTCGTCATAGGCCGTGGTGAACACCTTGTAGGCCGGCTCGTTGGCGCCGGCCTGGCCGGAATCGGGACGGGCTGGCTTGGCGCCGTCGCCCATCTCGGGCGCTTCCTCGGTGTCCTCGGGCTCGCCGTCCTGCTCGGACTGGACCATCTCCTCGTCGCCGGCCTCGGACTCACGGTCCGAGGTCTCGGCCTGCTCCGGCTGGGCGCCGTCGGACTGCTCGCCCTCGCCTTCGCCGGAATCGTCTTCGGAAGCCTCGGTGTTCTGATCCTCGTCGCCCTCGTCCTCATCGGACTGCTCGGTGGCGTCGGACATGTCCTCGCCCAGGTCCAGGTCGCGCAGGATCTCGCGGGTGACCTTGGCGAAGGCGGCCTGGTCGTCGATGGCGGCGGCCAGGCGGTCCAGGTCCTTGCCGGCCTTGGCCTCGATGTCGGCGCGCAGGATGTCGACCAGCGCCTTGGCGCCGTCGGGCGGGGCGTCGCCGGTCAGGCGCTCGCGCACCATCAGCGACAGGATCTCGGCCATCGGGGCGGACTGACGGTCGGTGGCGACGGCGCGGGTCAGGCCCTGCTTTTCCAGGCGGGCTTCCAGGGCGGCCGTCAGGTTGGCCCGCACGCCGCCCAGATTGTTGGAGCCGATCGCCTCGATCCGCGCCTGCTCGATGGCCTCGAAGGCCGCCTGGCCGTCGGGCGAGCTGGGACGGGCGCGAGCGTGGGCCACGGTGTCGTGGTGGGCCAGGCGCAGGGCCATCTGGTCGGCCAGGCCGCGGATGCGGGCGGCTTCCTTGGAATTGAGGTCGCGCGGCGGATGCGGCAGCACCGCCCGGTTGCCCACCAGGCTGGGGCCCTCGCCCGAGAACACCACTTCCAGGTCCGGAGTCTCGGCGAGCGACCGCGCCGCGTGGGCCAGGGCGCGCTTGAACGGTTCGGTCGGGCTTTCGGGCTTGGAGGCCATGGGAATGGGTTACCGACCCAGGGCGGCGAACACAAGGCGGACCAAGGGGAACCGCCTCAAAGGAACATCGAAACCGCACGCCGCGTTTGCCCTAGCGAAGCTCGCACAGGCGGGCCGAGTTGCTTGAGGAAACCACCATGCTGAAATGGGCCATCATCCTGGCGATCGTCGCCCTGATCGCCGGCGCCCTGGGCTTCACCGGCATCGCCGGCGCGGCCGCGGGCGTCGCCAAGATCCTGTTCTTCCTGTTCCTGCTCGGCTTCATCATCTTCGCCGTGCTGGGCGTGACGGTGTTCAAGAGCGTGACCAGGGATTAGGGGCCTCGCTCCACGTTAAAAGTTGTCATCCCGGAAAGCGCGGAGCGCTTGTCCGGGACCCAGAGGCGGCCGCACGGCTTTGACCCAGTCACCCGGGTCCCGGACAGCCCCTCCGGGGCTTCCGGGATGACAACGATTTCTAGCTACTTAGCCGCCGTATAAGCCTTGCTCTGCTCCCCCACGACCGAGACCAGGTCCCCCATCGTCAGGTTCACGTCGACCAAGTGCAGGCCCCAGTCTTTCAGCGGCTGGCCCAGCACCAAGAGGTCGCCGGGGATGTTGTCCGCGCGGGGATCGGCCTTGTCGGGATGCACCGTCACGGCCAGGTAGTCGAAGCCGTCCTTGCTGACGCACTCGGCCGAGACCAGGCCCGGCAGTTCCACGAACGGTGTCTTCACCTCGACATCCTTCGCCCAGACCGTGGCCGGGCGCATGGCCGTGCCCATGATCGTGCGGTCGCTGAAATAGCTGTGCACCGTGGCCGAGCCCCCGGCCAGGGCCGCCGGGTTGACGCAGGCGGCCTTCATGCCGGGCTCGGCGACCTTGCCGAAGAATTTGCTGGCAGCCGGCGGCGGAACGTCGGCGCGGAACGAGACGTAGGAGATCACGCAGCCGGTCTGGCCCGCCTTGCGGCACAGAGGCAGCGAGCCGTAGGCGTCCTTGGCCGGATCGACGGGCGTGTTCATGCCCAGGATCAGGGCCGAGACCAGCTGCTTCTGCACCGGCTTGCCGTCGATCTCCTCCTTGATCAGCCGCAGCAGGATGCGCGAGCCCTGGGAGTGGCCGATCAGGACCACGCCGCGGCCGTGGTTGTCGCGGGCCAGATAGTCCTTCCAGGCGTCGCGGACGTCGGCATAGGCAAGCTCGCCGTCGCCGTTCGAGGCGCCGCCCATCATCATCTTGCGCAGGGCCGCGATGGTCACCTGGCGATAGCTGGGGGCGTACAGCTTGCAGACCGAACCGAAGCGGGCGAACTGCTGGTCGGCCACGGCCTTTTCCGGCAGGTCCGGCGTCATGTCGCTGTTGCCGCCCGGGTCGGACGAGACGGTGGGATAGACGTAGAAGCAGTCGATCGGGGCGTTGGGATCGCCCTTGAAGGTCTCGACGCTGGTCTGGCCGTCCGCCTGGATCACCGTGGCCGACTGGTCGGCGGCGCAGGCGTCGGCGCGGCCAGGGCGGCACAGCCAGTTCTCGTCCTTGGTGTAGTCGTTCGGCGTGACCGGACCGGCGGGCGCCGGCTGGGCGCAGGCGGCGGCGCTCAGGCCCAGACCGGCGATCAGGCCGAACGCGGCCCACAGCTTGCGTGACATCTCCACCCCTCCAACGATTGTTTGCGGCGGAGGATGGCTTGGGCGGCGGGATAAGGGAAGAGCGCCCGCCAAGCTTTCATCAGCTTGTCATTCTCAGGCGAGGCCGCCCCTCACGCCGGCAGCCAGCGCCTCGGGAACTTGTCGCCCAGGGCCCGGGCCTCGCCGGGCTTGAGGCCCAGTTCGCGCATCCGGTAGGCGACGACCTCGCGCAAGGCCTCGACCGGCTCGCGACCGCCCGACGGGCTGGAGGCCACGGGGCCGGCCTGCATGGCCAGGTCGACGGCGGCCCACTCGGCCTGGGCGCGGTCGGGCTTGCCGACGGCGAAGTAGTGGCGGACCGGCTGGCGCTCGCCGGCGACCTCGACCATCACGCCGACGACCCAGCCTTGAACGATCAGATCGGCGTCGGAGCGCTGGCGGAACATGCGTCCGGTTTAGCGATTTCGCGCGGCGGCTCAAGCGCCGCCGCAATTGGCCTAAGCGCCGCCGTAAATCGGCCGGGCGGCTCCGCACAACCTTCGGGCGTACGAAGGGCGGAGCGGCCATGGACGCCAGGGGGCGATCGAGGGGGCGATGGAAGCGGCGCCTGGTCGCCGGCGGCGCGGGGGCGGCGATCAACGCCGGCCTGCTGGCCCTGCTGACCTTCACGCCGGACACGCCGCCCATGGTCGAGCCGCCCGCCGTTCAGGTGGCCCTGGAGCCCCGCGAGGTCCGGACGGAGCGCCGACGCCCCTCGCCCGCCCGCCGGTCAGGCGTCGCCGCCAGGGCCGCCGCGCCGCGCCTTCCGCCGCCCGAGGTAGAGCCGCTAGCCCCGATGGCGACATCGGTCGGGTCGGACCTGTCGCGAAGCGTCGAGCCCCGCTGGCGGGTGGGCGGCGGCGAATACCTAAACCCCGAGACGGCGCGCAAGGCCCGCCGCGCTTGGGAGGCGGCCGAGGACCGCCGCTACAAGCGCGCCTGCCTGGGCCAGTCGGACGAACATATGACGCCGGAGGAGAAGGACGCCTGCTGGGACGCTTGGGGTGGTAACGGCCCGCTCAGCGGACCAGGCGGATCGCGACCTGGGCGGCGATACCCAGGAGCAGCCACAGGGCCACCCCGGCCATGATCACGTTGATCGCGGGCAGGCGCGGTTGGGGCGGGCGATGGCCCGGCGAACGGCGGATCGGCTTGGCGCCCATCGCGTTTCTCCCTGCGGACGCGTCGGACGCGCGTCTCGCGGAGATTGTACACGCACAATCTTAAACCTCAAAGGAACGGACACCCTTGTACGCGCGTATGACGATCAGCCCAGCACCTGGAACGCCGCCTGGCTGACCACGCCAAGGACGAGCCACAGGCCCAGCCCCAGGACGATGAACGCCGGACGCGGCGAGCGCCGGTCGCGGAACCCGTGAATCTCGTGACGCGCCATGTCCTGCCCTCCAGGAACGCCGCATGCGTTCGCGGACTCTGGAACGGGCTTGGCCATAATTTCGCTGCATGTGTTAACGCGGCTGTGATCGGTTATCCACAAGCGAGGCTAATGTGCCCGGAATCCGCGCATCACGAGCTTGCGCGACAGCCAGCGGCGCGCCGGCTCGTCGTAGAGCTTGAGACAGGTCCAGGCGATGGCGACGGCGATGACGAAGACCCCGGCCCCACCAGCGCGCCCTGGACCGGCGGGACCTTCTTGTCCACGACCCAGCCGGTGTAGATGTAGATCAGCGGATAGTGGGTGATGTAGAGCGGATACGAGAGGTCGCCGAAGAAGCGGGCGATCCGCACCGACGGGCCGTCGGCGTCCTTTTCACCGGCCCCGATCGCCACGATCAGCGGGAACAGCAGGATCACGCAGGCGGCTTCGTAGAGGCCGTTGACCCACAGCGCCTTGCCACCGAAGCGCGGCAGGGCCAGGGCGACGATCAGCAGGAGGCTGCATAGGGCGAAGCCTTGCCGGACCTTGATCCGCTTGCCGAGCCGCATCAGCAGGATGCCGGCGAAGAACGGAAACATCACACGGGTCAGGCCGATGCGGACGCCGCCGGCGTTCAGCGCCCAGCCACCGATCATGTCGCCCCGAGGGCCGGTGACCAGCAGGTGGATCGTCGCCAAACCTGCCAGCGCCACCAGCACGCCCAGCGCGCGGTTGGACAGCTTCCGCAGCCCCACGGCGTAGACGATGTTGGCGATGTACTCGTAGAACAGCGACCATTGCGGGCCGTTCAGCGGATAGATCTCGCCCCAGCCGCGGATCTCGGCGTTCGGCCGCAGCGGGATCATCACGAAGCTCAGCAGCATCACCCCGATCACCTGCCAGGCGGTGACGGTCTCCAGCTTGGGGAACAGCGAGAAGTGCTGCAGGCCCAGGGTCGCCGCGCCGATCAGACCGCCGACGACGATCATCGGCTGCAGGCGGACAAGGCGGCGCTTGTAGAAGTCCCACTGGCTCATGCCGCTCGCCCAGCGGTCGTCATAGGCGTAGGCGATCACGAAGCCCGACAGCAGGAAGAAGAAGTCCACCGCCAGGTAGCCGTGGTTGATGATCTGCTTCTGTGGATCACCGCCGTTCCAGGCCTCGAACAGGTGGAAGACCACCACCATCAGTGAGGCCACGCCGCGCAGCCCGTCCAGGATGACGTAGTGGCTCTTGGCCGGCGCGGTCGCGTTGGTCGCGGTCGCTTGGGCCGTAGGCGCGGTGGGCAAGGCGGTCATCTTCGTGTTTCCCCCATTGGTCTTTGGCGTGTGTCGCTGGCGCCTCGAGCGAGGCTCGCCCGAAGGCTTCTTAGGTTATCGTTGAACCGCAAGACATCCCGCGCCAGCCGATCGATCGCATGCCGCCCGACCCCTGGATCTGCTGCTGGACGCCTTGCGCTGGGGCCCTGGGCGCCGACGGTGGACGTGCTGATGGACCATGTGCTGGTCGAGCGGGCTTCGACCTAGTTCCAGCTTTCCCTCCCCTTTATGGGGAGGGTGGACGCGAAGCGGACGGGTGGGGCCTGCTGAC
>JAGIBE010000002.1:4897-14676 GCA_017744495.1 Caulobacter sp. | reverse complement strand
GGCGCGGCCCTGACCGCTCATGAAGGCCTGGACGGCGTGGCCTTCACCGGCGGCACCGACACCGCCTGGCGGATCAACCAGACCCTGGCCCAGCGCCAAGGTCCGATCGTGCCGTTCATCGCCGAGACCGGCGGGCTGAACGGCATGTTCGTCGACACGACGGCTCAGCGCGAGCAGGTGATCGACGACGTGATCCTGTCGGCCTTCGGCAGCGCCGGCCAGCGCTGCTCGGCCCTGCGCCTGCTGTTCCTGCCGGAAGACACCGCCGACCACATCGTCGAGGGCCTGAAGGGCGCGATGGACGCCCTGGTCATCGGCGATCCCGCCAATGCGGTCACCGACGTTGGCCCGGTGATCGACACCGACGCCAAGACGGCGCTCGACAAGCACCTGACCCGCCTGAACCACGAGGCCAAGGTGCTGCACAGCCTGCCGACGCCGGAAGCCGGCACCTTCTTCCCCCCGGTCCTGGCCGAGATCCCGGCCGCCGACTTCCTGGAGCGCGAGGTGTTCGGCCCGATCCTGCACGTGGTCCGCTACAAGCCGGAAGACCTTGAACAGGTCGCCGGCGCCCTGGCGGCCCGCCGCTACGGCCTGACCCTGGGCGTCCACTCGCGGATCGAGCGTTTCGCGGCCGATGTTCAGCGGTCGGTCCCGGCCGGCAACTGCTACGTCAACCGCTCGATGACGGGCGCGGTCGTGGGCGTCCAACCGTTCGGCGGCGAGGGCCTGTCGGGCACCGGCCCCAAGGCCGGCGGCCCGCACGCCCTGATGCGCTATGCTGTCGAACGCGCGCTGAGCGTCAACATCACCGCCCAGGGCGGCGACCCGGCGCTGCTGAATCTGTAGGGCCCTACCCCGCCGCCTGCGACGCCTCGAACACCGCCAGCTGTTCGGCGAAGGCGCGCTGGTAGGCGGGGCGGGCTTCGGCGCGGGCGACGTAGGCGGCGAGGTTGGGATATTCGTCCAGCAGGCCCGATCCGCGCGTCCGCAGCAGCACCGAAGCCATAATCAGGTCGGCGGCGCTGAAGGCGCCGTCCAGCCAGTCGGCGTCGCCGAGGCGCTGGGACAGCTCGCCCATCCGCGCGCGGATGCGATCGTGGACCATGGCCCGCCGCTCGTCCTGCCAGCTTTTGCCGCGCTCGGCGAACATGACGAACTGCAGCTCGACGATCGACTGCTCCACCGTGCTGAGCGCGGCGAACATCCAGGTGATCGCCCGCGCCCGGGCGTTCGGCTCGTCGGGCAGCAAGCCTGGACGAGTGTCGGCGATGTGGAAGACGATGCCGCCCGTCTCGAACAGCACCAGGTCGCCCTCTTCGTAGGTCGGGATCTGACCAAAGGGGTGCAGGGCCCGGTGCGCGGGCTCCTTCATCTCCGCGAAGGTGACCAGCCGGACGTCGTAGGGCTGGCCCACCTCCTCCAACGCCCAACGCACGCGCATGTCGCGGGCTAGGCCCTGGCCGCGATCGGGCGAGGCCTTGAAAGCGGTGATGGTGGGGCGCGTCGGCATGGCGGTCTCCAGCGGTTGATGGCGACGGTCTCGCGCATCGCCTGTTGTTCCCGAAGGACGCGCGACGGGGAGACCCGCCGACACACGACAGCATTTTTTCGCGGGCGATGCTCGTCTGACCGGACGGTCGCCGACATTCTGAAAACGAATTTATTTAATCCCTTCCCTCGCCCCTCTGCCCTCCGCTAGGCTGGCGCAAAACACGGGGAGGCGAATATGCTGTCGAGACGCCATCTGCTGGTCGCCGGAGCCGCCGCCATGGCCGCGAGCCGCGCCGGGACCGCAGTTGCCGCGCCGCCGTCGACCTTCGTCACCGTCAAGGACGGCCGCCTCAGCCTGGGCGGCAAGCCCTACCGCTTCGTGGGCGCGAACCTCTGGTACGGGGCGTGGCTGGGCTCGCCCGGCGTGTCGGGCGACCGCGCGCGGCTGGGCCGGGAGCTCGACCGGCTGAAGGCCCTGGGCGTGACCAACCTGCGCGTCCTCGGCGCGGGCGAGAAGTCGCCGGCCAAGGTGGCGATCGACCCTACCTTCCGCGGTCCCGGCGAGGACTATAACCAGGACCTGCTCAAGGGCCTGGACGTGCTGCTGGCCGAGATGGCCAAGCGCGGCATGAACGCCGTGATCTACGTCAACAACTTCTGGGACTGGTCGGGCGGCATGCCCGCGTACCTCCGCTGGACGGGCGACGGCCAGTGGTTCCAGCAGGGCGACCCGGCCCACCCCTGGCCGGAGTTCGCCGACTACTCCGCCCGCTTCTACGGCGACGCCAAGGCTCAAGCGCTGTTCCGGCACTATCTGCGCGCCCTGGTCGGGCGGGTCAGCAGCGTGACCGGCAAACGCTATCGCGACGATCCGACGATCATGGCCTGGCAACTGGCCAACGAGCCGCGTCCGGGCGGCAGCGAGGCCTTCGGCGCGCCCAACCTGCCCACTTATTATCGCTGGATCGCCGAGACCTCGGCTCTGATCAAGTCGCTGGATCCCAACCACCTAGTGACCACCGGCAGCGAGGGCGCCATGGGCTGCCTGGGGCGCGAGGCCTGCGTGGTCGAAGCCCACAAGCCGGCCAGCATCGACTACCTGACCCTGCACGTCTGGCCCAACAACTGGGGCTGGATCGAGTTCAAGAACCAGCCGGCCACCTATGACGCGGGCGAAGCCAAGTGCCGCGACTATGTCGCCAAGCACATCGCGATCGCCAAACAACTGAACAAGCCGCTGGTGATCGAGGAGTTCGGTCTGATCCGCGAGGACCGCGCCTTCGCCCCGGGCGGCCCGACCGCCCATCGCGACCGCTTCTACCGGATGATCTACGGCCTGGTCGAAGCCGACATGAAGGCCGGCGGGCCGCTGGCCGGGACCAATTTCTGGGCCTGGAACGGCGAAGGCCGCGCCCAGCATGCGGACGCCTGGTTCAAGATGGGCGACCGCTCGTACGTCGGCGATCCGCCGCAGGAGGAGCAGGGCCTGTTCGGGGTATTCGACGCCGACGCCTCGACCCTGACGGTGATCGAGGGCCATGCCAAGGCGGTGCGGGGGCTTTAGGCCGCCGGCTTGACCTCCGCCGCGGCGGAACCCTGGTCGAGGTGCAACGCGAACCCCGTGGCGGCGTGCCTTTCCAGTCCCGGCTTCAGTTGCATCGACGGAATGAGATAGTCGCCGCCGTTCTGGGCCCGATAAGGAATCGGCGCGACGTCGAACAGCGTCCGCATCCGTCCGCGCAAGTCCTCGGCCGTCGCCTCGAAATCGGCCGGACCGAAGCGGTCCACGCGATAGGCCACGAATGGCGGCAGCACGTCGTAGCCGGGATAGTACAAAATCCCGTGGTTGATCGGGAACAGCAGGTCGTCGATCGGGCCGTTCACGCCGCGCGGCGAATAGTGCGCTTCCCAGCCGCCGGCGGTGACGACCAACATGGCGCGCTTGCCGGCCAGCGTCCCCTCGCCGAACCGGTCGCCCCAGCGTTCATCGCTGTGCTCGCCCACCCCGTAGGCGAAGCCATAGGCGTAGACACGGTCGACCCAGCCCTTGAGGATCGCCGGCATGGCGTACCACCACAGGGGAAACTGCAGGATCAGCGCATCGGCCCACAGCAGCTTCTCGATCTCGGCGGCGACGTCGGACGTCAGGGTTCCCTCGGCGAAGGCCGCGTTCGAGGCTGCGGCCACGGCGAGGCGCTGATCCGCCGGCCACGCCGGGAAGTCGGCGCGGTCGACCTGCGCCTTCCAGCCCTCGGCATAAAGATCGGTGACGCGGACCTCGTGGCCCTGAGCCTCCAGTTCCGCGACGGCGACGTCGCGAAGGGCGGTGTTCAGCGAGTGGGGCTCGGGATGAGCAAAGACAAGCAGAACCTTCATGGACGAAACTCCGGGCAAGGATCGATGTCCATCAGATAGACAGCACGCCCCATATTCCGGTAGATCGATGGAGAACATAACATCCTGCCGAAAAATGGATAAGCCAGACGTCAGCCTCGAACGCCTGCGCACCTTCGTCCGCGTCGCTGAACGCGGGAACCTCTCGGCCGTGGCGCGCGAACTGGGCGTGGGCCAGTCGACGGTCACCCGCCATCTGAACGAGCTGGAAGCCGCCGTCGGCGCGCCCCTGCTCAGCCGCTCCACGCGCCGGGTCTCGCTGACCGACGAAGGCCGCGGCTATTACGCTCACGGCGTGCGGATCCTGCGCCTGGTCGAACAGGCGGGCGACGAGGCGCGCTCGACTCACGCGGCGGCGGCCGGAACGGTCCGTGTTTCCTGCACGGCGGCGCTGGGCGTGCTGCACGTGTGCCGGCTGATCTTCGCCTTTCAGGACCGCCATCCCGAGATCACCGTCGACCTCAGCCTGGACGACGAGCGCATCGACCTCGTGCGCGAAGGGATCGACATCGCCCTTCGCCTGGGCCCGCTGACGGACAGCGCTATGAAACTGCGGGCGGTCGGGTTTTCCAAGCGGCTGCTTGTCGCCTCGCCGACCTATCTCGCGGCCCGAGGCCGCCCCCGGACGCCGGCGGATCTGGTCGGCGCCGAGGGACTGCGGATGTCCAACATCGCGGGCAGCGACCTGCTCGTGCTGGAAGGCCCCGACGGCGAGCGGTGCGCGATCCCGTTCGGCGGACGCTTTCAGGTCGATCATGGACTGGCCGTTCGCGAGGCCCTGGCGGCCGGACGAGGGTTCGCGCCCGCGCACCACTGGCTGGTCGACGACCTAGTGGCGGCGGGGACGCTGGAACCCATCCTGACGGACCACGTGCTGCTCCCCGTTCCGCTTAGCCTGCTGATCGCCCCGGAGCGGGCGGGGGTCACGCGCGTGCGGATGCTCGCCGATTTTCTGGTCGAGCAGGCGGTTCATATCCCGGGAATCTCCGCCGCGCCGCGCTCGCCGAGTCGCGCGAGATAGTGGATTGTCACCGGTGTCATTCATGCTACCGCTACCTCCAAAGTTCGCCAGAAACGTCGGAGGAAATCGCATGGACGCCCCCTCTCAGACCCGCCGCACCCTGATCACGGGCGGCGCCGCCCTGACGGCTTATGCGGCCCTGCCCGCGGTCGGCTTTACGGCCGAGGCGCGCTCGCCGGTGGTCAAGACCACCTACGGCAAGGTGCGCGGAGCTGTGGGCAATGGCGTCCAGGTGTTCAAGGGTCTGCGCTATGGGGCCGACACCGGCGGCGCGGGGCGTTTCATGCCGCCCCAGCCGCCCAAGCCCTGGACCGGCGTCGCCGACGCCCTGGCCTATGGCGCGGCCTGTCCGCAGGGCAAGGGCGAGGACGGCGAGAGCCAGAGCGAGGACTGCCTGTTCCTCAATATCTGGACCCCCGCCAAGACGGGCAAGAAGGGCGGTCTGGAAGACGGCGTGAAGCGGCCGGTGATGTTCTACATCCACGGCGGCGCCTACAACACCGGCTCTGGCGCCAGCCCCTGGTACGACGGGACCAAGCTGGCCAAGCGGGGCGACGTGGTGGTGGTGACCGTGAACCACCGCCTCAACGCCTTCGGCTACCTGTACCTGGCCCGCCTGTTCGACGACCCGTCGGTGGTCGACAGCGGCAATGTCGGCCAAATGGACCTCGTTTTGGCCCTGCAATGGGTGCGCGACAACATCGCCGCGTTCGGCGGCGATCCCGGCAACGTCATGCTGTTCGGGCAGTCGGGCGGCGGCGCCAAGATCGCCACCCTGATGGCCATGCCGACGGCCAAGGGCCTGTTCCACCGCGCCGCCACCATGAGCGGCCAGCAGGTCACCGCCGCCGGCCCGTTCAACGCCACCAAGCGCGCCAAGGGCTTCATCGACAAGCTGGGGATCAAGGACCTGGCCGCTCTGCGCGCCCTGCCCGCCGAGACCTTCCTGAACGGCCTGAAGGCCATCGACCCGATCGCCGGCGGCGGCGGGGTCTATATGGGCCCGGTGCTGGACGAGCGGACCCTGACCCGCCACCCGTTCTTCCCCGACGCCGCCCCCGAGGGCCTGTCCGTGCCGATGCTGTGCGGCAACACCCATGACGAGGTGAAGGGCTTCGTCGGCTACGACAAGAGCCTGATGAACCTGACCTGGGAGCAGGTGATCGAAAAACTGCCGGCCCAGTTCAACGCCCGCATCGACATCGATCCGGCCACGGTGGTGGCGGCCTATCGCAAGATCTATCCGAACTACACGCCGGCGGACGTCTATTTCGCGGCGGCGACGGCCGGACGCTCGTGGAAGGCGGCGATCATCCAGGACGAGGAACGCGCCAAGGCCGGCGCCCCCGCCTGGGCCTACCAGCTGAACTGGCGCGCGCCCAAGGACGGCGGTTTCTGGGGCGCGCCCCATACGCTGGACATGCAGCTGGTGTTCGGCAATTTCGACGCGCCCGGCGTGATCACCGGCTCGGGCCCCGACGCGGTGGCCATGCACGAGACCCTGGCCGACGCCTTCGTCGCCTTCGCGCGGACGGGCGACCCCAACTGCGCGGCGATCCCCAAGTGGGAGCCCTACACCCTGCCCCGCCGCCAAACCCTGGTGTTCGACAACACCACACGGATGGAGGACGACCCGCGCGGCGCCGAGCGCGAGCTGTTCAACAAGGTGCCGTTCACGCAGTTCGGAACGTAAATCCAGTCCACCCTCCCCCTTGTGGGGAGGGTGGACGCGAAGCGGACGGGTGGGGCCTGCTGACTCATCAAGCCCCACCCAACCCTGGCTCCGCCAGGGCCACCCTCCCCACGAGGGGGAGGGACGGGCGTCCGCTTATTTCGCCGCGTCCATCAACCCGGCGAAGCGTTCGAACAGGTAGAGGCTGTCCGTCGGGCCGGGCGAGGCTTCCGGGTGGTGCTGCACCGAGAACACCGGCTTGTCGGTCAGGGCGATGCCGGCGTTGGTGCCGTCGAACAGCGAGACGTGGGTCTCGGTGACGGCCTTGGGCAGGCTGGCGCTGTCGACGGTGAAGCCGTGGTTCATCGAGACGATCTCGACCTTGCCGGTCGTCAGGTCCTTCACGGGGTGGTTGGCCCCGTGGTGCCCCTGCTCCATCTTCACGGTCTTGGCGCCGACGGCCAGGGCCAGCATCTGGTGGCCGAGGCAGATGCCGAAGACCGGCTTGCCGCTGTCCACCAGCTTCTTGATCTCCGGCACGGCGTATTGCCCGGTCGCGGCCGGGTCGCCGGGGCCGTTGCTCAGCAGGACGCCGTCGGGATTGCGGGCCAGGATGTCCTCGGCCTTGGTGTCGGCCGGCACCACGGTGGCGCGGGCGCCGACATGGGCCAGGGCGCGCAGGATGTTGCGCTTGACGCCGTAGTCCAGGACCACGACCTCGTACTTGGGCTTGTCCAGCTTGGCGTAGCCTTCCGGCCACGACCACAGGCCCTCGTCCCAGGTGAAGGTCTGGGTGGTGGAGGCGTCCTTGGCCAGGTCCAGACCTTCCAGGCCGGCCCAGGCCTTGGCCTTGGCGACCAGGGCGGGGATATCGAACTTGCCGTCGGGCGCGTGGGCGATCACGCCGTGCGGCATGCCGGTCTCGCGGATCTTGCGGGTCAGGGCGCGGGTGTCGACGCCGGCCAGGCCGATGACGCCGCGCCGCTGCATCCAGGCGTCGAAGTCGCTGTTGGCCCGCCAATTGGCCGCGTCGGTCGGGACCTCGCGGAACAGCACGCCGCGGGCGGCCGTCTCGGCCCCGCCGCTCATCTGCTCCAGATCCTCCAGATTGGTCCCGACATTGCCCACGTGCGGGAAGGTGAAGGCGACGATCTGGGCCATATAGGAGGGGTCCGTCAGGATCTCCTGGTAGCCGGTCATGGCGGTGTTGAAGCACACCTCGCCGACCGCGTCGCCGACCGCGCCGCAGCCCACGCCCTGCAGGACCGTGCCGTCGGCCAGAACCAGAACGCCGGTGACGCCCTTAAGCAGAGAAGGCATGGGGAGAAGGTCTTGGGACATCTCGGAAGCGCCTCCTGAACGCATGGGTGGGGTGACCATTTTTGCAAAAAAGCGGGTCGAGGTGCACCCCCAACCCGCCGCGCAAACGGCGGCGTGTCTAGGGGTATGCGGGAGGGGGGTCAACCCCTCTGATCACGGGAGTCCGTCCTTGGCCCCACATTCCCGTGATCGGTGAACGAGGCCCCTCGCGCAGGAAGCCCTAAAGCCCTTATGCTCGAAGGGTTAAGCGCGACAATAAGCGGCGAACACGGGAGGACGGCCCATGCTCGAACTGCGTCCCAATTGCGAGTGCTGCGATCGCGATCTGCCGCCCGACAGCCCGGACGCGCGGATCTGCACCTTCGAGAGCACCTTCTGCATCGAGTGCGTCGAGACGCGATTCTCGGGCGTCTGCCCCGATTGCGGCGGCGACTTCTCGGCCCGCCCCATCCGTCCCGCCGGCTCCCTGCGCCGCTTCCCCGCCTCGTTGCGGCGCGTCTACAAGGGACACCGGGCCTACGCCGCGCCGACCGCGGCGCCGGACGCCCGTCAGTCGCCGCCCTCTTGGGTCTAGGCGTGCCTGGGGTGTAGCCGTCGCTTCGGCGCCACAGCTGCAGCAACTTGTCGCGGACACGCATCCCTCGGCTTCGGCGGCGCGTTAATCTCTTGGAGCTTATGGTCAAGCTCCAAGGAGCAGACCCCATGAGCACCGTCGCCCGCATCGTCCCCATTGGTCCCGCCGCCGTCATGCGCGACTGGTTCGGCCTAGTCGAGACGGGTCTGCGCGTGATGCTCGTGGCCGCCGCCCCGGTCAGCGCGGCGATCTTCGTGGCGCAGTTCTTCTGAGACGAAAAAACCTAGCTTAGCCCTAGGAACGTCGGGAAGCCGACATCGTTTGCAGTGCATGGGCGGGGGCGCCCTAGCCGTGTCTGTATGCCTGCATGTCGGATTCGTATGACGATACCGCCCAAGAACCGGCCTCGGCCGTTTCGGCGAACCTGACCGAGCAGATGCTCCACCTGACCAACCGGTTCGAGGAGGAGCGGCTCCTGCTGGAGGAGCGGACCTTCCGCACCGAGGGGGAAGACCCACGCCAGGACGACACCGGGGAGGGAGGCTGACCGCCCCTCCCCTTCACGGCTTTGCTTGAAGCGCCGACGCGGCGTATCACCGGCTTCGATCCGGAGAGCTCCATGCCCGTCACCACGGTCGGTATCGACGCCGACGACACCCTTTGGCACAACGAAACCATCTTCCGCCTGACCCATAAGCGGTTCGTCGAGCTCTTGGCCCCCTACGGCGATCCCGAGCAGATCGACGCCAAGCTGGCCGAGACCGAGAAGCGCAACCTGCGGCTCTATGGCTACGGGGCCAAGGGCTTCACCCTGTCGATGATCGAGACGGCGATGGACCTGACCGACGGCCAGGTCAGCATCGGCGTGATCCGCCAGATCCTGGCCGCCGGCCGCGAGATGCTGACCGAGCCGGTCGAGCCCCTGCCCGGCGTCGAGAAGGCCCTGGCGACCCTGTCGGAGCGCTATCGGCTGGTGCTGATCACCAAGGGCGACCTGCTGCACCAGGAGCAGAAGCTGGCCGCCTCCGGCCTAGGCGACCTGTTCGCCGCGGTCGAGATCGTCTCGGAAAAGGATGCCGACACCTATCGCCGGGTCTTCGCCCGTCACGGCTCTGGGCCCGAGCAGGCGGTGATGGCCGGCAACTCGGTGAAGTCCGACATCATCCCGGCCCTCGAGGCCGGCGCCTGGGCGGCCCTGATCCCCTACCCGCTGGTCTGGGCCCACGAGGCGGCGACGGCGCCGAGCGGGCATGGGCGGTACGTGGAGCTGGCGTCGATTAGCGAACTGCCGGCCTGGGTGGACG
>JAGIBE010000002.1:0-4679 GCA_017744495.1 Caulobacter sp. | reverse complement strand
CGCCAGCGACAGATAGGCCGCCGGGATCAGGGCCAGGACCCAGAACAGCACCCACAGCCGCAGAGCGTCGCCGGTCAGGCCCCAGCGGGCGACGCCGACCCAGTTGATCCCCATCTTCAGAGCGATCGGGTGCAGCAGGTAGAGGCTGAAGCTCAGCTGCGCCCAGGGCGCCAGGCGGCGGCTGACCCCGCCCTGGGCGCCGGCCGCGTCGGCCGCCACGCCCGCCAGGCCCACGGCGTAGACGATCAGCAGCAGCAGGGTCCGCTCGATCCGGAAGGTCGAGGCGACCAGGAACACCGCCAGCAGGCCCCACATCCAGAACCGCGCGAAGGGCAGCCGGCCCAGCGGTTCGCGCAGCTGGAAAGCCAGCATGCCCAGCAGGAAGCCCGGCACGGCCCGCAGCACGCCGAAGTTCCAGGTCCACTGGTGGAAGGGCATCTCGCCGGCGGGATTGAGCAGCAGGATCACGAAGCTGGCCACCGTCACGAGGGCCGTCACGATCCGCCCGCGCCCGGTGATCCAGAACAGCAGCGGCAGGGCCAAATAAAGCCCCATCTCGGCGCTGATCGCCCAGCTGACGAAGTTCCAGGTCTGGGCGTGGCAGACGTGCCAGGCATGGATGAAGACCACGTTCGGGACGATGCAGGATAGGTCGTAGCGCTTGGGATCGACGTCGCCGCCCCAGTGCAGCACGCCGGCCGCCCAGACGCCGACGAAGACCAGCATGGTCGCCCAGTGCAGCGGCCCCAGCCGCGCCACCCGCTTCTTCAGGAACGTCTCGTACTTGGCCCAGCTGGTCAGCCGGCCGGTATAGATCGCCGCCATGACGTAGCCGGAGATCAGGAAGAACAGGTCCACGATCAGGCTGAAGCCCTTGATCATGTCGTCGGCGACCTGCCAGCGGCCGTCCAGGTTGATGTAGCGGTTGAAGTGGAAGACCACGATCATCAGCGCCCCGACGATCCGCAGGGCGTCGAGGTGCAGCATTTCGTCGGAGTCGGGCTTGAGGGCCGGAAACGCTTTCATGTCCATGGGATGGGACGAGCGCGGACGATGGTCAAGCTCTCGGCCGGGGACATGCCCTTGCGGCGTGTCCCCACCGGGTCGCGCCGCGTCAAGTCTTGGGGACACGCCGCAAGGGCATGTCCCCGATCGGGATCAGCGCAGCGTCGGGGCCTTGCCGGTGTCCAGGCTGGCCAGTTTCGGCGCGGCCTTGTCCTCGACGACGTCGCCGCCCTGGGCCAGCAGGTGGTCGATGCGGGCGCGCTGGGCCTTGAAGCGCGACAGCTCGCCGCCGGCCAGGATCGTGCCCTGGGGCACCTTGGCGCCGATCGGGTTGACGCGCTGACCGTTCAGCCAGACCTCGTAGTGCAGGTGCGGACCGGTCGCCAGACCCGTCGCCCCGACATAGGCCACGACCTGACCCTGGCGCACGTGGACGCCCGGGCGGATGCCGGGGGCGTAGCGCGAGATGTGGCCGTAGCCGGTGTCCCACTGGCCCGAGTGGCGGATGCGCAGCCAGTTGCCGTAGCCGCTCCAGCGGCGGGCCTCCAGCACCACGCCGTCGCCGGCCGCCAGGATCGGCGTGCCGGTGCCGGCCCCGAAGTCCACGCCCTGGTGGGCCCGGGTGTAACCCAGCACCGGATGCTTTCGCTGACCGAAGGTCGAGGTGATGCGAGCGCCATCGACCGGCGTGCGCAGCAGGAAGCCTTTGATGTTCTTGCCCAGCTCGTCGAAGAACTGCGGCTTGCCGTCCTTACCGTCGCGGTCGAAGGCGTAGAATTTCTGGCCCTTCACCTCGGCGTATTCCAGGTCGCCGGCCTCGACCGTGCGGCCGCTCTCGGTGACCTTGCGGCCGAACACCAGGCAGAACTTGTCGCCTTCCTTGATGTCCCGCGAGAAGTCGATCTTGTGCGAGAACAGCTGGGCGGCCTGGCTGACGATGGCGGGCGTGCCGCCGACGTCCGCGACGCTCTCGTAGAACGAGCCCTTCATCTCGCCGCAGGCCACCTTGGTCTCGTCGGTGACCTTCTCCTCCAGCTCCCGCAGCTTCATCGCGCCGTCGAAGGTGCGCGAGACGGTCAGGGTCGAGGACGGGCCGGTGCGCATGCTGAGGCCGATCAGGCGGGCCGAGCCCGCGCGGCCGTTGCGACGCTCGGCGACGGCCGCCTCGAAGGCCATGCCGGCCTTGATATTGACGGTGTCGATCGCGCCCTGCAGAGCGGCCACCACCTGGTGGGCGTCGTTGGGGGCGATGCCGGTGCGGAGCACGGCGTTCTCGAGGGTCTCGCCAGGGCGGACCTTGACCGGGATCGACTCCGGACGCTCGAAGCCCGGCTGGGCCTCGGCGCTGGCGAAGGCGGCGTGCTGCAGGGCGGCCAGGGCGTTGGCGTCGAGCGGCGCCTGGACCACCTTCACCGGCGCGTCCGTAGCGGTCAGCTTCCAGCCCAGGCCCAAAGCGGCCAGACCGGCGACGGCGGTGAAGACTTTCGGGGCCAGACGCAAGGTCGGCCGCCTCGGATCGAATTCCTGCATCAAATCCCCGACTGGATCGCCCCGACTGGTACTGATGCCGCGCACATTCAAAATGACACGGCTGGGATGCCCCCCAGCAAGCCTCGCGCCGGAAAATGGCGGATGACGCCAGGTTCGGGCAAGGACTATTCGGTGCTTCGGGCGATTTGTCACGGACAGGGTTAAACACCTGTCTTCACAAAAGAAAACGCCCGCCTCCGGAGAGGCGGGCGTCTGCTTTTCGGGTTCGCTGTCGCTTAAGGCCTAGGCCGCGGCGATCTGCTCGTTCGGGTCGCGCAGCACGTAGCCGCGGCCCCAGACCGTCTCGATGTGGTGCTTGCCCTGGGCCGAGGCCGCCAGCTTCTTGCGCAGCTTGCAGATGAAAACGTCGATGATCTTCAGCTCGGGCTCGTCCATGCCGCCGTACAGGTGGTTCAGGAACATTTCCTTGGTCAGGGTCGTGCCCTTGCGCAGGGAGAGCAGCTCGAGCATCTGATATTCCTTGCCGGTCAGATGCACGCGGTTGCCGTTCACTTCGACGGTCTTGGCGTCGAGGTTGACGATGATGTCGCCGGTCTTGATGACCGATTGGGCGTGACCCTTCGAACGACGGACCACCGCGTGGATGCGGGCGATCATCTCGTCCTTGTGGAAGGGCTTGGTCATGTAGTCGTCGGCGCCACCCGAGAAGGTCTTCACCTTCGTGTCGATCTCGGCGCTGCCCGACAGGATCATGATCGGCGTGTTCACCTTCGCCACCCGCAGGGTGCGCAGAACATCCAGCCCGCTCATGTCCGGCAGGTTCAGGTCCAGCAGGATAAGATCGTAGTCGTAGATCTTACCCAGATCGACGCCTTCCTCGCCAAGATCCGTCGTGTAGACGTTGAAGCCTTCAGACTTCAGCATCAGCTCGATGGTCTGCGCGGTGGCGCTGTCATCCTCGATCAACAGTACGCGCATGCAGCCCTCCCCGCCATCTGGCGGCAATATTCGACAGCTAGGCGGAATCCGCCGGTGAAACCCGTCCTGCACTCTGCCGGACAGTTAATTTAAGACAGGTTAATGGTGAATGATCTCGCTGGAGAAATGGTTAATCTGATTTGCGAATCGGGCGCAAGCGGTCAGCGACTCATTTGGCGCAAAGGTCGCAGGGGCCTGTGGACAGTCCGTCAAGACGATTCCTTTTGGCCCGAAATGCTTGATTTGCCGGGCTTGTAAAGGGCCTGAGCGGGCGATTTTCCACCCCGTTCACGCCGCTCGCCGTTCATCACTAGGGCGAGATTGCGGCGTTCTGTCGCGAGAATTTTACAGCCTTGGCCGCACCCTTCGAAACGCCGCCGTGAGCCTGGCCATTGGAGCTCCGCGACGTCCGGTCGCGCCTATTTTTCGCCGACGGGTTCAGGGGTCAGCCAGCCGGCCTCGCGAAGCTTGGCCACGGAGGCGCGGGAGACCGGCGCATCGAGGCCGCCCTTCAGGGTAAGGCGCAGGTTGCGGCCGTCGGCGACCACCCCGGTCACGGCCGCCCGGGCCACCCACCACGAGCGGTGCACCCGCATCCCCTCGGCGGTCATGCCGGCGATCACCCGCTCGAACGGCCCTGCCACCAGCCGCGAACCGGTCGCGGTGCAGACCCGGACATAGTGGTCCTCCATGCGCAGGCACAGCACCTCGCCCGGCCGGGGCGGAATGGGCGCGGGCGAGGCGGCCGGGACCGGAGGCCCGTCGCGCGCCGCCCTGGCCCTCAGGACGCGGCGGAGGATGACGAAGGTCAGCACCGGCCCAGACAGGAACACACACTGGCCGTACCACTCCAGCGGCGCGATCCGCTCGCGCAGGAACGGCCACAGGGTCGTGGCCAGCCAGCTGATGAACAGCGCCAGCGGGACGCAGCCCAGCAGCAAAGCGACGACGATGGCCGGCCAGACCGGAATCCGCAGGCGCTGCGCCCCAGCCACGGCCAGGCGCTGCAGCACGCCGAAGATCAGGGTCCCCACGCAGAAGCAGACGACGAAGTGGAAGACGCGAGGCCCCGGCCCGCCGTTCAGATAGCTGCCATACGGGCCCAGCACGCCGACGAACACGCCGATGGCGACGGCGACGGCGAAGTCGATCGCCCACTCGCGAGCGGTCCCCATCAGCGGTTCGGCCGTCATGGTCCCTTGAGC
>JAGIBE010000001.1 GCA_017744495.1 Caulobacter sp. | reverse complement strand
CGCCTGGACAAGGCCCTCCGCGAGACGGCGGTGTTCGATCCGGCCGCCTTCGCGCGAGGGCTCGAGCGCGCGTTCGAGGTCATGGCCCGGTCGCGCGCGGCCGGTTCGCCGCCTGGAGGCTTCGACATCGATCCCGTCTGAAAGGTTTCCCAGGAGGAAACCTCCTGCTAGCTAGCGCACAAGGATTCCAGGAGAGCCGACCCATGGCCGACGATTACGCATTCCCCAAGGGCGAGCTGATGCGGGGCAAGAAGGGCCTCGTCATGGGCGTGGCCAACCACAACTCGATCGCCTGGGGCATCGCCAGCCAGCTGGCCGCCCAGGGCGCCGAGATGGCCTTCACCTACCAGGGCGAAGAGCTGGAGCGCCGCGTGCGCCCGCTGGCCGAAAGCATCGGCGTCAAGACGATGATCCCGGCCGACGTTACCGACGACGCCTCGATGGACGCCGCCTTCGCCGAGATCGAGAAGGTGTTCGGCACGATCGACTTCGTGATCCACTCGGTGGCCTTCGCCAACAAGAACGAGCTGAAGGGCTCGTTCGTGGACAACACCACCCGCGAAGGCTTCCTGCTGGCCATGAACATCTCGGCCTTCAGCTTCGTCGATGTCGCCAAGCGCGCTTCGAAGATCATGCCGAACGGTGGTTCGCTTATCACCATGACCTATCTGGGGTCGGAGCGGACCATCCCGAACTACAACACCATGGGCGTGGCCAAGGCCGCCCTGGAAGCCTCGACCCGCTATATCGCCCGGGACCTCGGTCCCAAGGGCATCCGCTGCAACGCCATCTCGGCCGGCGCCATGCGCACCCTGGCCCTGGCCGGCATCTCGGGCGGTCGCGGCATGATCGCCCAGGGCCGCGCGTTCTCGGCGATGAAGGAAGACACCTCGATGGAAGGCGTCGCCGGCTGCGCCCTGTGGCTGGCCTCGGACCTGGGCAAGTCGACGACCGGCGAAGTCGTCCACGTCGACGCGGGCTTCCACATGATGGGCATGCCCGACGAGCCGGAAGCCTAAGCGGCTTTCCAGATGACGAAAAAGGCCCTCGCTGCTGGAGCGGGGGCCTTTGTTCTATGGGGCGTAGGCCCGCATGAACCGCTCGGCGGCCTCGCGCGCCAAACGGCGATACTGGTCCGGGGTCTTGTCGGAGGGCAGGCGCAGCAGCGAGCGCATCTGGCTTTGGCCCATGACCATGCCGGAGAAGAGCTCGGCCGCCTGATCGCAATCCTCCACCTTCAGGCGCCCCAGATCGGTCTCGGCTTTCAGGAAGGCCGCCAGCTGCCGGCGGGCGCTCAGGGGGCCGGACTCGTAGACCTCCTGGGCCACGTCAGGCATTTCGCCGGCGCCCAGCATGATCACCCGCATCATCGAATAGCTCTTGTTGGTGATCACCGTCTCCAGCAGGGAGAGGGCGTAGGCCTCCAGCGTCTCGGTCGGGTTGTCGACGGCGCCGGGATCGCGCAGCGGAGCGGTGATCGACTCCACGCGCCGCTGCATCAGGGCCCGCATCAGCTCGGCCTTGGAGCCGTAATGGTTGTAGACGGTCTGCTTGGAGACGCCCGCCCGCTTGGCGATGGCCTCCATCGGCGCGCCCAGGCCGCGCTGGCCGATCACCTCGACGGCGGCGTCGAGGATGGCTTCAGTCTTGGCGACATCGATCTGGCCGGCGACTCTGGGCATCTCAGTGCGCGTCCGAGGGCGGGGGAGGGGCGTTCTTGGCCGGCTTGGCGAAAAGCGAAACGGCGGCCGCCAGGAAGCAGCCGTAGGCCAGCAGGGTGAAGCTGTCGCCGAAAGCCAGCACCGTGGCCTGCTGCTGCAGCATGCCGCCGATGGCCTTGCGCGCGGCGCCGTCGGGGTCGGCGACGCCCAGCTGCTGCATGCGCGCGGCGAGGCCGGCCATCATGCCCGCGGCCGCGGATCCCTGGTTCACCTGGTCCGACAGGCCCATGTAGTAGAGCGCCGTCTGATTGGTGATCGAGGTCGCCAGCAGGGCAAGGCCGACGGCCCCGCCGGTGTTGCGCGACAGGTTCACCAGGCCCGAGGCGTTCTTGACCATGTGCGGAGGCAGGGTGCTCATCGTCACCTGCTGGGTGGCGATCATGGCGATCATCACCCCCACGCCCCGGCAGGCCTGGACGCCGGCGAACTCCCAGAAGCCCCAGTCCTTGGTCACGCCGTGGGCCATGTACATGCCGAAACCCGCCAGCATGAAGCCGATGAACATCGGAATGCGGGGGTCCATCTGGCGCACCAGGCGGCCGGCGATCGGTCCGGTGGCGAACATCGACAGGCCCGAGACCACCATGGTGGTGCCGACTTCCGAGGCCGAATAGTGTCGCACGCGGCCCAGGAACTGCGGCAGCAGGAAGGTGCCGCCGAACAGGCTGGCGCCTGACACGGCCGTCATCATCACGCCGATGCTGAAGTTGCGGTTGGCGAAGGCCCGCAGCTCGACGAGCGGGTTGCGATAGCTCAGCGAGCGCCAGATGAAGACCACGCCGCCGACCACGGCGACCACGGTCAGGGCCAGGATGCCGCTGTCCTCGAACCAGCCGTCCTTGGAGCCCTCCTCCAGCACGAACTGCATGCTCATCAGGAAGATGGCCATGACCGCCAGGCCGAACCAGTCGAAGCCCTTAGCCAGGCTGGGGTCGCCCTTGTCGAACTCGCCCCAGCGGGCCACGCCGAACAGCACGACGAGGCCGGTCGGCACGTTGATGAAGAACAGCCAGCGCCAGCTGAGCCACTCGGTCAGATGGCCGCCCAGGGTAGGCCCCACGGTCGGGGCCAGGGTGACGATCAGGCCCATGATCACGCTGGCCGTCACGCGCCGCTCGGGCGGGAAGGCGGTGAAGGCCACGGCGAACACCGTCGGGATCATCGCCCCGCCGATGAAGCCCTGCAGGGCCCGGGTCAGGATCATCATGTCGATCGACGAGCTCAGGCCCGTCAGCACGCTCATGACGATGAAGCCGGTGCACGAGATCAGATAGACGCGCTGGGTGCCCCACAGCCGCGACAGATATCCCGACAGCGGGATCATCACGACCTCGGGGATCAGGTAGGCGGTCTGGATCCAGCTGACCTGATCGGCGCTGGCGCCCACCCCGGCCTGGATCTGCGGCAGCGAGGCCGCGACGATCTGGATGTCGAGGATGGCCATGAACTGGCCGATGACCATGGCTCCGAAGCCCAGGAACAGCTTGCCCCAATCGACCTCGCTCGCCCCGGCCGGCTTGGGCGGGGCGGCGGGCGCGGTCTGGGTGCGGACGGCGGCGTCGGTCATGACGGCGATCCTTCGCGGGCGCCTAGCGCGCCTTGGCCTTCTGGGAGTCCTGCTGGGCGTACTGGCCGGCGCCGGGCAGGCCGGCCTCGGCGAAGGTCGGGCCCGAGCGGTCGCGCACGTCGACCTTGACGTCGACCGACAGGCCGGGGCGCAGGGCCGAGCCCAGCTGAGACTTCTCGACGACGATCTTCACCGGCAGGCGCTGGGTGATCTTGGTGAAGTTGCCCACGGCGTTCTCGACGGGGATCAGGGCGAACTCCTGGCCGGTGGCCGGGGCGAAGCTGTCGACCTTGCCGTGGATCTTGGCCTTGCCGAAGGCGTCGGCCTTGATCTCGACCGGCTGGCCCACGCGCAGGCGGGCCACTTGGGTCTCCTTGAAGTTGGCGACGACATAGCCCTGGCCGACCGGGACGATCGACATCAGAGCCACGCCCGGCTGCACCAGCTGGCCGGGACGGACGCTGCGGGCGCCGACCACGCCGGCGGCGGGGGCGCGGATCACGGTGCGGTCGAGGTCGATGCGGGCCTGTTCGACAGCGGCGCGGGCCGCCGCGGCCTGGGCCACGGTCTGGGCGCGGGCCGAGCCCAGCGATTCCGCCGCGCGGCGTTCGGCCTCGAGAGCCGCCTGGGCGCTCTGGACGGCGGCGGCCGACTGGGCGGCGCTGGCCTGGGTGGTCTGGACCTTCTGGGTCGAGACCCAGCCCTGCTTGGCGAGGGCGTCGTAGCGGACGAGGTCAGCCTTGGCGCGGCCCTGGTCGGCCTGGGCGCTGGCGACGCCGGCGGCGCGCTGGGCGATCATCGCCTGCTCCAGGGCGGCCTTGTCGTCGACGCCCTTGATGGCGGCCTCCAGAGCCTGGGCGTTGGCGATGGCTTGGTCCAACTTGGCTTGAAGGGGGGCGGGGTCGATGCGCGCGACCACTTGGCCGGCCTCGACCCGCTGGTTGTCGGCCACCAGCACCTCGGCCACGTAGCCGGAGACCTGCGGGCTGACCTGCACGGTGTCGGCCTGGACGAAGGCGTTGTCGGTGGTCTCGTAGCGCTGCTTGTCGACGAACCACAGTCCGCCGCCCACGACCAGCGCGGTCAGGGCGACGCCGCCGACGATCAGGGGAACCAGCTTCTTCTTCGACGCTTCGGCCATGGACGATGGATCCTGAAAACACTCCGATGGGCCGGGGCGATATATCGGCGTTTCGTCCCGGGCAAGGGATAAATGGACGCAGGCGTCCAGAATTCAACCGGGCGATCGAAGAAAGATCAGGCCGTGTCCAAAGGGTCGCAGGGAAAGCGATTGGGCGGCCGTCAGGCCGCCCGCGCGCTCCGGGTCGGGGCGTCGTCGATGCGGAACCGGCCGACGAGACGCTGCAGCTCGGAGGCCTCGTTGGACAGCGAATGGCTGGCCGCCGTCGATTGCTCGACCATGGCCGCGTTCTGCTGGGTGGCTTGGTCCATCTGGTTCACCGCGCTGTTGATCTGCTGCAGGCCCGTGGCCTGTTCCTGGGCGGAGGCGGCGATCTCGGCGACGGTGCGGTTGATCTGGAGGACGCCGGCGGTGATGCGCAGCAGGGCCTGGCCGGTCTCGCCGACCAGCTCGACGCCCGCCCCGACCTGCTGCGACGAGGTTGAGATCAAGGTCTTGATCTCCTTGGCGGCGTCGGCCGAGCGCTGGGCCAGGGCTCGGACTTCCTGGGCGACGACGGCGAAGCCGCGGCCCGCGTCGCCCGCACGCGCGGCTTCGACCCCGGCGTTCAGCGCCAGTAGATTGGTCTGGAAGGCGATCTCGTCGATCACGCCGATGATCTGAGACACCTGCTGCGAGGAGGTCTCGATCTCTGTCATCGCCTGGATGGCGCGCTCGACCACCTGGCCGGCGACCTCGGCGTCCTGGCGAGCGGCCTTGACCGCCTGGTCGGCCTCGTTCGTGCCCTGGGCGGTGCGGCGCACCGTGGCGACGATCTCGTCCAGAGCGGCGGCGGTCTCTTCGAGGCCCGCGGCCTGCTGCTCGGTGCGGCGCGACAGATCGTCGGCGGCGTGACTGATCTCGCCGGAGCCCGCGCGGATGCCCTGCACCGCGCCGGTGATCACCGTCATGGTTTCCTGAAGGCGGCCCATGGCGGCGTTGAAGTCGTCCTGCAGCTTGCGATAGCCGGCCGGGAAGGCCTGGGTCAGGCGATAGGTCAGGTCGCCTTCGGCCAGGCGTTCCAGCGCCTCGCCCAGATTGTCGACGACGGCGGCCTGTTCGCGGGCCGAGGCGGCGCGGCCCGCCTCGTTGGCCTGGCGCTCGCTCTCGGCCAGGCGGCGCTGGTCGGCGGCCTCGCTCTCGACCCGCAGCTTCTCGATCGCGGCGTCCTTGAAGGTCACGACGGCGGCGGCCATCGCCCCGATCTCGTCCCGACGGCCCACGGCCGGCACGGCCACGGTATTGTCGCCGTCGGCCAGGCGGCGCATGGCGGCCGTCATCGCGGCGATCGGCCCAGCGATGGCGGTGGTCAGCAGCCAGCCCATCAGCACCGCGATGCCCACGGCCAGGGCCCCGCCGACGGCGAGAGCCGCCTCGGCGGCGGCGAAGGCCTTGGCCTGGTCCTTGGAGCGCTCGGCCAGCTGGGCCTGCTCGTTGTCGCGGATCTCCTTGAGCACCTTGCGGACCTCGGTCAGGCGGCCGGTCTTGGCCAGGTCCGTCCGGGCGGTGTTCAGCTGGGTCGGGTCCTTGGCCTCGGCGATCTGCTTCTGGGCGTCGCCGCGGAAGACCTGGACGGCGGCGGTCAGGGCGGTGGTCCGCGCGCGTTCGTCGTCGTTCTCGACGCCGGCCAGCAGGGTCTGGAAGTGGCGGTCGTACTCGGCCTGCTGCTTGTCGTATTTCTCGACGAAAGAAGGATCCAGGCTGCCGACGAACCCTCGGGCCGCGTTCTGCTGTTCGACCAGCGCCATCAGGGTCTCGTCGACCGTGCTGATATAGGCGTAGTTGTGCTCGTTCAGGGCGGTGACCCGATGGATGGTCGCCAGGCCGTTCCACGCCAGCGCGCCGGCGCCGGCGACCGCCACGACGAGGATCGCGAAGGCGACCAGGAGTTTACGCGCGACTTTTAGGTTGTTCAGCATGACCGCAGTTCCTGAAGAGGGTCTTCAGAGGCGCTTCTGGGGCAGGCATCCTTAACAAAGCTGTCAGGATATCCCGCTTGCAAATCCGGTTAGGCGAACTTGTTGGGGTAAATCTCATGAACGCCTTGAGTCCAAAGGGATTGGCGAGGCGCGCGACGGATCGCCGCATCATGGGTCGTCGTCCAATACTTCCAGATTACTATGTTCCGTATACGCCGTTATTTGGCGCATCTTCGACCTCAGGGCGTGCTCGACGGCCAGGTTCCCGCAGAGGGCGAATCGGTTCATTAATAGCGTTCGTCGGCGCAACCGGGGGGCCGCGCGCGCGTATTTCCAGAGACGGAGCCGTTCGCTTCGTCGCCGCCTAGGAAGCGCCCATGAACGCCCCCACGCACGATCGCGGTCCCCTGTCGATGTTCCGGCCCGTGCTGTGGCTGGCGGCCGCCGCCTTCGCGGCCGGGTTCGGCGGCTACCTGATGATGTCGCCCGCCCTTCACGGCGGTTGAGCGCTCTCTTCCCTCTTCAAGCGTTCGAGATCGCCGGTTGTCGCTGGCTGACGTCGTCCAGCACCGCCTGGGCGTTGTCGAAGCAGTCGCCATCGGGCGGCGAGGACTCGATGCGGGCGATCAGGAATTCCAGGTCCGCCTGGGTCGCGGCGAGACTCGCCTGCAGGGCCGCCAGGTCGGCCAGCTTCTGCTTGAGACCGGTCAGCAGCTTGGGGCGATCCCAGCCGGCGCCGCTCTTCTGGGGCAGCAGACTCCTGATCTCGTCCAGCGAGAACCCGGCCCGCTGGGTGCCCGTGATGATCCGCAGCAACTGCGCGGTCTCGCGCGGATAGCTTCGATAGCCGTTAAGCCGCCGCTCCACCGCACCGATCAGGCCGAGGGACTCGTAGTAGCGGATACGAGACGGGGCCAGGCCGGTCTCCCGGGCCAGTTCGCCGATCTTCATGGTCGCGGTTTCCTGCGCTTGACCTTCAAGTTCACTTTAACCTTAGGGTTCGCGGCGATCAACGAGGAAGCCCCCCATGTCGCCTTTCCAGTCCCTGACCCTGCCCAACGGCGCCGTCGTCCCCAACCGCATCGCCAAGGCGGCGATGGAGGAGAACATGGCCGACGCCGGCCACGGCCCGTCCGACCGCCTGATGCGGCTTTACCAGGCTTGGGCCGACGGCGGGGCGGGGCTGATCCTGACCGGCAACGTCATGGTCGATCGGCGGGCCATGACCGGGCCGGGCGGAGTGGTGCTGGAGGACGCGAGCCGCCTGGACGACTTCCGGCGGTGGGCGAAGACCGCGCGGTCGGGAGGCGCTCAGGTCTGGATGCAGCTGAACCATCCCGGTCGCCAGGTGCAGGCCAACCTAGGCCAGGAGACGGTGGCGCCCTCCGCGGTGGCCCTGGACCTGGGCCCTCATTCCAAGCTGTTCGCCCAGCCCCGTCCGATGACCGAGGCCGAGATCGAGGCCCTGATCGCCCGCTTCGCCGAGGCGGCGACCCTGGCCGAGGCGGCGGGCTTCACCGGCGTCCAGATCCACGCCGCCCACGGCTATTTGCTGAGCCAGTTCCTGTCGCCCCTGGCCAACCGGAGGACCGACCGCTGGGGCGGCGCGCTGGAGAACCGCGCCCGCCTGCTGGTCGAGACGGTCAAGGCCGTGCGGGCCCGCGTCCCGCCCGGCTTCTGCGTGTCGGTGAAGCTGAACTCGGCCGACTTCCAGCGCGGCGGCTTCGACGCCGCCGACGCCTTGGGCGTGGTGCGGATGCTGGACGGGCTTGGCGTCGACCTGGTGGAGCTGTCGGGCGGCAGCTACGAGGCGCCGGCCATGCAGGGCCAGGCCCGCGACGGCCGCACCCTGGCGCGCGAGGCCTATTTCCTGGACTTCGCCCGCGACATCGCCCGCGTGGCGACCATGCCGGTGATGGTCACCGGCGGGGTGCGCCGCTTGGCCGTGGTCGAGCAGATACTGGCCGACGGCGTGGCGATGGCCGGCATGGCCACGGCGCTGGCCGTGCGGCCAGACCTGCCGAAGGCCTGGCGGACGGGCCGGCAACCGGCGGCGGACCTGCCGCCGATCCTCTGGAAGAACAAGACCTTGGCCTCGCTGGCGGTGATGGCGGTGGTCAAGCACCAGCTGGAACGGCTGGCGCGCGGCCGCGCCCCGCAGCCGCGCGTGTCGCCGGCCTGGGCTCTGCTGGCCGGCCAGGTCAAGACGGCCAGGGCCGCCAAGCGCTATCGCCGTTGGATGGCAGGCCAGGTGACGGCAAACGAGCCGCTTCGAGCAGCTATCGTGGCCGTCTGAGGCGATCCGTTATTTTCTGTTGTCATCCCGGAAAGCGCGTAGCGCTTGTCCGGGACCCAGGTGAACCGCAAAGCGCCAGCCCAGTCCCCTGGGTCCCGGACAGCCTCTGCGAGGCTTCCGGGATGACAACGGATTGAATGCTGTCGAAGGTCGCCGACTAGGTTTGCTACCGCCCGCCGGTGGAGCCGAAGCCGCCGGCGCCGCGTGCGGTCTCGTCCAGGCTGGTGGTCAGGCCCCACGAGGCCTGGATCACGGGAGCGATCACCAGCTGGGCGATGCGGTCGCCCCGCCGGATGGTGAAGTCCTCCTCGCCCAGATTGATCAGGATCACCTTCACTTCGCCGCGATAGTCGCTGTCGATCGTGCCCGGGGTGTTCAGGCAGGTGACGCCGGCTTTAGCGGCCAGGCCCGAGCGCGGCCGCACCTGGGCCTCGAAGCCGTGCGGCACGGCGAAGGCCAGGCCCGTGGGGACCATGAAGCGCGCACCGGGCTTGAGAACCAGCGGCGCGTCCTCGTCCACGGCCGCCCGCAGGTCCATGCCGGCCGCGCCGTCGGTCTCGTAGGCGGGCAGGGGCAGGCCCTGCGCGTGGGCCAGCTGGACGACGGGGATGTGCGGTGCGGTCATTTAAGGCTCGTTTCCGGAGATTGGGCCCAGAACCTGGGCGATGCGTTGGGCGAGGTCGTGGGCCACGGAGTCCTTGGCGGCCCGCGTCCAGCGTTCGGTCTTGTCCTTGGAGATCAGCAGGACGGCGTTCTCGTCGCCGCCCATCACGCCGGGCTCGGTGACGTCGTTGGCGATGATCCAGTCGCAGCCCTTGCGGGCCAGCTTGGCGCGGGCATAGGCCTCGACATTTTCGGTCTCGGCGGCGAAGCCGATCACCAGCTTGGGCCGCTTGGGGCCCGAGGCCGCCAGGGTGGCCAGGATGTCGGGGTTTTCGACGAAGGTCAGGGCGGGCGGTCCGCCCTTCTCCTTCTTCAGCTTGGTCCCGAACGCCTCGTCCACGCGCCAGTCGGCCACGGCGGCCACGAAGACGCCGACGTCGGCGGGCAGGGCGGCCTGGCAGGCGGCCAGCATCTCGCGCGCGGTCTCGACATCGACGCGGTCGACGCCGAACGGGGTGGGGAGGGCGACCGGGCCGCTGACCAGGGTCACCCGCGCGCCCAGCTTGGCCAGGGCGGCGGCGATGGCGTAGCCCTGGCGGCCGCTGGAGCGATTGGTGATTCCGCGCACCGGGTCGATGGGCTCGAAGGTCGGGCCGGCGGTGACCAGGGCGTGCTTGCCGACCAGGGGGCGGGCGGCGGGTCCCTGCAAAGCCGCCATGATCGCTTCGAAGATCACCGGCGGCTCGGCCAGGCGTCCCGGGCCGAACTCGCCGCAGGCCATGGCGCCTTCGTCGGGCCCGACGAACAGCACGCCGTCCTTCTTCAGGGTCTCGATGTTGCGCTGGGTGGCCGGGTGCAGCCACATCCGCACGTTCATGGCCGGGGCCATCAGCACCGGTTTGTCCGTGGCCAAGAGGGTGGTGGAGGCCAGGTCCCCGGCCAGGCCGTTGGCGCACTTGGCGATCAGATCGGCGGTCGCCGGCGCCACGACCACAAGGTCGGCCGAGCGCGACAGCTCGATATGGCCCATCTCGGCCTCGTCGGTCAGCGAGAATAGGTCGCTGTAGACCTTGTCCTCGGCCAGGGCGGAGAGGGAGAGCGCGGTGACGAACTCGGCGCCGGCCCTGGTCAGGATCGGCCGGACGCCGACGCCGGCCTTGCGCAGCAGGCGCGTCAGCTCCAGCGCCTTGTAGGCGGCCACCCCGCCGCCGACGATCAGAAGAACCCGCTTCTCGGTCATGGGGTCGGTCTCCGGCCCGTCCCGCCTTCAAGAGGCGCCATGAGGCGCATAGAGCGACGCGGCCTTCAGCGTAAGTCCCAAATCGCAAAAAGCTTAACGAGAAGCTTAACGGGGACTCGACATGCGTTCTTTTTTCGTTCCTAATCGCTAAGGTAGCAAAACGCCTTGGAGATCAAGCACGACGATACGGTGCGCGTCCTGGTTTTCCGCCCTTGCGGCGATCGGCTTGGCGGCGGGGCTCGCGGCCTGCGACGGCGGCGCGTCGGCGGTGCAGGCGCCGAAAGACGGCGCCGTGGCGTCGGCGGCTGAGCCGGCGTCCGATCGCGATGCGCCGTCTTATGACAGCGCGCCCACGCGGCAGGATCCGCGCGACGCGCCGGTGCGCAAGGTGGCGGGCAAGCCGATGTGGGCGGCCAATCGCACGCGGACGGCCGAGGAGAACGCCCAGCGCGGCTTCGAGCGCTACGGCGCCGACTTCGCCGCCGCCGATGTCGACGACTATGTCCGCAAGACCCACGCCTTCGTCGGCCACCCGCCGGCCGGGGCCGAGACCCTGCAGCGGGCCAACGGCGACACCCTGATCTACGATCCCAAGGGCAATGTCTTCGCGGTGGTCACCAAGGCCGGCGCGCCGCGCACCATGTTCAAGCCCGACGACGGCGCGGCCTATTGGACCGCTCAGAAGGCCAACCAGACCCGACGCACCGCCGCCGCGCGCGACCGGACGTCCGGCCCCAGCGACAGCTAAGCCCTTCAGCATCGCTCAGGCGCGCCTTGGGGGAGGCGCGAGAGGGGAGGGCGTGCGCCTCGCGCTCCTCTCCTCGAACCCGGTCGGCCCGGCGGCGAGTTTGGCGGCGATCGGGACCCAGGGACGGCGCGGGGCCGTCCCTGGGCGCTTGGCGTTTGAACGCCTGAAACCCTCTCCCAAAGGGAGAGGGAGGGGGCCCGTCGCGGAGCGATCGGAGGGTGAGGAGTTATGAGGTTTGACGGCGTGCCGGTAGGGCTTGGCGACGGGGAGGCCGACCGTGCGCCCAGCCTCAGGTCAACCAGATCCCCACCGCGAAGGCCAGGCCCGCCACGGCGGCGCCGGCCAGGAACCACAGCAGCGGCCGGGCCGGTCGCGGCGTCACGACGGCGACGACCGGCTCTCCCACGGCGGCCGGCGCCTCGGCCAGGCGGGCCAGAGCCTTGAGCGCCCTGACGGCCTCGTCCGTGAACTCTCGCAGCTTGGCGGCGGGCGACAGTTCGCGGGCGATCCAGCGGCGCACCACCGGGTCGGCGGCGGCCCACAGGTCGTGGGTCGGGTCGATGCGGCGGGCCACGCCCTCGACGGTGACCATGGTCTTCTGCAGCAGCACCAGTTCGGGGCGCAGGGCCATGTCGAACAGGGCGGTGATCTCGAACAGCTGGGCCAAGAGCCGGCCCATCGACACGTCGCTGGCGTCGCGGCCGAACACCGGCTCGCCCACCGCCCGCAGGGCCTGGGCGAAGGCGTCGCGGTCCTGGTGGGCCGGCACATAGCCGGCGTCGAAATGGATGGCGGCCACGCGCGGATAGTCGCGATTGAGGAAGCCGTACAGAATCTCGGCCAGGTACTTGCGCTCGGCCGGACCGAGGCGTCCCAGAATGCCGTAGTCGACGGCCACGATAGAGGCCGGCGCGCTGACGAACAGGTTGCCCTCGTGCAGGTCGGCGTGGAACAGGCCGTGGTCCAGGGCCTGGGCCAGGAAGCCTCGGGTGACGGCTTCAGCCAGGGCCTTGCGGTCCAGGCCCGGTTGGTCGAGGGCGGCGGGGTCCGACAGCGGCAGGCCCTGCGCCCAGGTCAGGGTCAGGAACCGCTTGCCGACGCCGTCCCAGACCACGTCGGGCGCACGCATGTAGGGATCGGCCTTCATGGCCTCGCCCAGCTCGGCGCAGCCGGCGGCCTCGAAGCGCAGGTCCAGCTCCAGGTCCAGGGCCCGGATCACCACCTCGACGAACTCGCGCGGCCGCAGGCGACGGCTGGCGGGGACCAGGCGCTCGGCCAGGTCGGCGGCCAGGCGCAGGGCGGCGCTATCCTGGGCCACATGGCGCTCGACGCCGGGCCGAAGGACCTTCACGGCCACCTTCGTGCCGTCCAGCAGGCTCGCGGCGTGGGCCTGGGCCAGGGAAGCGGCGGCGATCGAGGGCTCGAAGCTCGCGAACAGGGTGTCGACCGGCGCGCCCAGGCCCCGGGCGATCTCGGCCTTGGCCACGTCCAGCGGGAAGGCCGGAAGGCGGTCCTTCAGGTGCGACAGGTCCTCGGCGAAGGCCGTCCCGAAGATGTCGGCCCGGGTCGATAGGAACTGGCCCATCTTGATCGCGGCGGGCCCCTGGCGTTCCAGCACCCGCGCCAGCCGTTCGCCGGGTCGGCCCCTGCGCGCCGCGCCGCCCGAGAACAGCCGCAGCACGCGCCCGGCCAGCCGCGCCGACGGCGGCAGCAGCGGCTCGACCTCGCGCGGGATCAGGGCGTCGGCCCGGACCAGGGCCCAGCCGGCGGCGATCAGGCGGGGAAGGGCGGAAAGAGTCATGCGGCGAAGGTCTCGAGCCGCGAGGAGGGCGGAAGCGGAGTCATGTCCCAGCCTGAAAGCCCGCTTCACGCGCCACGGTCAAGGCCGCTTTCGCCACCGGCTCGGCCGGGGTCGTGAAAAGCAGGCTGAGAAGGGAGTGATGGGGGTCTGTTTACGACCCATGGCGGACCTTGGAAGGGTCGGCCGGCGGTGATTGGGAGCGCGGCTAGGGCTCACTGTCGCCGCGGATCCACCAAGAGCTTCCAGGTCAAGAAGATCAGCAGAATTAATGAAAGCGCCAAGGGCAGGCATTCCATATAGAATGCTATCGGCTCTGAAGAGAAGCCGATGCTATAAAGCCCAACTACAATTGCGACGCGATGCGCAGCAAAGAGAAGAATGGCGATATCTATCAATATTGCAAATACGATAATCGTTCGCTTCTTCATTGCGCAGCCGCCCCAGGTCGCGTGTAGTGGTGTGAACCATCCAGAGCTACCGTCCGTGCCCACGGTGAGCATGCTGAAGCACCTGAGAGCCGACCATAGCGAACAGAGGGGCAGCTAACCACCCTTCGCGGAAGCTTCCGACGTCGGTTGGTGGCTGCCTTCATCCGCCCGCGCGGATGAAGCCTCACCCTAAACCCTTGGTGGATCGGAGCTCTGGCGTCCGGCCGAGTCAAGGACGACGCTCC